>JBCDIS010000041.1:0-45574 GCA_038748685.1 Acidobacteriota bacterium | reverse complement strand
GTGGCGGAGACCCACATCCATGCGGACTTTCTCTCCGGAGCGCGGGAGCTGTCGGCCCTCGGCGGCGTGGCCCTCTACCTTTCGGACGAAGGGGACGGGGATTGGAAGTACGAGTGGGCGAAGACCGCGGAGAACGTCCACCTGCTAAAACACGGCGACACCTTCGCCGTGGGCAACATCGAGATCGAGGCGGTCCACACGCCGGGTCACACCCCCGAGCACCTGAGCTTCTTGGTGACCGACCGGGGCTCGGGGGCGGCGGAGCCCATGGGTATCGCCACCGGCGACTTCGTCTTCGTCGGCGATCTAGGGCGTCCGGATCTCCTGGAGTCGGCGGCGGGTATCGCGGGGCAGATGGAACCCTCCGCCCGGGCCCTCCACCGCAGCGTGGGCCGGTTCTTGGAGCTGCCGGAATTCGTCCAGGTGTGGCCCGCCCACGGTGCCGGCAGCGCCTGTGGTAAAGCCCTCGGGGCCGTGCCGTCGTCCACCGTCGGGTACGAAAAGCGGTACAACGCCTCCATCGATGCGGCGCGCCTGGGGGAAGACAGATTCGTCCAGGCGATCCTCGACGGCCAGCCGGAACCGCCGCCGTATTTCGCGACCATGAAGCATCTCAACAAGATGGGCCCATCGGTGCTCGGGAACCTCCCCGAACCGGTCCATCTGGACCCCGCGGGGTTGGCTAGCTTCCTGGACTCCCGGGACAGCCACGGAACCGTCGTCGTGGACACGCGGACCGACCGTCGGGCGTTCATGGCGGGGCATCTGCGGGGCTCCCTGCTGGCGCCCCTCGATCGCACCTTCCCGACGGTGGTGGGCTCCTATGTGGAGCCCGACGAGGATCTCCTCCTGGTGGTGGAGAAGGGGCGGCTGGGGGAGGCGATCCGCGACCTGGTGCGGATCGGCTTCGATCGCGTAGTGGCGGCGGTGGAACCGGACGTGCTGGAGGACCCTGCCCTGGCCCATCTTCTCCACAGCACGCGGGTCGCCGACTTCGGAGAGCTGTTGACGGAGCTTCAGGGCGATGTCCGAGTTCTGGATGTGCGGGGGGCGGCGGAGACCGTGGGCGGCGGCCTGTCGGGGGCCCTCCTGATCCCCCACACCCGCCTGCTGCCCCGCCTCGCCGAGGTGCCCGAGGACCGACCGCTGTGGGTCCACTGTCGATCCGGCGCCCGGGCCGCGGTCGCCGCCGCCTTCTTGGAACGGAAGGGCCGTGAGGTCGTCTATGTCGATGACGACGTCGCCAACCTGATCGCCGTTCTGGACGCCTCCCGGCTCGCTGGCCAAGGGTCCGCGGCCGCGGCCGGTGCCCCCGGCGGTGCCTGACGCCGCCGCCTGGCTGGGGGCCCTGGCCATCGGCCTGTCCCTGGGGCTGCTGGGCTCCGGGGGCTCGATTCTCACGGTGCCGGTGCTCGTGTACCTGCTGGGTCAGGACGAGAAGACGGCGATCGCCGGCTCCCTTTTCGTCGTCGGCACCATCGCCGCCGCTGGCGGGCTCCAGTTCGCCCATGGGAAGCGGGTCGACTGGCGCAGCGTGGCCCTCTTCGGGGTGCCCGGGATGGCGGGCACCTACGGCGGCGCCTGGCTCGGCGGCCGGGTGTCCGGCACCCTCCAACTGGCGGTCTTCGCCGCCGTGATGCTTCTGGCGGCGGTGCTGATGGTTCGGCCCCCCGTTGGCGACGATCCGGGGGGCCGCCGACACCCCTTCCTGGTGGGGATGGACGGTCTGGCGGTGGGGGCGCTGACCGGCTTCGTGGGGGTCGGGGGAGGCTTTCTCATCGTCCCCGCCCTGGTGCTCCTCGGGGGCCTGCCGATGCACCTCGCGGTGGGTACCAGCCTGGTGATCATCGCCCTCAAATCCTTCACCGGCTTCGCCAAATACGTCGCGGTCCTCGACCGCCTGGGCCTTGAGCTCGACTGGGGGGTGCTGCTGACGGTGGCGGCGGTGGGGGCCGTGGGCAGCGGGGTCGGCCGCGCCCTGGGGGCTCGGGTGCCCCAGGCGCAGCTGCGCCGGGGCTTCGCCGCCTTCTTGGTGGTCGTCGGCCTTTGGATCCTCTGGCGTAGCCTTCCAAAGCTCCTTTGACGGAATTTTTCGGATCCCGTGATCCAGATCGGAGATGACCATGATCGAGCTGATCGCTAGACCCTGGCCCTGGTTCGTCGCCGGGCCCCTCATTGGACTGACGGTGGCGCTGCTCATGTGGGTGGGGGGGAGGTCCTTCGGGGTCTCGTCGAGCCTGCGGCACCTGTGCGCCGCGGCGGCGCCGGGCAGGAGCTCCTTCCTACGCTACGACTGGCGGCGGACGGGCCTATGGAACCTGGTGTTCGTCGCCGGCATCGTCTTCGGCGGCGGGCTGGCGGGGGCCTTCCTGTCCACCGGGGAGCCGGTGGCGGTCTCCCCCGAGACCCGCGCCGACCTGGCGGAGCTCGGGGTCTCGGTGGGACCGGGGCTGGTGCCGGAGGAGCTCTACGCTCCGGAGGCGCTGGCGACGCCGGCGGGGTTCGTCGTCCTAGTGGTCGGCGGATTCCTGGTGGGCTTCGGCGCCCGCTGGGCTGGGGGTTGCACGTCAGGGCACGCGATCTCGGGCCTCGCCAACCTTCAGCTGCCGTCCCTGGTGGCGGTGTTCGGTTTCTTCGCCGGTGGCCTGGCCGCCACCCACCTCCTGCTGCCGATCCTCCTCGGAGGCTGAAATGTCCGAATCCCAACGAAGCGCTGGCGCCTCCTCCGCTGGACCCTGGGAGCTGGTGGCCCACCTGCTCATCGGCACCTTCTTCGGTGTCGTCCTGATCCAGTCGGAGGTGGTGTCCTGGTTCCGCATCCAGGAGATGTTCCGCTTCCAGAGCCCCCACATGTACGGGGTGATCGCCAGCGCCATCGCCACCGGCGTCCTGGCCCTTTGGCTCCTTCGCCGGTTCGGCGTGGGTGCGCTGAACGGAGCCGGGACGACCCCGGAGCCCAAGCGCTGGGGCCCGGGGGCGAGCCGTCGATATTGGCTCGGCGGTACCCTGTTCGGTCTCGGCTGGGGGCTGACGGGGGCGTGTCCGGGGCCGATGTACGCACTCATGGGCTACGGCGTGGCCGGCGCGGCGGTGGTTTGGCTGGCGGCGCTGGTGGGGACCCGGACCTACGCGGCGGTCCGGGATCGTCTTCCCCATTGAAACCTTCGGGCCGATTCGTGACAGCATCTTGATCACCATGAGCACCACGACATCCAAAAAGTCCTCCTTGGCCCGCCGTCTCGGCCTCGGCTGCCTCATCCTGCTGACCTTGGCGCTGGTGGGGGGCTGCATCACCCTCCGCGTTCTCGACAAACCCAGGCCCCAGGCGGAGGTGGGACCGCAGGCGGACGCCACGGCGGAGCGGATGATGGCCGCGGTGGACGTGGAGGCGTGGCAGCGGACGGGGGCCGTCACCTGGGATTTCGGAGGTCGCCAGCAGCACCTCTGGGACCGCCAGCGCCAGCTCTCCCGGGTGCGTTGGGGCGACCACGAGGTGCTCCTCGACCTCACCACCCGCCGCGGTGTGGCCCGTACCGGAGGGGAAGCGGTGGAGGGTGCGGCGGCGGATGAGCTCCTCGAAGCGGCGTGGTCCCACTGGTGCAACGACAGCTTCTGGCTCAACCCCATCGCCAAGCTCTTCGACGACGGCACCGAGCGGGGCCTGGTGGACGGCGAGGAGGGCGGTCTGCTGGTGACCTACTCCTCCGGCGGGGTGACCCCCGGGGACGCCTACCTCTGGCAGCTGGGGGAGAACGATCTACCGACCGCGTGGCGGATGTGGACCCAGATCTTGCCGGTGGACGGTGTGCGGGCGTCGTGGGACGACTGGATCGACCTCGACACCGGGGCCAAGGTCGCCACCCGTCACAAGACGCCCCTTTTCGAGCTGGTGCTCTCGGACGTGCGGGGCGCCGCGACCCTCGGGGAGCTGGAGCCGGGGGACGACCCCTTCGCACCCTTGACGGCGCTGTCGGCGGACTCCGACTAGGTTCTGTCCTGTAGGCCGCCGGTCCAGTAGGAAGGAGCGGCGGCGAAAAGTCTTCGGGCTTCGTGCGGGGGATCCAGGGGGCGCTACGCGTCCCCTGCACTGATCTATCAACCCGCAGGGGAGAGTCATGTCCGGAACCATCCCGTCCGCACGGTCCTTCGAAAACATCACCCGCTTCTTGATCTTGTCGATGGCCCTGTTGCTGTGGGCCGGTTCGAGCTCCGTCCATTCCCTTTCAGCGGCGGGGGATCCTACCCGGGGCAGCCTGGGGAGCATCGAGGGTCGGGTGACCGACGCCTCGACGGGTGCTCCGCTCCCGGACCAAGAGGTGGCGATCGTCTCCGAAGGGGGTGGCGCGGTCTTCGGCGTCGCCTCGACGGATGGGGACGGGCGCTACGAGGTCACCGGTCGCCGTCCCGGCGGCTACTTCGTGGCTGTCGGCGGAGCCGAGGGGAGTCCCTACCTGCCTGGCCTGTGGGAAGGGGTGACCTGTGGACGGGATACGTGTGACACCGCCCTCGGAGACCTGGTGCAGGTGGCGGCGGGGCAGGCGACCACCGGAATCGACTTCGAGCTGTCCCGCGGCGCTTCGATCCATGGCCGGGTGCTCGACGCCGTCGAGGGTGCGCCCTTGGGGAACGCCAGCTTCCTGGTCTACGACGCCTCGGGGTCTCTCGTCGACAGCAGCGCCCGCACCGACGGTGGCGGGCGTTTCGAAGTGGTCCGCCTGGAGGCGGGGACCTACTTCTTGGTGGCCGTCCGCGCAGGCTATGTGGACACGCTCTATGAGGGTTTTGATTGTGACCCGGTCTGTGACCCGCTTGGGGGAACCCCCCTGACCCTTGACCTCGGTCAGGAAATCGACGGCGTTGATCTCTCCATGAAGCGGCTTGGAAGCATCTCGGGTACCGTCCGGGACGCGTGGGACGGCTCGCCGGTCGACAACGGTTTTGTGGACGTCTACGACCCGAACGGCCTGTACATCGCCTCGTCGGTGCTCGACAGGAACGGTCGATACGAGGTCTTGGGGCTTCGCACCGGCCGTTTTATCGCGGTCGCTAGGGTCTCCGCCTCCGGTTATGGAGACCAGGTCTACCCCGGCGAGCCTTGTCCGCAGGGCTGTGACCTGTTCGCCGGGACCCCTATCGAGGTGACCGTGGGGCAGATCACGTCGGAGATCGACTTCGCCCTGGACCCACGCCGGGGCCTGCGGGGCCGTGTGACCCAGGCGGAGACGGGGGTGGGTATCCCCGGCGTCCAGATCGACCTTTGGTCCGAAGGGGACCGTTTTCAGGGCGGACCGACTGGGGCCGACGGCCGATTCAGCTTTGTGACGATCGGCGGAACCTGGTTCCTGTCCACCGACAACGGGCAGGGCGGCGTCGACCAGGTGTTTGATGGCATTCCCTGCCCGGACGGGCCGGCCTCCCAAGGGGGTTGTGACCCCTTCGCGGGCACGCCGGTCGTGGTTTCCGGCGACGGAATCCAGGAAGGGCTCGACTTTGCCCTCGATGGGGTGGACCTCGCCGCCTGTGTCCCGACCGACACCGTCCTGTGTTTGAACGGCGGTCGATTCCGGGTCGAGATGACCTGGCGTGACATCTTCGGCGAAGCCGGCCGAGGGAAGGCCCAAGCGCTGACCGCGGACACGGGGTACTTCTGGTTCTTCGACCCGCAGAACGTCGAGGCGGTGGTGAAGGTGCTCGACGCCTGCGTCGATCCCTTCGACCGTTTCTGGGTCTTCGCCGCCGGCTTGACCGACGTGGAGGCGACGCTGACGGTGACCGACACCCTTAGCGGCGAGACGCGGTCCTACGCCAACCCACTGGGGTCGCCCTTCGAGCCGGTCCTCGACACCGACGCCTTCGCCACCTGTGATGCCCCCGACCCCCGTGGCCCTTCAGCGATGCGTTCCAAGCGGGAGACCCCACCGCCAGCTAGTGAAACGCGGGCGAATTCCGTGGTTAGGATAGATGCCTGCTCGCCGTCCCCCCAGCGCCTTTGCCTGGCGGACGGGAGATTCGCGGTGGAAGCCTCCTGGTCCACCACCGGCCTGCCGGCCGCCGCCGCCGCCGTTCCGCTGACCGCCGACACCGGCTACTTCTGGTTCTTCGACGACGACAACGTGGAGGTGGTGCTCAAGGTCCTGGACGCCTGTGCCGGTGCGGTGCCGCGTTTCTGGGTGTTCACCTCCGGCCTCACCGACGTCGGAGTGGACGTGACGGTGACGGACACGGAGACCGGCGAGGTGAAGGTCTACGGCAGCCCAGTGGGGGATCCCTTCGCGCCGATCTTCGACACCGACGCCTTCGCCACCTGTTCGGGAGGGTCCTAGCCCTCGCCGGGTCGATACACTGGGGAGGACGCGAAACCACCTTGGAGATCCCGCCGATGCCCCGACGACCCCGCCCCGTACTTGCCGCCATCGCCCTCGGACTGGTGGCCGCCCTCGGCCACGCCGCTCCGCCGCCGGAGCTGCCGGGGGTCCAGATCGGCGAGGGGGTGCCGGAGGCGGCCCTGGCTCTGGAACTGGCGGACCTCGACGACGGTCGGCGACGGGTGGGGGATCTACTCGGGGAGGCGGGGTCGGTGTTCGTTTTTCTCTCCAACACCTGCCCCTACGCCGTCGACTGGTTCGACCGCCTGCCGAAGATGGCGGAGCTGGCGGAGGAGCAGGGCATCGGCTTCGTGGCGGTGAATTCCAACGCGCGGAAGCGGAAGGCGGAGGATTCTCCGCAGGCGATGGCCGAGCTCTTGGAGGAGCAGGGCTTTCGATTCCCCTATTGGGTCGACGCCGACTCGGCCCTGGCGGAAGCCCTGGGGGCGACGCGGACGCCGGAAGTCTTCCTGTTCGACGGCGGCGGTTCCCTCGTCTACCGCGGCGCCATCGACGACCACTCGGGCCCCTTTGAGCGGGTGACCGAGCATTGGGCCCTCGACGCCCTGCGGGAGATGGCGGCCGGGGACGGTGTGTCCACCGCCCTCACGACGCCCCTGGGGTGCGCGGTCCTCAAACCCCGCCGCCGGCGCTGAGACCCGAGGGGAGTCTGGGCCAGGGGCGATAGGGTAGGACGTTCCTCGCCGTCCCAGATCCCGACCCCAGGAGTCCGTCGATGTCCGGAAGCCACACGTTCGATCTGCGTCCCCTGCAGCGGTTCGCCCTCGCCGTTCTGACCTCGGCCTTGGTGGCCTGCGGAGCCGAGGCCCCGCCGCCGACCGGGGTCGGTTCGCTTGAGAAGGCCCCCGCGGATCTGGTCCTCACCGGGGGCAGGGTCTATACCTTGGATTGGGGGGAGCCCGACGCCGAAGGCACCCCCGCCGCGGACGCGCCCCACTCAGCGGACGGCTGGCGTCCGGACGCCGAAGCCGTGGCGGTGCGGGGGGACAGGATCATCTTCGTGGGGGACGCCGCCGGTGCCCGGGCGTTCGTGGGGCCCGAGACCGACGTGGTGGAGCTCGGCGGCGCCACGGTGGTCCCCGGGTTGGTGGATTCCCACACCCACGTTTCCGGTCTTGGGGAGAGGGCCTTTCGGGTGGATCTCGTGGGGGTGTCGACGGAGGAGGAGGCCGTCGCCCAGGTGGCGGCGCGGGCGGAGGTGACGCCGGCGGGGGAGTGGATCCTGGGCAGCGGCTGGGACGAAGGGGCCTGGGCCGATCGCTATCCGACGATGGAGCGCCTCAGTGCGGCGGTCCCCGACCACCCCGTCCTGCTGGATTCACTCCACGGTTTCGCTGCCTGGGGCAACCGCCTGGCCTTCGAGCGGGCCGGCATCACCCGAGCCACTCCGGACCCCGACGGCGGCGAGATCCTGCGGGACGCCTCAGGCGATCCTTCGGGGGTCGTGCTCAACCGGGCCGGCCCCTTGCTGCGGTCCGCCGTGCCGGAACCTACCGCTGATCAGGAGCAGGGCTTTCTACTGGCGGGCCTGCGGCAGATGGCCCGGGACGGCTACGTGGCGGTCCACGAGGCCGGGTCCAGCCGCGGCCACGTCGCGGCGCTCCAAGATCTGGAGGCGTCGGGGGAACTGCCGATCCGGGTCTACGCCATGCTTTCTGCCCGCGACGCGGAGCTGTGCAGAGAGTGGCTGGACCGCGGTCCCCTCGACGGCACCGGCGGGAAGCTGGCGGTCCGCTCGGTGAAGGCGTACTACGACGCCGCCCTCGGATCCCGGGGCGCCCGCCTGCTGGCGGACTACGCCGACCGACCCGGCCACCGCGGAACCAGCGGCGATACCTACGGCTTCGACGAAGCCCTCGTGGCCGACATGATGCGGGGGGGATTCCAGGTGGGGATCCACGCCATCGGCGACGCCGGCAACCGCGAGACCCTGGACTTCCTGGACTCGGTCCAGGGGAACGACCCGGCGATCCGGGCGCAGAGGCACCGAATCGAGCACGCCCAGGTGGTCCACCCCGACGACGTCCCCCGCTTCGCCGAGCTCGGGGTCATCGCATCCATGGAGCCCCCCCACGCGGTGGAGGACATGGCCTGGGCGGAGGATCGCCTCGGCCCGGAGCGCGTTCGGGGGGCCTACGCCTGGCGCACCCTCCGCCGCGCCGAAGCCCGGCTGACCTTCAATTCCGATCTCGCCGGGTCGGACCACGACATCTTCTACGGTCTCCACGCCGCCATCACCCGGCGGGACGCGAACCGCGAGCCGGCGGAGGGTTGGTTCCCCGAGCAGAGGATGACCGCCGAGGAGGCCCTCCGGGGCTACACCTCCTGGTCGGCCTTTGCCGCCCACTGGGAGGAGCACACCGGGGTCCTGGCGCCGGGCCGCTGGGCGGACATGACGGTGCTGGACGTGGACCCCCTTGTGCTCGGGGACACTGATCCCGGGGCACTCCTTGAAGGGCGGATCTTGGCGACGGTGGTGGCGGGCCGGATGGTCCACCGCGCCGCCGAATTTCGCTAGGCCCAATCTCAGTAAGCTGGGAACCGCCGTGGGCGTCGCCGGGGCTTCTCTACCCCGTTCCCGCGTCTTCGGAGGTAGCCGTCGGTCGGGGCAGGTCGGCCGATGGAAGTTTGTCCTTGCCGTCTAGCGTACGCCCTGGGGTCCCCAGGCCTCCGGGCTCCGCGGTGAGCGGTTCCGGTGTCGCACAGGGAGAGTGGGGCCTGGCGGGGTAATGCCTCACGTGAGGGCCATGGGTCCATTGACGCCCCGTCGACGGGCCTGGTAGCGTCCAATGTGAAGTTCTGATGAATTCGCAATAAGACTGGCGTTTCAGGCCCCGTGGGCTTTGGGACAGGCGCTGCCAGTTCATCGATTCGGATGCCCGTGGGCTCGGCGCCGGTCCGCGACACGCATCCGCGACGGGTCCCGTCGCGGATTGAGGAGCACACTATGGACGAGCGCAGAGTTGGATCGATGCTTCTGAGGCTGGGGCTGGTTTTCGCCTTGTTCGTTGGCCTGCCTTGGATGGCGGGGGCGCAGGAGGAAAGCGCCGAGGCGACCGGGCAAAGCGAAGGCGAGCCGAGCGGCTCGGAAGACGGGGACGGCGCCGAAGCCGAACCGGAGACCGAGTTCGGTGAAGAGATCGTGGTGACCGGTAGCCGCGCCCGACCCCGTTCGGTGGTCGAGTCGATGGTGCCGATCGACGTCATCGGTTCGGACGACTTCGTCAACCAGGGCGACACCGACCTGTCGAACCAACTCCGCAATCTGGTGCCCTCGTACAACGTCAACACCCAGCCCATCAGCGACGCGGCCACCGTCGTGCGGCCGGCGAACCTTCGCAACCTGGCTCCGGATCACACCCTGGTGCTGGTCAACGGCAAGCGTCGCCACCGCGCCGCGGTCATCTACTGGCTGGGGAACGGCGTCGCCGACGGCGCCCAGGGACCGGACATCTCCGCCATCCCGTCGATCGCCCTCAGGCAGGTGGAGGTGCTGCGGGACGGCGCTTCGGCCCAGTACGGCTCCGACGCCATCGCCGGCGTGATGAACTTCATGCTCAAGGACGACAGGCAGGGGGGCTCCTTCGAGGTCCGCACCGGTGGGTTCCAGGAGGGGGACGGCGACACCGTCACCTTCGCCGGCAACATCGGCCTGCCCCTCGGGGAGTACGGCTTCGCCAACCTCAGCGTCGAGTACGGCTCCTCCGACCCGACGGACCGCAGCGTCCAGCGTGACGACGCCGCCGGTCTGATCGCCGCCGGCAACTCGGCGGTGGCCAATCCGGCCCAGATTTGGGGTTCCCCGGAGATAGAGGACGATTTCAAGTTCTGGGGCAACTTCGGCGTTCCGATGGAGAGCGGAAACCAGTTTTACGCCCACGCCAACTACGTCTCGAAGACGGTCACTGGCGGCTTCTACTTCCGTAACCCCAACACCCGCAGCGCCGTGTTCAGCGGCGACGGCGGCCAGACCCTGCTGGTGGGGGATTTGCTGGACGCCCAGGACGGCATCCTCGACGGTTCGGCGAATTGCCCGGTGGTCAACATCACCAACAACGTCCCCGATCCGGCGGCCCTGGCCCAGATCTTCGCCGACCCCAACTGCTTCAGCTTCCAGGAGCTGTTCCCCGGCGGCTTCACCCCGAACTTCGGCGGTGACGTGGAGGACACCTCCGTGGTCGCCGGCCTCAAGGGTCAGACCGAGGGCGGCATGTTCTGGGACGCCAGCGTCAGCACCGGCTCCAACGAGGTGGACTTCTTCATCTTCAACACGGTGAACGCGTCCCTCGGTCCCAACACCCCGACGGAGTTCGACCCTGGCCTCTACAAGCAGGAAGAGCTGAGCTTCAACTTCGACGTCTCCTACGCCGTCAACGACTTCGCAAACATCGCCGCCGGCGTCGAGTGGAGGGACGAGACGTTCGAGATCGGCATCGGCCAGCGGGAGTCCTACGAGATTGGTCCGCTGGCGGAGCAGGGCTTCAGCGCCGCCTCCAACGGCTTCCCGGGATTCGGCCCCATCGCCGCCGGCGACTGGAGCCGCAGCAACTTCGCGGTCTACGGTGACCTGGAGCTCACCGGTGACGGCTGGAACGTGGGCGCGGCGGTTCGCTTCGAGGACTTCGAAGACTTCGGAACCACCGTCAACGGCAAGTTCGCCGGCCGCTACCGCTTCTCCGACACCTTCTCCGCCCGCGCCAGCTTGAGCAGCGGATTCCGCGCCCCGACCCCGGGCCAGTCCAACGCCTTCAACGTGTCGACGGAGTTCGATCTGGCGACCCAGGAACTGGTGAACAACGGCACCATCCCGTCGTCCTCCCGGGTCGCCCAGCTCCGCGGCGGTGAGCCCCTGGAGGCCGAGCAGTCGGTGAACTACGCCCTCGGCGCCGTTTGGGAGCTCGGGGAATGGAACGTCACCGCCGATCTCTTCCGGATCGAGCTCAAGGATCGCCTGGCGGTGACCCAGCTCTTCGAGCTGACCGCCGACGAGGTGGACCAGCTGATCGCCGAAGGCGTGACCAGCGCCGCCAACCTGCAGAACTTCCGCTTCTTCGCCAACGATTTCGAGACCGAGACCACCGGCCTCGACCTGGTGGCGACCTACACCCCGTACGCCCTGGAGGGACGGACCACTTTCAGCTTCCTGTTCAACTTCACCGAGACCGACGTCACGGAGTTCAACCCCGACACCCTCGACGCCACCCGTATTCGGGAGTTGCAGGAGGCCCTGCCGGAGACCCGCTGGAACGTTGCGGTGAACCACAACCTGCGGGAGAACTGGCGTCTGCTGGGTCGGGTCAGCTTCTTCGACGAGTGGTTCGACTCCGAAGATGGCCAGGTGTACGACGGTGAATATCTGGTGGACGCCGAGGTCGCCTACACCTGGAACGAAGCGGTGACCTTCACCCTCGGCGGGCAGAACATCTTCGACACCTTCCCGACCGAGAACCCCGGTGCCCGCGCCGGCGTCGGCAACCTCTACAGCCAGTTCTCGCCCTTCGGATTCAACGGTGCGTTCTGGTACGCCCGCCTGGCCTACCGGTACTGATCGTCGATCGAATCCCCAGAAGCGAAGCCCGCGGCCCGCGCCGCGGGCTTTTTTGATGGGCGCCCGCCGCCCCCCGGGTCCTGCGTTCGGGGGGGATTCCGGCATAGATACGGTCCGCGGTTCGGCCCGGGAAAGGACGCGTAGGGGGGAAGGGGACAGGGTGGCGACACCGCGGCTCCTGGCCAGATAGAATCTCGCCGTTCTCGATTCCCCCTCGACAACACGACGGATCCGAAACCCGGATGCGTCAAGACTCCTCTCCAGGACTCAGGAGGCCCCATGTCCCAGCCCATCGACGCATTCATGCAGCAGGTCACCGCCAGGAATCCCTCCGAAAGGGAGTTCCACCAGGCCGTGCGGGAGGTCGTCGAATCCATTTGGCCGGTCATCGAGCGGAACCCCCGTTACCAGCGGGGCAAGATCCTGGAGCGCATCGTGGAGCCCGAGCGGGTGCTGATGTTCCGGGTCCCCTGGACCGACGACCGCGGCGAGGTCCAGGTCAACCGAGGATTCCGCATCGAGATGAACAGCGCCATCGGCCCCTACAAGGGCGGTCTGCGTTTCCATCCCAGCGTCAACCTCGGCATCCTCAAGTTCCTCGCCTTCGAGCAGGTGTTCAAGAACAGCCTGACGACCCTCCCCATGGGGGGCGGCAAGGGCGGCTCGGACTTCGACCCGAAGGGCAAGAGCGACCACGAGGTCATGCGGTTCTGCCAGTCCTTCATGGCGGAGCTGTATCGGCACATCGGCCCAAACACCGACGTGCCCGCGGGCGACATCGGCGTCGGCGGCCGGGAGATCGGGTACCTGTTCGGCATGTATAAGAAACTGGCCAACGAGTTCACAGGCGTGCTCACCGGCAAGGGCCGCGGCTGGGGTGGGTCCCTCATCCGGCCGGAAGCGACGGGCTACGGCGCGGTCTACTTCGCGGCGGAGATGCTGGCCCGCCGCCGGGAGACGTTCGCCGGCAAGCGGGTGGCGATCTCCGGGGCCGGCAACGTGGCTCAGTTCGCGGCCCAGAAGGCCCTCGAGCTGGGGGCCACGGTGGTGACCCTCTCGGACTCCGGCGGCACCATCGTCGACGACGGCGGGCTCGACGCCGACAAGCTGGCCTACGTGTTCGACCTCAAGAACCATCGCCGGGGCCGAATCTCCGAGTACGCGGAGCGCTACCCGGAGGCGACGTATCTGGAGGGGGAGCGCCCCTGGTCGGTGGCCTGCGACGTCGCCATGCCCTGCGCGACGGAGAACGAGCTCGATGGTGACGCCGCCAAGGCCCTTCTGGCGAACGGCTGCGTGTGCGTGACCGAGGGGGCGAACATGCCGTCGACCCCGGAGGCGGTGGAGGCGTTCCTCGCCGCCGGGATTCTCTACGGCCCGGGCAAGGCCGCCAACGCCGGCGGCGTCGCCGTGTCGGGGCTGGAGATGTCGCAGAACTCCCTGCGCATGTCCTGGACCCGGGAGGAGGTGGACCAGCGCCTCCACAAGATCATGAAGGACATCCACGCCACCTGCGTCGAGCACGGGCGGGACGGGGACTTCGTGAACTACGTCGACGGCTCCAACATCGGCGGCTTTATCAAGGTCGCCGACGCGATGCTGGATCAAGGGGTCGTGTAAGACCGCCGTGCCTGGACGCCGCCAGCAGACTCTTCGGGCCCTACGCTTCCGGGACCTGATGCCCTACCGGGTCCTGGAGGTTCTGCTGGTGTCGTCCCCCTACGACGCCTTCAACCTCGAACAGGACGGCCAGCTCACCGAACAGGTCTTCCTCGAGTACAGCGTCCTTTCTCTGCCCTCGGCCCCCCGCTTCACCCAGGCCCCCTCCGCCGCCGCCGCGCTGGAGATGCTGGAGCAGCGCCGCTTCGACCTCGTGGTGGCGATGACCGGCCTGCGGGACGTCAACGCCTTCGGACTGGAGGTGAAGCGGCGCCATCCGGGTCGGCCGGTGGTGGTGCTCGCCCTCGACCGCAAGGAGCTCCACGACCTGCGGGGGGGCCTCGACCCCGGCGCCATCGACGGCGCCTTCCTGTGGCGCGGGGATCCGAAGATCCTCCCGGCGCTGATGATGTACGTCGAGGATCGGCAGAACATCGACGCAGACATCGCCGAGGGCCAGGTGCGGGTCATCGTGGTGGTGGAGGACTCCCCCGACGACTACTCGTCGTTCCTCGGAATCCTCTACCGTGAGCTCCTCCACCAGTCCCGCTCCCTCCACTCCGAAGGCGGCGCCAACGAGATCCTGCGGCAGATGTACATGAAGTCGCGGCCGAAAATCCTGTTGGCGACGTCCTTCGATGAAGGGTTGGCGCTGCTGGAGCGCTACCGCCGCTATCTGCTGGCGTTGATCTGCGACGTCGACCTGCCGCGGGGGGGCAGCCTCGACCCGACGGCGGCGTCGGGCCTGCAGTTGGTGGGGAGGGCTCGGCAGCTGGTGCCGGACCTGCCGATCCTCGTGCAGTCGGCGGAGGTCAAGCACGCCCACCAGGTCCAGAGCCAAAGGGCCCAGTTTTTCCACAAGGGTTCCCCCAGCCTGCTGGCCCGTCTCCGGGGCTTTCTGAACGAGACCCTCGGTTTCGGCGCCTTCGTCTTTCGCAATCCCGAAGGGCAGGAGCTGGATCGCGCGAAGGATCTCCGGGAGCTGAAGCAGAAGCTGGCCACCGTCCCCGACGAGTCGATTCGCTACCACGCCGAGCACGACCACTTCTCCATCTGGCTCATGGCGCGGAGCGAGTTCGACCTCGCCGAGGAGATCCGTCGCCACTCGATCTTCCTCGATCCGGGTGGCGTCGACGCCACCCGCCAGTACCTGCTGCGGTCCCTGCGGGAGGTCCACCGGGAGAACCACCGGGGGGTGGTCTCGGAGTTCAGCCGGGCGGATTTCGAGGCGGAGGCCTTCGCCCGTATCGGCTCCGGTTCCCTCGGCGGTAAGGCGAGGGGCGTCGCCTTCCTCAACATGCGCCTGGCCAACCTCGGGGAAGCCAAGCTCGACGGGGTGGACGAGGTCGACGTCGAAGGGCGCGTCGAGCTCGACGGGTTGCCGATCCTGCTGCCGAAGACGGTGGTGATCGCCGTGGACGGCTTCGACGCCTTCCTCGACCGCAACGGCCTCCGGGAGTTCGCCTACGCCTGCACCGACGACGGGGAGCTGGAGCGCCGCTTCTTGGCGGGGGAGCTGCCGGAGCCCCTGGTGGACGACCTGGGGTTCCTCGTCCGCGAGCTCGACGGGCCCCTGGCGGTGCGGTCCTCCAGCTTGTTGGAGGATTCCGTCCACCAGCCCCTTGCAGGGGTCTATTCCACCTTCATGTTGCCGAACGCCGCGGCGGACGACGCCGTCCGTACCCGCGAGCTGGCGGCGGCGGTCAAGC
Source organism: Acidobacteriota bacterium (assembly GCA_038748685.1). GTDB lineage: Bacteria > Acidobacteriota > Thermoanaerobaculia > Multivoradales > J023 > JAUIJL01. The sequence goes on along the minus strand of JBCDIS010000041.1, from coordinate 30,272 downwards.
TGGTCTACGCCTCCACCTTTTTCGCCGACGCGAAGGCCTACCTGCGGTCGACGGGGCATCGGGTTGAGGAAGAGAAGATGGCGGTGATGATCCAGCCCGTGGTCGGCCGCCGCCACGGACGTCGGTTTTACCCCACCTTCTCCGGAGTCGCCCAGTCCTTCAACTTCTATCCCCTGGAGCCGCAGCGGCCGAAGGACGGTGTCGTCCACCTCGCCCTTGGCCTCGGCCGACAGGTGGTGGAGGGAGCTTCGGCCCTGAGCTTCAGTCCCCGGCATCCTGAGGTGGTGCCCCAGCTGTCGAACCCCAAGAGCTTCCTCGATCAAAGCCAGCGCTGCTTCTACGCCCTCGACCTCGATCACTGCTGCGGCGAGTCCTACGCCGACCTGGCGGCGGCGGTGAAGCGCTACGAGCTGGCGGCGGCGGAGGAGGACGGTACCCTCGGGGCAGTGGGTAGCGTGTATGTGGTGGAGGAGAGGGCGGTTCGGGACGACCTTCGCCACCGCGGGCCCCGGCTGGTGACCTTCAACAACATCTTGAAGCACCGGTCGATCCCCCTGGCGTCGACCCTCGACCGTTTGCTGGACATCGGCCGTGAGGGTCTCGGGGGTCCGGTGGAGATCGAGCTGGCGGTGGAGATGGGGGATTGGGGTCGCCCCAGGAACCGACACGCCGAGCGCCGCGGCCCGCGGCTGTACGTGCTGCAGATGCGGCCCCTCGCCGGAACCGACGCCCTATCCAGACGTGCCGCGGTCGAGATCCCCGCCGAGGGGTGCCTGTGCCGGGCCGGTAGCAGCCTCGGCAACGGCGTCGACGAGACCATCCGAGATCTCGTCTTCGTCCGCCGCGACCGCTGGGATCCCGCCCGGCACGCCGTCATCGCCGCCGAGGTGGGGGAGGTCAACGGCGCGCTGACGGAGGAGGAACGACCCTATCTGCTGATCGGCCCTGGACGTTGGGGCTCGGCGGACGAGTGGCTAGGGATCCCGGTCCGCTGGTCCCAGATCTCCGGCGTCCGGGTCATCGTCGAGGCATCCCCCACCGGCTACGACATCGAGCCTTCCCAAGGGACCCATTTCTTCCAGAACATCACGTCGTTGGGGATCGGTTACCTGTCCCTGCCCGCCGGCGCCGAGGAGCCCGGGGACCAGGCGGAGAGTTTCCTCGACTGGGCGTGGCTGGAGTCGCTGCCGTCCCACCGGGAGACGGAGCACCTGCGCTGGGTACGGCTGGAGCGGCCCCTGACCGTGATGCTCGACGGTCGGCGGGGCCGGGCGGTGGTCGCCAAACCCGGGGCGTTGAAGGCCGGCGCGGTCTAGCCGATCCGGTCCAAGGATCCTCGGGCGTGGAGGGACCCGCGGTTCCGCACGCTCACTCCAGAACCCGCTGGGGCTGCCCGGATCCGCGCTTCCCTGGGCGAATCCGTGGAACGACCCGGGGCCGTCGGGGCCCATGGGCTTGGATTTCCGGGCTCTCAAGCTGGCAGGGGTCTTGCGATTCGTGATGGACGACCGTCGCCGCTCAGGTTTCGGTCAGCGTCCAACACGGAACGAAAACCACCGGGCCCACGGGCCCAAGGAGATCCACATGAAGCGCTCCAACCTCTTGCGTCTCTGTCTCAGCTCCGCCGCCGTCACCGCCATCGTCGTGTCGCTCTTTGCGGTTCCCGCAGGTGCCCAGATCACCGGCTGTTTCTGCACCATCCCCTTCTCCCTCCAGATCAACGCCGAGGGGGGCTCCTGCGGCCAGGCCCAGGCCGATTTCCAGTCGAAGGCCAGCGCCCAGGCCAACTGGTTCTGCCGCTCCATCAACCGGCCGACGGAGGTCTGTGACGGCCCCAACGTGACGTCCCAGTCCCCGTGCTATTGGGACTACGGAACCCACAAATGGCGGATCGACGGCTTCGTCGACGGCCACTGCCTGTTCTGCCCGGGTCCGAAGTTCTGATCCCCGTCCAGACCGGCGCCCGTCGACCCTTGGGGTCGGCGGGGCCTTTTCGGACCGAGCCGCCTTGCCACGCTGTCCTGGTCGCCGTCGTCCGAGCCTACAGATCCATGGCCCCGCCCGGGCCGTAACACCGGCCGCCAACCCCGCTGCCTCAGCTAACATGGGGAAAAGGAGGTCGAGGTCATGGACGCCACCCCGGAAGCCCTCGCGGTCTACGGAGCCAATTGGTGCGGCGACTGCCGCAACGTCAAGAAGTTCCTCGGTGAGCAGCGGGTCCACTACCGCTGGATCGACATCACCGACAACGACGAGGCCATCGCCTTCGTCGAGAAGGCCAACGACGGCAAACGTCGCATTCCCACCCTGGTGCTGGCGGACGGCTCGGTGCTGTCCAACCCGCCCCACGGCGAGCTGGCTGAGCGGCTCGGCCTCGAGACCAAAGCCAAGCTCGACTACTACGACACCATCGTCGTCGGCAGTGGCCCGGCAGGGCTCACCACCGCCCTCTACCTGGCCCGGGAGGGCTGCGAGGTGCTGGGGATCGAGAAGGGCGGGCTCGGCGGCCAGGCCAGCATCACCGAGTCGTTGGAGAATTTCCCTGGGTTCCCGGAAGGGGTGTCCGGCGGCGAGCTGGCGGACCGCATGGTGCGTCAAGCGAAGCGTTTCGGCGTCGAGATCCTCCGCGCCCAGACGGTGACGGACCTGCGGGAGGAGGGGGAGTCCCGGTACGTGACCACCTCCGACGGCTCCGAATACGGCGCCCGCGCGGTGGTGGTGGCTACGGGGTCCACCTACCAGCAGCTGGGGGTTCCTGGGGAGGAGGATCTGATCGGGGCGGGGGTCCACTTCTGCGCCACCTGCGACGGCCCCTTCTACCGCGGGGAGCACGTGGTGGTCATCGGCGGCGGCGCCAGCGCCGCGGAGGAGAGCCTGTTCCTCACTCGATTCGCCAGTCGGGTCACCGTTTTGGTCCGCGGAGACGAGCTGAGGGCGGTGCCCCTCGTCCTCGACAAGATCGAAGAGAACGACGCCATCGAGGTGCGCTACGGCGTCGAGGTGACGGCGTTCGAGGGAAAGCCTAAGCTGGAATCCGTCGTCGTCCGCGACCGCGGGACCGGGCAGGTCGAGACCCTGCCGGCGTCGGGGGCCTTCGTCTTCATCGGCCTGAGCCCGAACAGCGGCTGGCTGCCGGAGGGCGTGGAGCTCGACGACGGGGGATTCGTCTGCACCGACCGCGTCCTGCAGACGACCGTCGAAGGGGTCTTCGCCGCCGGGGACGTCCGTCACGGCGCCACCCGCCAGGCCGCCAGCGCCGCAGGGGAGGGGGCCACCGCCGCGCTGATGGTTCGGGCCTACCTCGACGAACACTGAACCGCCGCCGCGGCCGCTCCGCCCCAGCGCGCCGCGGCCGGTGGGAGGTTGAGCCGCCGGGGCGGATCGTCTAGACTTTCCGGGCCGAAGAGACCTCCCGAGCGCTTCCATGGACAACGAATTCAACGTCACCTTTCCGGCCGAAATCCAGACTGCCCTGGAGCAGGCCGTCGACGGGCTCCGGGCCGAGCTGGACAAGCTGTACGGCGATTCGGAGGCGGAAAAAATGGCGGACCTCCACTACCTGGCCCATGAATTGGTAGACCAGCAGATGTCGGAGATCGCCGCCGCCGATCCGGATCAGGAACAGGGGGCCCTCCTCGATCTCCGCGAGCAGGTCGGCCGCCACGTCCACCGGTTGATCGAAGCGACCCGCGTCGGCTGAGCCCCCGGGGACGATGGGAAAGCCCTCGGGTGCGAACGCCGGACCCGCGGACGGTTTGACGGAGCCCAGCCCCGGACGACTCTGGCTGTTCCGCATCCTGGCGGCGGTCCTCGGACCCTTGATGGTCCTCGGGGTCCTGGAGATGGGACTCAGGCTGTCCGGCTACGGCTACCCGACGGACTTCTGGCGGCCGGTACCCGGGCGCGACGCGGTGGCGGTGAATCCGGCCTTCGGCTGGAGATTCTTTCCCCCGTCCCTGGCGCGCCGACCCGTACCGTCGGACCTCGCGGTCCCCAAGCCCGCCGGGGCCTACCGGATTTTCGTCCTCGGGGGCTCCGCCGCCATGGGCATCCCCGACCCCGCCTTCGGCTTCGGCCGCATGCTCCAAGCGATGCTCGAAGACGCCTTCCCAGAGACGGAGTTCGAGGTGGTCAACGCCGCCATGACCGCCATCAACTCCCACGTCGTCCTGCCGATCGCCCGGGACGCCGGCCGCCTGGAGCCCGATCTCTTCGTGGTCTACATGGGCAACAACGAGGTGGTGGGGCCGTGGGGGGCGGGTACCGTGCTCAAGGAGCGCACGCCAAGCTTGCTGTCGATCCGCGCGTCCGTGGCGCTGCAGGGGACCCGGACGGGCCAGGGAATGGCGGCGCTGGCGAAGCGCTGGACCGGCGGAGGGGACGGCCCCACCGGTTGGCGGGGTATGGGGCTCTTCCTGGAGCATCGCCTGGCCGCCGATGATCCCGCCTTGACGTTGGTGGAAGACCACTTCCGTCGCAACTTGGAGGGCATCGTCGCCGCCGGACGCTCCGCCGGCGCCCGGGTGATCGTGGCGACCCCGGCCGTCGACCTGAAGGACACCCCGCCCTTCGCCTCGCTGCATCGAAGAGACCTTCCGGAGGAGGATCGGGAGCGTTTCGCGGGCCTCCTCCGAACCGCCAAAGCCCTGGCGGCGGGGGGCGATTGGGAGTCCGCGGCGGAGTCCCTGGATACCCTCGTGGCCCTCGACGATCGCTACGCCGAGGCCCGTTTCCTTAGGGGGCGGGCCGCCTTCGCCCTCGGGGACCACGGAGCAGCCCGCCGGCACCTGGAGGCCGCGCGGGACCTCGACGCCCTGCGTTTCCGCGCTGACTCCCGCCTCCAGGGTGCCGTGCGGGAAGTCGTGGCCGACCTCGGGGACGACGGGGTGGAGCTCCTGGACGCCGCGGAGGTCTTCGCCCGGGCCAGCACTGGCGGAGCTCCAGGCGGGGAGTGGTTCTGGGAGCATGTCCACCTGCGCCCGGAGGGCAGCCACCTCCTGGCGGCGGCGGTGTTCGGGGAGGTCGTCAACGCCCTTCCCGAAGCGATCCGACGGGGGCGCCGACCCTCACCCGCATCTTTGGAGCGCTGCGCCGCGCGCCTGGCCTTGGGTCCCTTCGACCGTCACCGCCAGGTGGCGGACATCCACGCCCTCATGGCCAAGGAGCCGTTCACCTTCCAGTGGGCTCACGGGAGCCGTCGACGCACGGCGGCGCTGGTGGTCGAATCCCTCGCCGACGCCGGCACCTCCCCCGAAGGGCTTCGCAGATCCCGCCGGGGGTACGCCGAGGCCCTGGCCCGGTATCCGGAGGATCTTGCCCTTCGAGGATCCTACGCAGCGCTGCTCCGTGCCGCGGGGGAGCCCACCGCCGCCGCCAGGGAGCTCCAGCGACTGTTGGAACGAATCCCCGGGGACCCCACCTGGCTCACCGACCTCGGCCTCGCCCACCTGGAGGCGGGGGACTTCGACGGGGCGGAGTCGGCCCTCCGTAGGGCGGAGGCCATCGACCCCCATAGCCCGGACCTCCCCTTCAACCTCGGGATCCTCGAGATTCGGCGGGATCGCCTGGAGGAGGCGGCGGAGCATTTCCGCCGCGCCCTCGACCGGGATCCGGGGCATGTCGCCTCCCGCCTCGACCTCGCCGAGGCTTTGGAGCAGCTGGGCCGTACCTCCGAAGCCCTCGAAGCCTACCGAACGGCGGCGTCCGTGGCCCCAGAGGATCCGGAGGCGAGGCGGCGCTACGGCGTAGCGCTGTCCGCCGGTGGGGATCCGGCGGCGGCGGCGGTGGAGCACCGAGCGGCCCTCGCCCTTGAACGCAGCCATGCGCCGACCCACTACAACCTCGGAATCGCTCTGGAGCGGCTCGGGGACCTCGGGGGAGCGGCGAAATCGTACCGTACGGCCCTTCGGTATGACCCCGGACTGAGCCAGGCTCGGGACAACCTGGGGGAGCTGTACAACGGACGGGGTGCCGAGCTGGCCCGCGGTGGAGATCTCGCCGCCGCCGTCGAAGCCTTCAAGCGGGCGGCGGAGATCCGACCGGACCATGCCCCCACGCGCTACAACCTGGCCAACGCCCTCGGTCTGGCGGGCCAGGTCGACGACGGGGTGAGCGAGCTCCGCCGGGCCCTACAGCTGGCCCGGGTGTCCGGCCCCCCCGAGCTCGTCGTCGAACTCGAATCCCGTCTGCGGGCCCTGGGGCGGTGACCGTCGATGCGGGGCCGAAGAGGCCAATCGGAGGCCTCCTGTGGAAATCTGGAGCGCCGGGCTCTAGCGCCGTAGGATGGGACCTCGTCATTGCAGATGGGAATTCCCCTAAGCCATTGTAAAATATAGGCTTGCGAAATTTTGCACAGTTTGTTGTGCAAAGCGCTGCAAATGCCCTCTTCATCGGGCCTTCATCGTTTTTCCCTTCGTTTTTCCACAGGTTTTTCCACGCCTGTTTCGGAAAACTCCAAACGCTGTGGGTAGGCCTGCGGATCGGTCCCTAAGCGGGGCAGTCCATGGGGAGGAGGCCCCGGGGTTACACGTTCGCAGCACCTGGGGCTTGGCGGGAAGAATGTGTATGTGGCATATTTCCAGAAAGCTCTCACCTTCCACTTCTTAGGATCCCCTCCGATGGCCCTACGACTTCCCCGTTGGTTCCAGCGTTCCCAGTACAGAGATCCACTGCCGTCCCCAACCGTTTCCGGCGATGACGGCCCCCGAACCCTCGACCCCTACCGCGACGCGCCGACGGTGGCCGAGGGATACCGCAGTCGATTCGGAGGCCTGTGGACGGATCTCCCCAATGCCGTCGACCTTGCAAAATCGAAGTTCGCCGACGGCGCGCTGACCGAGCTCGACCTGGAGAACGTTCTTTTCTGGATCGAGAAGGGATACGTCATCCTGCCTGGGGCCGTCTCCCTCGAGGAGGTGGGTCGCCTGCGGGAAGAGCTCGAGACGATTTGGACCGAGGGGCACGACGAGGCCTGGGTGTCGAGCCTCGACGATGGCGTGGGGGAGGTGCGTCGTCTACGGCCCCGGGACCGCGAGCGTCTCGGGGAGCAGGTCAAGCTGCTCGACATCTACAGCTACAGCGAGAACGCCCGGCGGGTCATGTTCGCTTCGCCGATCCAGCGCTTCTTGGAGGTCGTCTTCGAGCGCCCTCCCCTGGCCCACCAGAGCCTGTGTTTCTACCGCGGTTCCCGGCAGCCGATGCACCAGGACACCGTCTTTGTCCGCATGAGCTCCCCGATGGAGCTGACCGCCTCGTGGATCGCCCTCGAAGACATCCAGCCCGGCAGCGGCGAGCTGGAGTACTTCGAGGGTAGTCATCGATTCGAGGAGTTCCTCTTCGAAGGGAAGTCGAAATGGGTGCCCCCGACCGGCGTTGGCCTTCCGGAGTTCTACGGGCACCTCGAGGCGCAGGCCCGGGACCGAGGGTTGGAGCCGGTCCGGTTTCTTCCCAAGACGGGGGACGCGCTCATCTGGTCCGCCGACCTGGTTCACGGGGGATCGCCCTATGACGACCCAGAGAAGACCCGCAGGAGCCTGGTCACCCACTACTGCCCGGTGGACGTTTACCCCATGTACCGGCACTTCTACCCCCACACGGACTCGATCCAATGGAAGGGGAAGTCCAGCTACTACTGCCACACCAAGAAGCAGAAGTGGCGGGCAGGCAGCTGACCGCCCGCGTCGAGGGTCAGCCCGCAGGGGAAGGGGCGGCGAGCCGCCCGTCGAGGTCGAGGTCTTCGGCGATCTCCTGCATGGCGGTCAGCACGTGACCCACGTGCTGCCATAGCTCCAATTGTCCGTCAAAGCAGGCTCCGCTGAAGGCCTCGGTGTTCTCGACGATCTCGTCCCGGGACACCGCGGCGCAGAAGAGCTTGTCCTTCCAGTTGCGCTTGACCGACTTGACCTTCAGCTTGCGGACATCCTTGGCCGGCCTCACCAGAGTGGCGGCGATGATCAGTCCGGTGATTTCGTCGCAGGCCCGAAGGGCGTGGTCCATGGGGGCGACGGCGTCGACGCCGGTCCCTTCGGGGTTGTGAGCCAGGATCGCCTGGATGATGTCTTCGGGGACCCCCCGACCTCGAAGGATCGGCGCCCCCAGGGCAGGATGCTGTTCCGTCGAGGGGTGGATCTCCCAGTCGAAGTCGTGGAGCAGGCCCGCGAGCCCCCAGGCCTCGGGGTCACCCCCCAACTCGCCGGCGTAGTGGCGCATGGCGGCCTCCACCGCCTGCATGTGGCGGCGCAGACCGCGGTCTTGGACATGCTCCGTCAAAATCCCCCAACCTTGCTCACGATCCATGGCCGCCTCCCTAGGCCCGCGCCCAGGCGGGGCGCGGGCGGGTCGTTGATTGCTAGGGGGATCCTACCCCGTCAGCGGGAGCGCAGGCGGTCGATGGCCCCCGCGAGGTGGCGGCGGGTCTGTGGATCCGATTCCGCCTCGAGGCGGGCCTCGAGGGGCCTCAGGACGGAGCGATCTCCACAGCGTCCCAAGCCCATGGCGGCCCGCCAGCGGACTTCCGGTGAGGGGGCTTCGAGGGCGGCCACCAGCGCCGTGACGGCTGTGGCGTCGCCGATCTGCGCCAGCGAAAGGGCCGCTTCCTGGCGCACCCGGGGTTCCGGATCCTCCAGTAGCGGGATCAGGTGGGTAGAGGTTTCCCCATCGTGGACCCGCCCCAGGCTGTCGACCGCCTCCCAGCGGATCCATCCGTTGACGTGCCCCAGCCCGGTGAGGAGCCGGGGTAGGGCGCGGGGGTCTTCGAATAGGGACAGGCCGACGCAGGCGTTCCAGGCGGGGGTTCCCTCCCCGGCGCAGCGGGCCGCCAGCGCCTCACGACCCTCCGGATCCGGAATGCGCCGCAGGGCCCACATCGCCCGCCAGCGGACATGGGGATCCACGTCGTTGCCGATACGATCCACTAGGGTTGGTATGCCGGAGCTGGACTCCAGGTAGCCGAGGAGGTTGACCACCTCCCAGCGCACGGCGAAACGGGGATCCTCTGCCTTCGCGGTGAGATGGGGCACGGCGTCGGCGCCGTGGGCGAGGAGTTGCTCGCGGACCCGTTCCCGGGTGGCACGATCCCCTCCGAGGCCCTCCACGAGGCGGGGCAGTTCGCCTTCCGTGGCCGGCGATTCCGCTGCCGAGGAAGGGGCCGTCCCCACCGGGCCGAGAAGCCCGATCAGGACGGCCGTCCCCAGGCACATCGATACGCGACCCATCGTCACTTCAGAGCGTCGAGCTTGGCCTCGATCAGGGCGATGGCCTCCCGCAGCCCTCGCAGGGTGGACTGAATCTCCTCGACCTGACCCTGGAGGGCGTCGAGCTTGGCTTCCAGCGCGGCCTGGTTGTCGAGGAGCTGGGGCTCGAGCTGGTCGAGCTTGGCCTCGATCTCAGGGATTCCGGGCTCGGTGCACTCGGTGATGACCCGCATCTGATCCCCGGGGTCGCTGGCGAACCAGTTGACCCGGACCGTACGGGTGGCGAGGTCGATCGACACGACGTCCCCGGGCTGCTCGGCGCCCCGGACCGGCGTACCGGTCGGATAGGCGGTGCCCGGGAGTCCGCAGACGTCGTCGCTGGCGTCGAGGGTCGGATCGGCGACGATGACGCCGACGATGTCCGAGTCGAAGGTGATGTCCCCCCCGAGACCCACCGAGCCGTTGGGGTCGAAGTGCAGGAAGTGGCAGCTCACCCGGGTGCCGGCGGCGATTGGGAAGTTGACCGGCGGCTGCGGGATGGTTCCGTCGTTGATGGCGTCGACGGGCAGGAGCCTGTCGAGGGTGATGCACTGGCGCTCATCGAAGGCCTGGATCTGGGTGTTGCTGGTGTTGGCCCCCGGCAGGACGGTGGCTGGCGGCGCCACCTGAACGACATCCGGATTGGTGCTCTGGATGGCGCCGGAAGCGGGGAGGGCCAGGGCGAGGGAAACGGCGAAGAGGGCGGTCGAGACGCTGCGAAGTGACATGGAACCTCCTGGGACACCGCGCCGAGCAAACCGTGACCCGAAGTCGGCGGGACGCGGGACGACGGCTCTACCCGAGGGGGGCAAGGCGGGTGCCTAGACAGGGAAGCGAGAACTTTGACGTTCCGCTTCGTAACTAGCCTGATCGATGGACGACAACACAAGGAATTGCTGAAAATCTATGCGAATCATCTATTCAGATCAAGAGCATGTCGGTCTAAAAAGCATTAAGATTTGGCGCATTGCCAAAATGGAGGCTCCATGAACGAACAGCTGAACGCGATCGAAGCCGAGTATCGAGCCGCCTCCGAGCGTCTGGAGCGTCTGAGCCGAGTCGTCGACGATGGGCAATGGGGCCACCGAGTCGATCCCGACCGCTGGGCCATCTCGGAGTGCGTCGCCCACCTGAACCTGACGACCGCGGCCTACGGTCCGGTGGTGGAGGACGGCCTCGCCAGAGCGGAGGAGCTACCGAGGATCCCGGAGCACAAGCGCTACCGGATGGGGGCCTTGGGCTGGATGCTGTGGCGGATGCTGGGACCATCGTTCCGTTTCGCGCGGTTCAAGACGACGGCTCCGTTCGTCCCCAGCAGCGACCTTTCGCGCAGCGCGGTGATGGCGGAATTCGAGCGGAATCAGGAGATCCAGCTGTCGTGGGTGCGGAGGGCCGCCGGTTTGGCGATCGGTCGTATCAAGATCACCTCGCCGTTCGACAGCCGATTCAAGTACAACGTCTTCAGCGCTCTCAAGATCCTGCCCCGGCACCAGCATCGGCATTTGCAGCAGGCGGAGGGGGTGCTGCAGGCCCTCCAGGGGGGTAAGGACCCCAGCTAGGGTCGCCGGCCCCTTGGGGCGAGGGCGATGGGGGACCTATTTGGCGTTCAGGCGCCAGACGCCGTCCCAGTCGTCCCCCGGGGGATCGTCCCTCAGCATGGCGACCCGGCGAAGAAAGACCCGGGAGGGGGGATCGCCGCCCTCCCGGGCACCGTCGGCGGCCTTGAAGGCATCCTGGGCGTCATCCCATGCCTGGTCCCGGTAGGCCGCCAACCCGGCCCTGTAGTGGTCCCGGACGGAGTCCAGCCCGGGCTCCAGGCCGCCCCGGTGGCCCAGCAGCTCGTAGACCTGGATCGGCCGCTCGCTACCCGCTACGGTGATAGCGTCGATCTCCCGGGTTTCGACGGTGTCGGCGGCCATGCGCTGGGTACGTTCGCACATCAGGATCCGGGTTCCATAGACCTTGTTGACCCCCTCCAGACGGGAGCCCAGGTTCACCGTATCCCCCATGACGGTGAAGCTCTTGAGGGCGCGGGAGCCGATGTTGCCCACCAGGGCCTCTCCGGTGGCGAGGCCGATGCGGATGTCCACCGGCGGCAGGTCCCGTCGCAGCCCCAGGAGCTCCGGCAGCCGTTGCCGGAAGGTCCGCAACTGCTCGACCTGGTCCAGGGTGGCGCGGCAGGCGAGTCGAGCCTGATCCCCGTCGGCGACGAAGGGCGGGCTCCAGAACGCCATGACGGCGTCGCCGATGTATTTGTCGAGGATGCCGTGGTGTTCGGCGATGGGCTCGCAGGCCAGCTCGAAGTACGCGTTGATCATGCGAACGAGGCCCGCCGGGGTCAGCCTTTCCCCCAACTCCGTGAAGCCGACGATGTCGGAGAAGAAGACGCTGACGAGGTGCTTCTCCCCTTCGTCGGCGGTCAGCTTGGCGGCTCCGGCACCGCCGAGGATTCCCTCGACGACCCGTGGGTCCAGGTACTTGCCGAAGGTGTCCTTGATCTGCTGCTTCACTCGGAGCTCGTCGATCATATGGTTGAAGCTGGAGGTCAGCTGGCCGATCTCGTCCCGGCTGGTGACCTCGATCTCCTCCAGATTCCCGGCTTCGACGTTCCGGAGGCCCCGGACCAGAGCGTGGACCGGGCCCACTAGGCTGCGGGTCACGAGCCAGGCGAAGAACATGCCGATGACCATGGCGACTCCGGTGACCGTCGCATTCCAGTTCCTCGCCCGGTGCTCGTCGGCGTCCACTTCGTCTACCGAATCTCGGGTGTAGGTGGCGAGGTCTTCCCTGAACAGTGACACCGCCGAGTCGAAATCCCCTTCCTCGTTGGCGAGGACGGCGAGGAGCTCGTCCGCGACCTCGCCGCGCCCTTCCCGCTTCAGGGTGATCACCCGCAGCGCTCCGTCGTGGAAATGCTGATGCTGCCGCTCGATGTCTCGCAGGCCGACCTGGATCGCCGTCAGGGTGGCGATGTCCTCGTCTTCGGTGGCCATCACCATGCTCTGTTCCGCGAGTTGGATGGCGGCGTTCAGATCTCGGTCGACGTGGCCCTGCAGCTCCTCGAAGCGCCGGATCTCATCCTCGATCGCGGCGGTATCCACCTCCCCCCGATCGAAGCGGCGGAGCATGCGTTCCAGCAAAAGCTCCTGCTCCAGCACCTCGACATCGGCCTCCGCGACCTTCCCGGAGATAGGGACGAAGGCCTCCGCCACGAGATCGAGGTCCGCCGACACCCGCCCCATCAGCCAGGTCGAAAGGAGGGCGGCCGTGATCATCAGCGCCAGCAGGACTCCGGCGATGGAGAAGATCTTGCCGCCTACGGTCAGGTGCATCTACCTAGGCCCCCCTGGATGAGTCAAGTCCACGGAAGTATCCCACACCCCCGATCCTGGGACCTGTCTAGGGCTCGCGGTCGAAAATCGGCCACGTGCTGGTCGAAAATCGACCACTTGACCCCTCGGAGTTGGGAGAACCTCGGTTCTAGCCCGTGTTCTGGAGACCCTGGGCGATGCCGTGGACCGAGGCCAGGAGGGCCTGGAGGAGGTCCTCGTCCTGGCGACCGCCGTCCCTCCAGCGCCGTAGCAGGTCGATCTGCATGAGGCTCATCGGATCGACGTAGGGGTTGCGTAGGCGAATCGACCGCCTGAGGGCGGGGTCCCCTTCGAGTAGCTCCTGGCGCCCCTGGAGGCCGAGGACCAGGTCGCGGGTCTGTTCGAACTCGGCCTGGATGATCGGGAAGAGGGTGTCCCCGGCGTCCCCCGCCAGGTCGGCGTAGTGGGCGGCGATGTCGAGGTCCGCCTTGGCGAGGACCATCTCCACGTCTTCCAGCAGGGTGCGCAGGAAGCGCCACTCCCGGGCCATGGTTTCTAGGGTCTCGCGGCCGTGCTCGGCGAGGGCGTGGGCCAAGCCGGAGCCGAGGCCGTACCAGCCGGGGAGGATGTGCCGACTCTGGGTCCAGGAGAAGACCCACGGGATCGCCCGCAGATTCCCCAGGCCCTGACGGGAGCGGCGGGACGCGGGCCGGGAGCCGATCATCATCCGTTCGATCACGTCGATCGGCGTGGCGTTGCGGAAGTAGGCCAGGAAGTCCGGGTGTTCGTAGACCAGGGCCCGGTAGGTGGAGCGGCTGTGGTCTGCGATATCGGCCATGGCGCGGTGCCACGCGGCGTCCCGCGGGTCGGCGGGGGGCGGCGCCGCCGTGGCGAGGCAAACGGCTCCGGCGGTCACCTCCAGGGTGCGCAGGGCGATGCCACGGAGGCCGTATTTGGCGTTGATGACCTCCCCTTGCTCCGTGACCCTCAAATGACCGTCGACGCTGCCGCGGGGAGCCGCCTGCACGGCGCGGTGGGTCTTTCCGCCGCCCCGGCTGATGGTGCCCCCGCGGCCGTGGAAAATGGTCAGGCCGACGCCGTGGCGTTCGAAAACCTCCGCCAGAGCGGCCTGCGACCGCTGCAGGGCCCAGCGGGCCGCCGCCAGGCCGCCGTCCTTGTTGGAGTCGGAGTAGCCCACCATCACCACCTGACGGTCACCCCGCTGCGAGAGGTGCTCTCGGTAGGAAGGCATCGAAAGCAGGCCGTCCATGATCTCGGGGGCGGCCTCCAGATCCGGTACGGTCTCGAAGAGGGGAGCCACGTCGAGGGGCACGTGCCCTTCCTCCTCCAGCCCGGCCCAGCGGGCCAGCAGCAGGACCGTCATCACGTCATCGGCCCCCTGGGTCATGCTGACGATGTAGGGGCCCACGGACTTGGGGCCGAATCCGGTGCGTTTCGCTTCGCCGAGGGCGGCGAAGGTCTCCAGGGCCCGAAGGAGCTCCGGCTCCCCGGTGGGGTCCGGCGACCGTGGACCGGCCTTCTCGAGCTCCTGGAGCACGCGGCGCAGTCGGCCGGCGGCGGGCCGGTCACTCCAGCGGTCGTCGAGGAAAGCGCGGGCGAGGACATCGCGGTGGACGCGGGAGTCCTGGCGCACGTCGAGGGTGGCGAGGTGGAAGCCGAACGTCCGGACCCGGCGGAGCAGACGTCGCACCGCAAACGCGCCGGCGTGGTGACCCCGGTGGTTCCGCAGGCTTGCCTCGATGAGCTCCAGGTCCTCCCGCAGGCCATCGGCGTCGCGGTAGCCGAGGGGGCTCGACCCGGTGAGGGCGAGACGCTTTCCGATCAGCCGCAGCAGCATCCGATAGGGCATGTCGCGGTGCCGTGCCGGGACCCGGTCCACCTCCTCCGGCATGCGGGATCGATAGTCGTCGAGACGGGCGGCGAGGTCTTCGGACACGTCGATCCGCGCGAGGCTTTGGCTGAGGTGGCGTCCGAGATCGCGGACCTCGCTCCGGTAGCAGCGCAGGATCTGGCGCCGCTGCTCCACAAGGGTCTCCCGGATGGTCGCGGCGGACACGTACGGGTTGCCGTCCATGTCGCCGCCGACCCAGGAGGCGCAGCGAAAAACGTCGGGGAGGGGCAGCTCCCGAGCCGCTTCGCCGTAGGTCGACGTCAGAGCGCGGCGCAGATCTTCGTAGAGCGGCGGCACGATCCGGTAGATGACGTCGGTGACGTGGTACAGCACGTGCTCCATCTCGTCGCGTACCGTGGGCCGAACGAACGGATGCTCGTCGGTCTGCCAGGCGGTGGTCACCTCAGCGCGGATCTGATCCAGGGCCTTGCGATCCTCCTCGGGCGTCAGGGACGGGTCGAGGCGCCGCACCAAGACCTTGGCGATCTCCAACTCCTTCTCGATCAGCGAGCGGCGGGTGGCTTCGGTCGGATGGGCGGTGAAGACGGGTTCGAAGACGAGGCGGCCCAGCAGGTCGGCGACGCCGGCGAGGTCGAGTCCGGCCTCCTGGAGGCTGCGCATCGTCTCGGCCCAGCTGCCGGCCTGGACCCGGCCCTCCCTTTGATAGTCCCGGCGTCGACGAATCCGGTGGACCTGCTCGGCGAGGTTGACGACCCGGAAGTAGGTGAGGAAGGAGCGCACCAGGAGGCCGGCTTGGCGCGGATCGAGGTCGGCGACGACGGAAACGAGCCCCGGCCCTCCGGGCTTTCCCTCGGAGCTGTCCGCCGACGACTCCCGGCGGTGGATAGCCCGCCTTCGGGCGGTCTCCACGAGGTCGAAGAGAGCGTCGCCGCCCTGGTCACGGATGACGTCGCCCACCAGGGCGCCGAGGATGCTGACGTCGTCTCGGAGGGGACGATCCTTCTCTTCAAACTCGATCTCGCGGGGGGCGTGACGCTCGGAGCTCATAAAAGGCCTCGGGTCGATGGGCTTGGGGATGCGTTTGGGGCGGTGAGCATACCGTGATCGGTCCTCGGCGGGCGGGGGTCCGAGCCGGATGCGACCGTTTCCAGGGTGGTACCATCTCCGTGCCCGAGCCGATCTCCTGAGTCCCGTGGGCCGGGCGGACAGAGGACAGAGGTGAGCGACCTTTGGTGAGCTCCGCTCGATCCCTCGGTCCCCTCCGCGCCCGGAGCAAGCAACCAGTTTCCATGACGCGCAGAATTCCCTGTCTCCTGCTTGCCCTGTCGATCCCGGCGCTGTTCGCCGGCGCCCTGCCGGAGCCCACCCCGGTGCGGGCGTTTCGGCATCTCGACAAGCAGCAGACCCCGTCGCTTCCGCAGTCGACGGTGATGGCGCTGCATCAAGACGAGCTGGGGCTGCTGTGGATCGCCACCCTCGACGGTCTCGCTTCGTTCGACGGCCGGGAGCTTCGCCCGGTGTCTGGACCCGGCGCGCCGGCTTTCGGGGCGCTGAGGACGATCTCGACCCGGCCGGCGGGGGGATTCTACGTCGGCGCCACCACCGGCCTCTTCGTGTCCGATGGCTCCTGGCGCCGGCTGGACACGGAGGAGGCCGTCGGCTCCCTCGTCGGTGACGGAGGGGGAGCGGTCTGGATGGTCGGGCGAAGCGGCAAGCTCTGGCGTCTCGACGACGACTCCGGGGCCGGTGCATGGCGTCCAGTGGACCTCCCCGACGGCGTCGAACGGGCCGACCACCTCCAGATCCAGGACGGGGACGTGTGGATGGCCCACCGCGGGGGAGTCCACCGCCGGTCCGGCGGCGGCTGGTCTCCGGCGGTGGTGGGGGAACCGCTTCCTTCGTCGCCGAGCGCCTTTCTACTGACGGCGAACGGCGACAGCTGGATCGCCGTCGGCTCCGGGGGTCTGCTCCACGGCGAGGTCGGTGCGGAGACTTGGACCCCTGTCGAGCTCGAGGGCTGGTCGGGGGGACGGATCCGTGCCCTGGCCCAGGACCGGCGGGGGCGAATCTGGGCCGGTGGGAACGACGGAGCGGCGGCGTTCGGTCACCCGGGGGAACCCTTCACGGTCTGGAGCGGCGACAACGGCCTGCGCCGGGAAGGCGTGTTGTCGATCCTGCCGGACCGCGAAGGGACCCTGTGGCTTTCCGCCAACGGCTACGGACTCCAGCAGTTGGTGAGTGAGGAGTGGTCCCACCGGAACCGCTGGGAGGAGGTGGACGCCCCGCCGGAGACCCGCGTCCAGGTCTTCGGCATCGCCGGAACCCAAGACGGTGAGGGGTTCTTGGCGGCGGTGTTCGACCGCGGGATTTGGCATTGGGACGGCCGCCGAATGCACCAGTACGGCGCCGCCGAGGGGCTGCGGGAGAACGTGCGGAGCGCCGTAGAAGCGGAGCCCGGCAGGTTTTGGGTCGGCGCCCGCCGCGGCATCTTCGAGGGGCCCGCGGGGGGGGCCTTCAAGAAGACCTTCGATCTCCCCAGCGGGTTCGTCTACGGCTTCAGCCAGGGGCCCGACGGTGCCTGGTGGGCCTTCACGTCGACCGCTGGCGTGTTGAAGCGGGAGGAGGGAAGGTGGCGGACGGCGGACGAGATCAACCGGCAGATCCCGGACCCCAACGTGCGGGACGTCCTCTGGCGCGGGGACGAGCTGTGGCTGGGGACCATGCGGGGCCTCGCCTTGGTCAAAGGGGGGCGGGTCGAAACCTTGGGGGACGGCGACCCGGCCTTCGCCATCCACGCCCTGTTGGAGGTCGGGGACGAGGTTTGGGCCGGAGGGTTCGGGGGAATCGAGGTTTGGCGCGGCGGCGCCGTGGACCGGCTCCTCACCCTGGAGGACGGTTTGCCGGGGCAGACCACCTACTCCCTGGCGATGGCGGGGGACGGCGCGGTTTGGGCCGGCGGTTCCGCGGGGGTCGGCCGTTTCGCCGACGGGGGTTGGCGGGTTTGGGGGGTGGGCTCGGGCCTGCTCGAGAGCGAATGCAATCACCAGGGGCTCTGGGTAGCACCGGACGGCTCGGTCTACGTCGGGACCATGGGGTCCCTGGCGAAGTTCGACAGCGGGGTCGACCCCCTTGTCCGCCCTGAGCTGGAGCTTCAGTGGAACCCTCGACCCCCCGATAGCCTGCCGGCGGACCAGCGCTCGATCCGCCTCGCGTGGTCGTCCCCTTGGCTGGCGCCCACGTCGATCGAATACCGCACCCGGATCCCGCGGCTGGGGGACGCCTGGTCGTCCCCGAAGGCAGACGACTCCCTCGCCCTGGAGAACTTGGGTCCGGGCCTATGGCGGGTCGAAGTGGCGGCCCGCTTCGTCGGCGAAGCGGACTGGACGGAGCCCCTCGTCGCCGAATGGCACGTGGCGCCGCGGTTCTGGGAGACCGGCGGGTTTTACGGTCTCTGCGGCATCCTGCTGGCGCTGGTCACCGGCTGCACGGTGCGCTGGAGGACCCGTCGGCTCGCCCGGAGGGCCAAAGAGCTGGAGCTGGCGGTGGAGGAACAGCTGGCGCGGTTGAAGATCCTGGGTGGATTGCTACCCATCTGCACCCACTGCAAGAAGGTGCGTGACGACGCCGGCTACTGGCAGCAGATCGAGGCCTACATCCAGGAGCGGTCCCAAGCGGAATTCAGCCATAGCCTGTGCCCGAGCTGCCTGCGTGACCATTACCCCGATTTCGAAGAGGCGGTGGTCGGGGCCATCGACGGGCGAGACGACCCGCCCATCGAAAAGGCCCCAGGGCCCCTCTGAGCGGCTCCCCCTTCCTGAGCGCGACGCCCGGCTGAGCGGAGGAGGTGACCCCCCGGCAGGGCGGGGGGCCGACGGCGCTACTGCAGAACCTGGGACCAGGCGCTGAGATTGCCGGTCTCGAAGTTGTCGAGGAAGATGGTGATCGCCCCCACCTCCGGGACGTGCATCACGATGCAGTGGATGGCGCCGGCGAATTGGATGATGTCGGTGCAGTCGACGGGGATGATCTGCTTCCCCGGGAACGCCGCCTGGAAGGCCGCGACGGCGGCGGCGTTTTCGGTGGGGTAGCCGTCGAAGGCGGGGATAAAGACGATGTCGTTGAAGACGACGGCGTTGGTGTAGGTGTAGTGGGTGCCGGCGGCGTTCCAACCGTCGACCCGGCGCACCGTGTAGCCCCGGGATTGGAGGAGGGCCGCGGTGTCGTCGGCGATGGTCTTGGCGGGCTCGGTGGTGTACTGGTTGACGATGACCTCCCGGGTGCGTACCGGGAACATCCACATGTCGATGTGCTGGGTGGCGTCGAACCACTGGGGCAGCGCGTCGACGATGGTCAGGTCGAGGCCCTGGTACTGCTGGTAGTAGGCCTCCACCTGGGCCTCCGTGAGGCCGGGGTTCTCATCGAGGATGAGGTCGGTCATCAGCGCTTCGCCGTCGGCGAAGAGGTGGAAGTTGCCGCCGCCGTGGCTCAGGGGGATGTCGTATTCGGGCTCGCTCCACTGTGCGGCCAGGAAATCCGGGAAGTTGTTGTCGTTGGGCCGAGGCCGGTTGTAGGTGTGGTCGATCATCGTGCGCACGCCGTCCTCGGAAACGAAGCGTGGGCCGTAGTCCCGCATCCAGACGCTGTCCGTGGGGGTGATGAGGAACTCGATCTGACTCATGTCAGCGCCGGCCCCCGTGAGCACCGCCGTGGCGCTGGCCTGCTGGCTGGAGCCGCTGACCGCGATGTAGACGATGCCGTCGTCGTCGCCGGTGGAGATGCCGACGGCCATGGAGGTCAGCACGTCGTTGAAGCTGCCCCAGCGGATCAAGAGCCCGGCGTTGTGGTCGTACTCCGCGGGTGTTGTCACCGTACCGGCCGGGGCGGCGCCGCGGATCGCCTCCGGCAGGGGGAGGCTCAGCTCGTAGCTGGTTTTGGTGCGGGGCAGCGGAAAAGGATCGTCGTCGATGATCTGGTCGAGCACGTGCCTCGGGACCACCTTCGCCGGTTCGGCAAAGCCGGGGAGGGCCAGCAGGGCGGCGGCGAGAAGGAACGTGAGGCTGCGGAGAGCGGGGGTTCTGGACATGGAGGCTCCACGGGGTCGGGGGAGTGTGGTGTCGGCGCGGCGACGACCGCGCGGGCGAAGTCCATCAAAGCTGCGTCGGGCGTGCATTATGAACGCGACACGGGCGACTTTGGCCCGCACAACGACCTAGGGTACCTCTTCTGCGAAGGGTTCCAGGTCGAAAAGCTCGGGGGGGAGGTCGACCTCGGACCACCGGGAGGGGAGCGTCGGGGTCTCCTCCGGGGGCAGCCGGGGTGGGGCGGCGGTCGTCTGGGAAAGGGCATCTTCGAGTCGTTCCTCGACGATCTCCCGCAATTCGTCGGCGTCGGCGACCCAGGTCCAGGCCCGGGGGCGGGGTGGCCCGTCGGAGGGGCTTGGGCCGATCTCGAGGCTGAAGTCTACGGCGAAGGGGACCTGACCCGTCGCCCGCAGGGGCAGGCGATGGCGGCCGAGGGCTTCGAGGGCCGCCCGGGAGAGGTCGAAGCCCAAGCGACGGTAGAACGGCGCCGGCAGCGGCCGTACGGACCGGCGCCACAGCTCCCAGCTCCAGTTCAGATGACGGTATGCCTTCGGCGTTACGCGGCCCGCGTGTCGGATCTCCTGGCGGGCGATCAGGAGGAACTCCCGGACGCCGAGCACGTGGCCGACCCAGCGGTCCGGATGCTCCCGCCGGTCCTTCAGAAAGAGGGGCAGGTTTCGGCCGAAGGACTTGTCGAGCCGGCCCGCTTCCCCCAGGTAGCCGAGGTGGACCACGTGGGTCTCTGGGCAAATCAGCATCCGGCGCACCGGCTCGTTGAGGCCGAGCTGGACCTGCTCGTGGATGCAGCCGAAGAAGCGGGGCTGGCCGTCGACCCCCCGGGGGCGGTAGCAGCGTAGGGGGTGGTCAGGGCGTATGGAGCCGTCGGCGGTGACGTGGCGCTGCTCGATGGCGAAGGCGTCGTAGAAGACGTTGGCGTCCACCAGGCGGCGGAGCACCTCCCCCCGGTGGAGGATCTCGTCGGCGTCCTGCCAGAGGAGGTAGTCCGTCTCCGACGTTCCGTCGCCCAGGGCTCGGTTCGCCAAAGCGTTGCGGGTGCGGGAGAAGTCCTCGAAGGGTATGGGGACGACGATTCGGCGTCCCTGTTCCTCCTCCGTACCGAAACCCATGCTTTTCAGGATCGGCGCCGTGGCGTCTCGGGAGCCGGTGTCGGCGACCCAGATCTGGTCGACGAAGGGGGCCAGGCTGTCGACGCATCGGCGGACATTGGCCTCTTCGTTCTTCACCATCAGCGTTGCGGTCACCTTGGGCAGGGGCGGGCAGCGTCGCATCAGCCGGTCGAGGTCGAGGGTCCCGGGGCGGCGGTCGCCCGCCGGGCGATAGCTGAAGAATCGACAGCCGAGGACCTCCCCCCTCGGGGTTTGGCCGCAGGGAACGTAGTGGAGGTCGAGATCCGGCTCGACGTGGGCGAGGAGCCGGCCCGTCGCGCCGTCGTCGAACTGGTGCCGCTGCCAGGTTTCGCCGGAGAGGATCTCCCATGGGCCGTCGAGGACGTAGCCCACCACCCCGCGGCGGGCGCGGGCTTCGGCCCAGGCGAGGAGGGCCGCCGGGTCGTCGAAGAACTCCAGCACCTCCGCCAGCACCGCGACGTCGTGGGCGGGGATCTCCGGCCCGCCGTCCACGTAGGGGTCGACCGCGTGGAGAAGACGGACCCGGTCGCCGAGCCCGAGTCGGCGAGCCCGTTCCGCGGCGAGGTCGAGGCGGCCCCGATTGCCGTCGATGCCGGTGAGGGTCCATCCGGGGTGGCGCCGAAGCAGGGGCAGGAGAAGATTCCCCTCACCACAGCCGACGTCCAGCAGGGTCGCATTCCGGACCCCCGCAAGGCGGCCCTCGATACGCTTCCACAACTCCGTCATCTGCACCGGTTCCGAGCCCGGCGGCGGCTCGAAAAGCGTCGCGGGGGCGTCGAAGGCCCGGCGGAGGCTGGTTTCCCGGCGCTCCAGCTCCTGGAGATCCAAGGGATCGAAGGTACCGTCCCCCGCCCCTTGGTCCACCAGTCGCCGCGCCGCGACGGCCTGGGAGTCGCGGAGAAGCCGCCGCAGGATCCCTGCCCTTCGGCGGCGGAATCGACCCTGGAAGCGGGTTCCGAACTCGTGTTCCCAAGTCTCCGCCAGGCGATCCCAGGAATGGGTTTCCGGACTCACGTGGGCGTCTCCGGCGGCCACCGCTTCGGCGCGGAACGGGCGGTCCTCCACCAGACGCACCGCCAGGTCGACGAAGGCGTCCCCGTAGGCGGACGATCCCCAGGGGGCGCTGATCCGGCACGGCCCGAAGCCCACGGTCTCCGCCAGGGCGAAGCGATCGGAGGTGACCAGGGGAACGCCGAGGGCCTGGGCTTCAAGGGCCACCATGCAGTTGGTTTCTGGGAAATCGGTGGGGTACAGGAGGGCGGAGGAGGAGGCGAGGTGGCGCCAGAACTCCCGACGCCGGAGCGGTCCGATGCCATGGACCCCCGGGGTCCGCCGAACGAGGTCTCGGCAGCGCCGGTGGGCGGCCCGGGCGGCGGGGGGAAGGTCGGTGGGGACGGCGTAGCTGGTGACCCGCAGGCGGGCATCCGGCAGCCGATTCAGGATCCGCGGCCATAGATCGCGGAGGAGGGTCTCGAGGCCCCGCTCGGGCCGGGATGCGAACAGGAACTCGGGGCGGCGGGGAGGCTCGGCGCCGCGGCGGATAGCGCCTGCTGCTGCGAAGTCGACCCCATTGGTGGTGAGGACGGCGTGGTCTTCGACGCCGTGGATGTGGGGCTTGAAGCTCTCCAGATGAAAGCGGCTGAGGAAGAAGGAGAGCTCCGCCTGGGCCATGGCCCCGCGGACCGAGTCGAGGCGGCCGGCCTGCGGCATGTCGTGGTGCCACAGGGCCGTCATTCCGGCCTTGGGCGCCGCCTTGGACAACAGCTCGAAGGAGCGGGCGACGATGGCCAACTCCCAGCTCCGTCCGGTGTGCGCCGCCAGGGTCTCCCAAGGCAGGAGCTCGACTTCGCCGTAGCAGGTCGCCCCGTCGACCCGACAGCCGACGGCGACCCGATGGCCCCGCCGGGCCAGGGCCGCCGCCATCGACAGGACCGCCGTTTCCGATCCCCCGAGGGCCTGGTCCACCGGATCCTCGGCGGCGACCGGCAATCCGTGGGTGGCGAGGAGGATGTCGAGGGGGGCGGACATGTCGATGGATCGAGGACCGAGGGCGGCCCCAGCTTCTTCTGCTAGAAACCGGCGCCGCTGGATCGGGCTAGCCCCCCGTGGGTCGGTTGACGATAAAGGGGCCGGCCTGGACGTGTGTCTGGGTCTTCATGGGTGATGCTCCCAAAATAGCCTGCGGTTGAATCGGAGGACGGTCAGAGGTTGGGCTGCCGTCCTCACAGAGGGCGAACGTGGGAATCCGTTGGGCTTGGTATTGGTGCGGGCTCAGCCAGGCGGGGGGCGGTTGACGATGAAGGGGTCAGAGTCGTAGGTCGTACCCCCGTCGGTCACATAGAGCGTGTAGCTGATGGTCTCCGTGCTCGAGACCGAGTCGACGTCCGTTACGGTCAGGGTGTGATCCTGAATCGAGTCGACGGTCAGGCTCGTCCCGGCTCCGTGGCTGCCGAAGGTGATGCCGACAAACTTCCAACTGGCGTCCGAGGGCGTCGCGACCCAAGTGATGACGTCGGTGCCAGCCTCGGCATCGACCTCTTCGGTGCCGACCTGAATCTTATTCGCTCCATCGAGCCAGGTATTGATCGTGTAGCTGGGCATGGGTTCTCCTTTTAGAACTGAGTCTACTGCGGAATGAGATTCGCCTCCCGCCAGACCTGGGTGGTCAAGGGTTGGCGGTAGCCCTGGTTCCACAACCCCAGGGCGAGGGTTCTAGCTTCCTCCTTTCGATTCGAACGGAGTAGGGCTTCTATCCATGGAAGCCGGACCAGGATGTCGGTCGAGCGGGTTACGAGAGGTTCGAGGCGCTCCGCCGCTTGCTCGATGCTGCTTTCCGCATCGTCCTGGAAGCCGAGCAGGCGTTGGCCGCGGCCGAGGAGCAGAAGAAGCTCCGCTTCCAGGCGTCGGAGCGTCGGATTCCTTTCGGCCGTCGGGAGGGTCTGGACAAGCTCGAGGGAAGCCTTGACTTCCTGGAAGGCCGCGTCGGTCCGGTTGGAGGCGAATAGGGCTTGTGCGACGGCGATGCGCGCGGACACCAAATCTGAGCGCCACAGGCTGTGGGCCGGATCCTCGTCAAACAGTTCCTGGAGTTGCGCCTGGGAATTCCTCAGTTGGCGCAGCGCCTGCCGCGGTTCTCCCTGTGCCAGCTTCACCCTCCCGAGGCGTAGATGCTGAATCGCCCTGTCGCGCCGCCAAATCTTGTTGTTGGGATCCTGAACGATCAGGACCCTGTTGATGTCCGAGGCCGCGAGAAAGTGGGCCTCGGCTTCGCCGAGCTCTCCCCGCATCTCCAAGAGATCACCGACGTGGACGTGGCTCGCGGCGAGCCGCTCCTGGAGCCCGGCGTTCTCCGGCTCGAGGGCGGCGAGGGCCTCCTTGAGCTCCAACTCCTCTTCATAGCGGCCGAGGGCGGCCCGCAGGTCGCCGCGGACCTGTTGGACGCGGCCGATGATGTTGAGAACGTCGGCGTACTGCCCGCGCCAGTCGTTGCGCGCGGGCTCGCGCTGCACGAGGCTGGCGAAGGCCTGTCTGGAGCTTTCATAGGTGTCGAGGGCGGCGTCGAGATCCCTGCGGGATTCCTGGATCCTGCCGAGGTTAATGCCGGCGGACGCCAGCTCCAACTGCCAGGTGGCGTGGGTCGGGTCCCGCTCGGTGAGGGTTCGGGTGATGTCCAGGTAGCGGCGGAACTGTTCCTCGGCGGCGTCCAGGTCGCCGCGGAAATAGTGGACGTAGCCGACCCAGAAATGGTTGGTGCCGACGTCGAGGAGCCAGTCCCCTTGCTCTGGATGCTCCTCCGACAGGGTCTTCGCGTGGGCCAGGGATTCTTCGAACGCCGCCATCGCCGAGTCGAGGTTCTCGAGGCCGAAGCGGACCTCCCCGATCTGGCGAATGGCGACGGCCTGGCGGTGGCGCTCCTCGGCGGTGAGGTCGTCTTCGGCGACGCCGGCGAAGTACTCCATGGCCTGGTCGCCGACGTCGGCGAGGATCGGCAGGCGCCCGATGGGCTCCAGCTTGGTGCGCAGGTCCCCGAGCATGAAGGCGATCAGCTTCTCCGCCTGCTGGCGCCGGGCGGCGGCCTCGTGGCTGGCCCGGTTCTCGCGGTAGGCGAAAACCGAGACCACCAAGGCCACCGTCACCGCGAGGATCGCCACCAGCCCCGTCAGTCGCCTCCGGCGACGGGCGGCGTCAACCTCCAAACGCAGCCGCTCGGCCTCTCGGCGGGCTTCGGTCTCCTCCTCCAGACGGCGCCGCCGGTCGTCGCGGTTTCGCAGTCGCCTCGCCAGCTCACCGAGGTCGCTGAGGCGCCGCTCGGGGGAGCCGTCCACGAGGGCGGAGATGTCGTTCACCAGGATCGGATCGTCGACGTCCCGCCGCCATCCCGAAGCCAGGGCTCTGTGGAGGTCCCCCACCGCGACCTGGTAAAGCAGAACGCCGACGGCGAAGACATCCGCCTGGACCGTCGGCGGTTTGCCTTCGAGGATCTCCGGCGCGAGGTAGATGGGGGAGCCGGCGCTGGCGGCGTCGGTGATCGAGGCCCCCACCACCGTCAACCCCCGGTCGGCGAGGATACTGGGGTCCGTGACCATGCCGATGCCGAAGTCGGTGAGCCGCGCCCGGGGCTCGCCGCTCGGGCCGTGGGTCACGAGGACGTTCTGGGGCTTGACGTCTTTGTGGAGGACCCCCACCGAGTGGGCGGCGGCGAGGGCATCGGCCACCTGTGCCACCAGCTCCAGGCGGGTCTCGAGGGGTACGGTCCCCAGGCCACCGAGGGCGCCGGACCAGGTCTCGAGGTCCCCACCCTCGGTGTACTCGGCTTCCAGATAGTAGGGAGCCTCGTCGAAATTCCATGACAGGATCTGGGCGATGTCCTCCCGCTCACCGAGGGCTTCTTTGAGCAGCCGGAAGAGCGTCGCCTCCCGCTTGAGGGCGCGGAGCCGGGTGGCTTCAAAGCAAAACTTGAACACCCGGCGTTCTCCGGCGTCGCGGGTGGCCAGCCACACTTCGCCGAAGCCCCCTTCCCCGAGGCGCCGGCGAAGGATCCAGCCTTCGCCCCTGGGGACCCCCTGTCCGGCGGCGGGGCGCCAGCCCAGGGTGTGCTCTTCGCCGGCGGTGACGGCCCGCCGCGCCTCGGGGGCGTCGGAAGGAGCGGCCAGGGGGGCGAGGCCCGCCAGGCCCACTTCGTAGATCTCGAAGGGCTCGTCGAAGAGATCGAAGTGGTAAGGGCCGTGGGCCAGCCAGTGGAGGCCGTCGACCGCCGTGTCGTCCCCCAAGGACGCCCGCCGCGCGAGGTCAAAGGCGGCATGGGTCAAGAGGGTCTGACGGCTCCGCGCCAGGTCGAGGGCCGTGGTCACCACCGGACGGGCCAACCCCTCGACCTCCAGGCCCCTCGCCCCGCGGGCCACGTCGCTCCGGGAGCTGCGGCGGAGGAAGACTTCGCCGAGGTGAATGCCCACTTTGCCGGCGAGGGACACGCCGAGCTCGGCGCCGAGGCGGGGAAGGTCGTGGTGATAGGCGAGGGCGAAGCGTACCGCCCGGACCGGCCGCTCGAATAGGAGGAGAAACGCCGTCGACTTCTCGACCTCCAAGCCCCCGTGTTCCCGCACGAGGTCGCGGACGAAGCGGTCGTGGTGCCCCAGGACATCGGCGGCACGGCTGTCCCCGAGGCGCTTCAGCAGGGCGGTCCGGTCCGCGAGATCGACGGCGGCGAGGGTCCGAACCGCCGTTTCGCCGCTGGTGGGGAGGTACCGGGCCGTGGCCATCGAGCCGGTGGAGATGGCGTCGGGGTCGGCGCCCCGGCCCTGGAGCTGCTGGATCTGGGCCAGGCGCTCCGCCACCTCCGCCGCCGATTCGGGCCGCAGGTGGCGATCCTTCTCCAGCAGCTGATCCACCAGGTCCGAAAGGGCCCTGGGCAGTTCGGGGTCGGTGTCGAGGATCGGCGGCGGGTGGTACTCGTAGACCCGGCGAAGGGTCGCCATCGGGGTGCGACCGCGGAAGGGACGGGTGCCGGTGGCGGCTTCGTAGAGCAGGGAACCGAGGGAAAAGAGGTCCGATCGGGGATCCAGCTCCTCCCCCATGACCTGCTCCGGCGACATGGCATAGACGGTGCCCATGATGTGGCCGTCCGCCGTGAGCTGTTCCTCCGCCTCGTCGCGCCAGCCCTTGGCGAGCCCAAAGTCGAGGATCTTGGCACGCCCGGCGGGGGTCACGATCACGTTCGGCGCCTTGAGGTCGCGGTGGAGGATGCCCTTGTCGTGGGCCTCCGCCAGCCCTTCGGCGATCTCTTGGGCCAGAGGCAGGAGGTCGTCGGCGCCCATGGGGCCGTCGGCGAGGACGGTGTTCAAGGGGCGCCCCTCGACGAACTCCATCACCATCCAGTCGCCGGTGGGGGTTTCCAGAAGGTCGAAGACCTGGACGATGGCGGGGTGGCTGAGCTTGGCGACCGCCCGGGCTTCCCGCTGGAACCGCTGGCGCTGGAGGGGATTCCCCATCGCCTCGAGGCGGATCTGCTTGATCGCCACCAGGCGCTCCAGGCGCTCGTCCCAGGCCCGGTAGACCACGCCCATGCCGCCGGCCCCGAGCGCCCGTTCGAGGCAGTAGGGGCCCACGCGCTCGGGCATGATGTCAGTGCTGCCCGGGGTCTCGAGACCTTCCGGCGAGGTGACCCCGTCGAGGCTCTGGACGACGTTCAATGGACTCCTCGGTGAGCTGCCGAACGGTGAAAGAAAAAGGTATCACGGCGGGTAGCGGCCCTTTTGGGAGGGAGCCGGCATTGCGGTGGGCAATTCCCCTGCTGACCGAAGGCGCCATCGACCATCCCCCTGCCGGTCGGATCCGGCGGCCCGTCTGGGGGACTAGGGGCGGGCTCCCCGAAGCCCGAGGGGGCTCAGCGATCGGCGCGTTGGCCGAGGGGGTCGAGGAAGCTGGCGAGCATTCTGCGGGGCATCTTGCGACCTTCGTTGAGGGTCTTCCAAGATGCGCGGAGCACGCCGGAGGGGAGGTCCTGGAACATCTCCACCGGCTTTCGGTCGTCGGCGAGCTTGGTTTCCGCCGCCAGGGAGCGCA
Organism: Acidobacteriota bacterium; assembly: GCA_038748685.1. Lineage (GTDB taxonomy): Bacteria > Acidobacteriota > Thermoanaerobaculia > Multivoradales > J023 > JAUIJL01. Next base: position 2,567 of record JBCDIS010000041.1, on the reverse strand, counting down.
AAAAGGTCTCCATGATGAAGGCCGACTCGCTGACCCCCACGGTGCCGCTCAGGAACAGACCCAGCTGGGCCCGCGCCAGCTTGGTTCCGAGGCCCACGTCGGCCTGTGGCTCGGCCGAATCGTAGGTGACGCCGCCGTGTCGGCGACCGGCGGGGGGTGTGGCGGACTGCGCCAGGGCGTCGGCCACCGCCGGAGTATCCGCCGAAGTGTCCGTCGCCGACGGTACGGCGTCGGCCGCGGCCCTTTGTCGGGACTCCGCCTCGAGGAGCTGCTCCTCGGCGTCGATCAGGCGCTCTTGGAGATGCCTCAGCCGCTCCGCCAGGCTCGGGACGATGGGCCAGGCCACCTGGGGATGGGCCTCCACGAGGGAGTGGAAATTGGCGCGGGTGAGCAGCAGGCAGGTGGTGGGTTCCAGGGCCACCGCGGTGGCGGATCTGGGCTGCTCGTCGACGACGGCGATTTCACCGAGGACCTCCCCTGGGCCCAGGTCCGCCAGGACGATCTCGCGATCGTCGGCGTTCTTGGTAACCCGGACCCGTCCCGAAAGGAGGAGGAACATGCCGGAGCCGTTCGTGCCCTCCTTCACGATCACGGCGTCCGGCCCGTACTGCTTTGGGACGCAGACCCGGGCCAGCCGTTTCAGGCTGCGGGGGGGGAGACGACTGAACAGGGGAACATTGCTCAGCGCGACTTCGATCTCACTCAGCGAAGTGATCATAGGATCTGAAGAATAGCACCGCCCAGCCCCGCGTTCCGCCCCATCGGGCCGTGCCGGTGGTCCTAGAACACCAGCCGTAGGCCCACCTGCCACTGGCGGGGGTCGCCGAGGCCGCTCTGCACCGTGCCGTCAAAGTTGAAGATGAGGTTGGTGACCTCCGGGTTCAGGGGGTTGCGGCTATTGAAGAGATTGAACCCTTCGACGATCGCCTCGACCTCGTAGGAACCCACCTCGAAGACCTTCGACAGGCGGAGGTCGAGGGACGAGAACTTGTTGTCCTTGCGGCCGAGGTTGCGGCGGGTCACCGTACCGTCGGCGTTGATCCGGTCCTGGGGGGTCTGGGCGATCTCGCCGGTCTCGGTAATCGACTGGGGCTGCGGCGAACGGTAGGCGTACCGGGCGTTGACGTTGATTCCGTAGGGTGCCCGCCACAGGAGCCAAAGGTTGATTCGATCCCGCTGGTCGCGGTCGGAGTAGGACCATTCCTTGTCGAGGTCGGTGATCCGGGCGTAGCGGAAGCTGAAGGGGTCCCGCTCGTTGTCATCGTCGGACCTGTCCTTCGAGTAGGTGTAGAAACCCTGGATGTCGAGGGACTCGCCGCGGTACGTCAGGCCGAGGGTGTGCCCCTGGTAGCGGCTGCTGGCGGTGGACTCGACCGTGGTCAGGGTGGTGATGCCGTTGCTGCCGTCGGCCCCCAGGCCGCTGGACCACGGGGATCCGAGGAGGGGGTCGTTGCGATTGACGAATCGGGTCAGATGGTCGGTTTGGGCCCAGTTGAACTTGTAGAGGAGTGACGTGCCGCGGGCCACCTGGTGCTCGACGGCGAAGGCCGCCGCCTCGGTGCGGGGATTCTCGAAATCCTCGTCAAAGACGAAGATGTCCGGGAAGGCGGGGTCGCCGGCCCCGGGGACGATGAGGTCGGTGTAGGCAGGGGGCGGTCCCAGGAAGGGCGACGCGGCGCTGCTGCGGAAAAGGGTCTGGCCGAGGGAGCCGTTGCTGGAGCGGCTGCTGGCGAGCACAAGGCCGGGGATGCGGGCGTAGTAGACGCCGGCGTTGGCGCGGATCACGGTCTTCCCTTCCCCCCACGGATCCCAGGCGACGCCGAGGCGCGGCTGCCACATGTCCTCATCGGAGGGGATCTCGCCGTTCGACGGGAAGGCCTGGCCGCCCCGGGTCGTGCCGATGAACGGGGCGTAGAAGACCTCGCCGGCGGGGGTGATGGGGTCGGGCTGAAGCTGCGCTTCCCAGCGCAGGCCGTATTGGACCGTCAGGTTGGCGGTCGGCTGCCAGGAGTCCTGGAAGAAGACCGCCGGCTCTTCCTGGGTGATGGTCTGGGTTCCGGCCTGTTCGGGGGTGAGGCCGTCGACGCCGGCGAGCTGCAGATAGAGGAGAACGGGGCCGGTGATCTCGGTTCCGGCGGGGCAGGCGCCGTTTGGGGAGGAGCTGCCGTCGGAGCACTCGACGTAGTCGGGGTTCTGGACGTAGTTCAGGAAGCCGTCGGTGGAACTGAAGATAAAACGGCCGTTGGCGAAGCCGATGAAGGTCTGGGCGGCCTCGGTGCGGTTGTATTCGAAGCCCGCCTTGAAGGAGTGGGCGCCCCGAAGCCAGCTCAGATTGTTGTTGATCTGGATCCGCTCGTCGTCGTAGATCACCGGGATGAAGAAGGGCATGCCGAAGCGATAGCCGCGGCCGAAGTCGAAGGCGGTGTCTGGGAACGGGCGGTCGGTGCCGGTGAAGGTGGGGCCGTCGTAGGGCCGCGGGCGCTCCTCATAGGCGTACTGGAACCGCAGCTCGTTGAGGATCGACCCGGAGAGGTTGGAGATCACCGAGCCGGAGACCGCCCAGGACG
>JBCDIS010000040.1:0-46137 GCA_038748685.1 Acidobacteriota bacterium | reverse complement strand
GCGTCGGCGCCGACCCGACCTTCGGCGCCGACTGAGAGGAGGAGAGCTTTGCTGCGATATCCCGTTTCTGTGCTTCTGATGTTGTCCCTGGCCCTCACCTTCGCCGCCGAAGCGGAGGCCGGGATCCTCGGCAAGAAAAAGAAGGGGCTCAAGGGCCGGTACCTGGAGTACTCGGATAGCGCGGACTTCGCCTCCTACCGCGGGGCGCTGATCGTCCTGGACGCCGCCGAGATCGTCTCCGACAAGGATCGTCCGGTCGACTCCGAGGCGGTGCGGTCCACATCCGACGAGATGCTGCGGAGCGAGCTGGACGGGCTGCGTCTGTTCGGCGACGTCGTCGCCCAGATGCCCCTCGAACCTCCGGCGGATCAGCCCATCGTCCGGGTCTCCACCAAGCTGACGCTGCAGCACGGTTCCCAGGCCATGCGTTTCTTCGTCGGCGGCGGGGCGGGTAAGTCCAAGCTGCACATCGTCATCGAGCTGACGGACGTCCGCAGCGGTAGCCGCCTCGGCACCTTCAACGGCTACGGTACCGGTGCGGGGTTCTTCTCGTTCTCCGGCGGCGGGGTGCAGCGGATGGCTCGGGACGATCTGCAAGAGAACTACGACGCCTTCTCGGGCTACCTGCGGCAGCTCGTCTCCGGCGAGTAGTGGATCTGTCCTCGGCCCGAATGGATCCGACCTAGACCCGTGTACCGGATCGAGCGGTCGCGGTGGGAGGATCTGGCGCATCTGCCGGCCATCGAGGAACGGGCCGGCGAGCTCTTCCGTCATTTCCCCGCCACCGCCCACCTACCCCTCTACACGTCGTCGGTGGAGGACTTCGAAGGGGCCCACGGCCGCGACCTCCTCTGGGTGGCCCGCTCCGATCCAGGCGGTCCGGTGGGCTTCGCCCTGGTGGAGATGCTCGGCGGCGTCCCCCACCTGGAGGAGGTCGATGTGCTGCCGGAGCACGGCCGCCGCGGCTTGGGGAAGGCCCTGGTGGAGCGGGTCTGCGACTGGGGGAGGGACTCGGGCTTCGAAACCCTGACCCTGTGCACCTTCCGCGACGTGCCGTGGAATGCTCCCTTCTACGGACGTCTGGGTTTTCGAATGCTCCAACGGGGGGAGCGGACGGCGGCCCTTGATGAGCGCCTCGACGAGGAGGCCCGCCACGGGCTGCCGAGGGACCTGCGGGTGGCGATGGCCCGTCGGCTGCGGGACGAGAGGCCCCCGCCGATTCGCTGAACCGGAACAGCCGCTGGCTAAGGACGGGTACCAAACCCTATAATTCGGCCCGAAGCCGAGTCATCGGGGCTCGAAGTCGCCTTCGCGGCGTCAGGCTGGCCAGGTGCGCCCTCGACCCGATCCACGATTTCCTTCCAGGAGCAGACCGATGAGCGAGAGATTCAAAGCGCGCCTGATCAGCGGTGGCCACAAGGGAGCGGAGGCCGAGTTCGGCCGGATGGCGGAGCTGTGGCAGATCCCGGAGACAACCCTCTCTTACGAGGGCCACAGCATGGAGAGGTCCGGGGAGGTCGAGGTCCTGGGGGACGCCGAGCTCGCCCGCGGCGACGTCAGCATGGAGATCGTCTTCGAGCGCCTCGGGAGGCGGTTTCACCGCGGCAAGGGCATCCGCCGGGTGATCCAGTCCATGTTCCACGTCGTGCGCCGCGGAGACCACCTCTTCGCCGTCGGCTGGATTCAGGAGGACGGCACCGTCAAAGGTGGCACCGGCTGGGGCGTGGAGCTGGCGAAGTTCTTCAACCGGGACATCAGCGTCTTCGATCAGGATAAAGAGCGCTGGTTCGACTGGACCGGCGGGGAATGGCACGGGAGCGAGCCGACGATTCCAGACCGCGCCTTCTCCGCCACCGGCACCCGTTCACTGAACGACGCTGGCCGCGCCGCGATCCGGCAGCTCTTCGAGCGCTCCTTCGGCCCGGCACCGGCCGGCTGATCAGGAACTCGTCGAGAACATAGGCAGAGCCGCCGCAGGGGATCTTGCATCCCTACGGCGGCTTTCGGCGTTGGGGCCCCAGGGTGATGACCCTAGGCTTGGATATGGAACCCCGTTGGGGTTCCGGAAGGGCCGGTTCCGCAACCCCGAAGGGGTTGAATACCTCAGCCCAGGGTCAGCGCGCAGCGCGCCACCCTGGGCCATAGATCGGATAGCTCGCTGCTCGGAACGCAGGGGCCTCAGGCGGCGGCGTAGACGTCCGCGGCGGCGGCGGCGGCCCCAGTGCTGCCATGCCCTTCGGCGGCGAGGATCGAGTCGAGGGCGGTGAGCACCAGCATGACGTTGCGGCGCCGGCTGGTGTGCCCCATCAGGCCGATGCGCCATGCCTTGCCCCGGAAGGGACCAAGGCCGGCGCCGATCTCGATGCCGTACTCCTCCAGGAGATGCCGCCGGACCCTGGCGTCGTCCACCCCGTCGGGAACGTGGACGGCGTTCAGGGTCGTCAGGGTGCTCTCGGGGATGTAGTGCAACCCGAGGGCTTCGAGCCCGGCCCGCAGGGCCCGGTGGTTCCGGAGATGGCGGGCATGGCGGGCGTCGAGCCCCTCTTCGAGCACGATCCGCAGGCCCTCGTAGAGGGCGTAGCTCATGTTGATGGGGGCGGTGTGGTGGTAGGCCCGCTCGCCGCCCCAGTATTGGCTGATGAGGCTCATGTCGAGGTACCAGCTGCCCACCGGGCTAGAGCGGTTCTGGATGACGTCCAGGGCGGCGGGGGAGAAGGTCACCGGGGACAACCCCGGCGGCACCGACAGGCACTTCTGGGTGCCGGAGTAGCAGGCGTCGATCCGCCAGTCGTCGACCCGCAGGTCCATGCCAGCGAGGGACGTGACGGCGTCGACGAGGAAGAGGGCACCGGCGTCGTGGACCCGCCGTGAGATCTCCTCCAAGGGTTGGTGGGCGCCGGTCGAGGTCTCGGCGTGGACGATGCCGAAGACCTTGGCGTCCGGGTGCCGTTCGAGGGCCCCCTGCGCCTGCTCGACGCTGACGGTCTCCCCCCAGGGGACCTCGACCGTGTGAACGGTGGCGCCGTAGCGACGGGCCACCTCCGCCATGCGGCCGCCGAAGACCCCTTGGACGCAGACGATCACGGTGTCCCCGGGCTCGACTAGGTTGGCGACGCACGCCTCCATGCCGGCGCTGCCGGTGCCGGAGACCGCCAGGGTCAGGGGATTCTCCGTGCGGAACACTCGGCGCAGCATGGCGCCGGTGGCGTCCATGATGTCGAGGTACTCGGGGTCGAGGTGGCCCACCGTGGGCTTGGCGAGGGCCTCGAGGACCCTGGCGGGAACGTCGCTCGGGCCGGGGCCGAGGAGCACCCGCTGGGACGGCGAAATCTGCCCCGGCAGATCGAAGTGGGAGGGATCGTGCATGGAAGGTGGGCTCACTTGAGGTCGAGCAGCTCGACCTCGAAGACGAGGGTGGCGTTCGGCGGGATCACGCCGCCGGCGCCGCGGGGGCCGTAGCCGAGCTCCGGCGGAATCACCAGCTTGCGCTTGCCACCCACCCGCATGCCCTGGACCCCTTCGTCCCAACCCTTGATCACCATGCCGCCGTCCAGGGGGAACTCGAAGGGGGTGCCGCGGTCGAGGCTGGAGTCGAACTTGGTGCCGTCCGTCAGCCAGCCGGTGTAGTGGACCGACGCCTGCTGGCCCGCCTGCGCGACGGCGCCGTCGCCGATCTCGAGGTCTTGGTATTGCAGGCCGGAGGGGTTTACGGTCAGGTTGTCGTCGCTCATGGAGATCTCCTGGGCCGTCGCGGGGGACGGTGACAAGGTCAGTGGGGGTCCGAGATCGATAGATGTCCGATGGATCGGAAATGTCGGGCGATGGAGAAATTGTTTCATAAGGATCCCCCGGATCCGGCGCCCGGACTTCTGGGTCGGGAAGATGGGGCCCCGGTGTGGGCTAAGCTTGGCTGATGAGCGACGCATCTTCTTACCACCGGCGGCTGGCCACCCGATTGGTCCACCCGCCCCGCGGGGCCTCCCCGAAGTCCACCGCGGCGGTGGATCCGATCCACCGGTCCACCGTCTGGGGCCTGGCGCCCGAATCCCTAGAAGCCGGCGTGGACGGCGTCTACGCCGATCTGGTGTACCCCCGCTACAACAACCTGCCGAACCAGCAGGCGTTGGCCTCCCAGATGGCGGATCTCGAACACGCCGAGGCGGCCTTGGTCACCGCCAGCGGCATGAGTGCGATCTCGTCGGCGATTTTGGCGGTGGTGTCCAGCGGCGACCACGTCCTGGCCCAGACCGGTCTTTACGGCGGGACCCACGGGCTGTTGACCCGGCTTCTCCCGGACTACGGGGTGAGCCACGACTTTGTCGACGGCAACGACCCCGCCGGCTGGCGGGGGAAGCTCCGGCCCACCACCAAGGTCTTCTACGTCGAGACCCTGGCGAATCCGCTGCTGGACGTTCCGGACCTCGGGGCGGTGGCGCGGTTTGCCGCCGAGCATGACCTCGTGGCCATCATCGACAACACCTTCGCCACCCCCCTCGCCTTCCGCCCCCTCGACCACGGGTTCCATCTGGTGGTCCACAGCGCAACGAAGTACCTGAACGGCCACTCGGACGTCCTCGCGGGGGTGGTGGCGGGGGGCGGTGCCCGGGTGGCGGCGGCGGAGTCGCGGCTCAAGCTCCTCGGGGGTAGCCTCGATCCGCAGGCGGCCTATCTCCTGGCCCGCGGGGTGAAGACCCTGGGGCTCCGGGTACCGCGGCAGAGTGAGAGCGCTTTGGCCTTGGCCCGCCACCTGGAAGCGCATCCGGCGGTGGTGTCGGTGCGCTATCCGGGCCTCGAAAGCCATCCCCACCACGCCCGGGCCGCGGAGCTCTTCGACGGCTACGGCGCGATGCTGGCGATGGAGCTGGCGGGGGGATTCGACGCCGCCAGCCGATTCCTCGCCGGGGTCCGGTTGGCGACCCACGGCGCCAGCTTGGGGGGCGTGGAGACCCTCGTCGTCTCCCCAGCCAAATCGTCCCACGCGGCAATGCCGGCGGACGAGCGGCGTGCCGTGGGCATCGCCGACGGCACGGTGCGGGTTTCGGTGGGCATCGAGGCCATCGAGGACCTGGTCGCCGACTTCGATCAGGCCCTCGGAGGGGCCGCGTCGCCGTAGCGCCGGGTCGAGGCTATCCGGCGTCGCTTCAGTCGTCGAACAGGGCCCCCGGGTTCGCCGCCGCTTCGGAGTCCGGCGGCGGGGGGCCCTGCCCCCGTTTCAGCAGCAGGGCCCGTCGCATCTCGATGCCGTCGAGCCAGAGGGGGATGAAGGCGGCGATGTCCCTAAGGCTGGTGTCGATGTCCGTCAACAGGCTGGCGAGGCGGGCGCTCCACACCATGTGGCATTGCATGAGGTCGCGGACACTCTGCTCCCGCTCCGAGCGGGACGGCCCGGAGGTGGCCTTCATCAGCTCGGTGGCTTCCCGGGAGGCCTCGAACAGCTCGCAGCAGAGGCGGCACTGCACCGGAAGCTCGCCGGCGTAGCGGTCGAGGATCTCCATCTCGTGGAAGCGGATGCCCCGCAGCGCCAGGACTTCCTTCAGCTTCGGGGTCAGCTGGGCGAGGAGCAGGTCGAGGAAGGTCTCGACGTCCCGCCAGGCGCGCTCGGTGGGGATGGTCTGCTCCGAGCGCAGGCTGCGCAGGGTCGGCACCAGTCGGTGGCGTCGTTCCAGCTCGAGGCTGCCGAGGTAGTGGCTCAGCTTCTCGACGGTGGTGAGCAGCCACTCCGCCTCCTCGACGTCCTGGGGGAACCGCCGGGAAAGGAAGTAGTCGGCGTCGTGCTGGCTCCGGGGGTCGCTGGCCATGAGCTGGCCGAAGGTGTCCTGGAGGAAAGCGTGGATCTTGCCGATCGACACGCACAGCAGCTTGCGAACCTCCAGCATCTGTTCCGGGGGAACGTCTTCCTGAGGGAATCGTCGCAGGTCGTCGAGGACGGTTTCCGCCAGCATGGTCATGGCCACCTCGGCGTGGGACCGCGCCTCTTCGAGATCCGGGATCCGCGACGGCTGGTCGAGCAGGGGTGCCAGCTGGGTCAGCATGAGATCCGCCACCTCGCGGACCTTGCGCCAGATCTCAGTCAGGCGCTCCGGCGAGCAGTGGAGGATGGCGTAGTTGCTCTCCATGACGCCGCCGAGGAGCCGAATGCAGCCGAGGAACGAGCGGATGCGGGGGTTCTGCCAGTAGGTACGCTCCCGGGACCACTGGTCGAGGGTCACGCCGTTGGGTAGAGGGATCTCCCGATCCCCCACCCGGATCAAATGACGCTCCCTGGCAAGCTCGTTGGCGTCCATAGCCGATGAAGCATAGCGTCTGGGGTCGCCGGGTCCAAGGTCGTCTCCGTCCGAAATCGGGCCCGGCCGCGGTCTTCGGCGGCGGGCCTCAGCCCCCCCGTTCCTGCCGCTTGACCTCGTTCCAGAGCCGGTCCATTTCTTCGAGGTCGACGTCGTTGAGGGTCCGCCCGTCCCGGAGGAGAGCCTGCTCCACGGCGCCGAAGCGTCGGCGGAATTTGAGATTGCCCTTGGCGAGGGTGGCCTCCGGGTCGAGGCCGAGGTGCCGGGCGAGGTTAGCGACGGCGAAGAGGAGATCCCCCACCTCGTCCTCCAGCTCGGTACGGTTCCTGTCCTCCGGGTCGGCCCCGCCCCGGGGGAGCACTTCCTCGACCTCCGCGAGCTCTTCCTTGACCTTGGCGAGCACGGCCTCCGCATCGGGCCAGTCGAAGCCGACCCCGGCGGCCTTCTGGGTCAGGCGGTAGGCCCCCACCAGGGCCGGAAGGGAGGGGGCCACCCCTTCGAGGAGGGGCCGAGGTCCGCCGGACTCCACCTTGCGGTGCTCCCAGGCCCGGCGCACCGCGTCGGCGTCCCCCAGGGCTTCGTCGCCGAAGACGTGGGGATGGCGCTCGACCATCTTGCGGTGGACGGCGGCCACCGCGTCTTCGGCGGAAAAGTGGCCGGCCTCGTCCGCCAGCCTGGCGATGAAGGCGGCCTGGAACAGCAGGTCCCCCAACTCCTCCCGCAGCGCTTCCGGATCCCCGGAGTCGATCGCCGCCGCCAGCTCGTGGGCCTCTTCAATGAGGTAGGCGCGCACGTCCGCAAGGGCCTGCTCTCGATCCCAGGGACAACCGTCTGGGGCGCGGAGTCGGGCCACCAGGTCGACGAGGCTCTGGAGGTCGCCCGCGGTCTCGGGGATGGTCATCGGGCGTCCTTTACGGCACGGGCGCTGATTTGTGGATAAAATGCTCCGAAGACCCAGAGCTGATTCGAGATTCGGTGGCGGTACGAAGGCCGCTCCGCGGATTCCGGCCGGCTCATTTTCTCGCACCGCCGGACCCCGGGCAAGGCGCCCGGCGGCGCTCACGATCTACGTTCGACCGACGGCCCCCCTTCGGCGGGCGGCCCCACGATGGTGTGGGCCAAGCGCTGCCCCGGGCCGTTCGATCTCCGGGGTAAGCACATTGAGCGAGCAACGTCAGGACACCAAGATCAAGGTCACGGATCGCCGCATGTTCACGCCGGACGGTCGTCTCCGTCCGGAATACGAGGAGAGCCTGGCGGAATCGCCGTCGGCCCCGCAGCAGGCTTCGTCCCCAGCGCCGTCGCAGCCGGAGCCCACCGCTCCGCAGCCGCCGCAAGCATCGCCCCCGCCAGCCGCGGCCCCCCCGCAGGCCCCGGCCCAGGAATCCCAAGGCGAAGTCGATGACACGCCCCTGCGGGCCGGTTTCCAGGACCTGGTCGGCATGCTGGCGCAGACCGCTTCGGTCTACCTCCAAGACGCTTCGACCCGCCTCGAACGGCGGGCGGAGAGCCTGGAGCTCGCCCGCATGCACATCGACCTGCTCGTCGTGCTGCAGCGGAAGACCGCGGGCAACCTGGAGCCCGGTGAGAAGGCTCTGTTGGACGACGTCCTTTACCAGCTGCGTATGGCCATCGTCGAGCAGGGCTGAAGGTCTCGATGCGTCTCCGTCCCCACCGCTCCGGGAGCGTCTTCGGGCGCCTGGGCCGCGCGGCGTCCACGGGCTGGGCCGCGGTGGTCCTCGTGGCGCTGGCCTTGGCGCCGCTCCAGGTGACGGCGACCGAGAGCCTCGGGGGCCTCGAGCTGACGGCGCCGGTGCGGCACCAGCTGTGGCAGCTCCAGGAGTCCTGGCAGGGCTGGACCCGCGCATGGGCGGCGAACGACGCGGACGCCGCGTCGGCGCAGCTCGAACAGATGCAGTCGATTTCCAAGCATCTGGGGATGGAGCGGCTGCCGGACCTCTCCGCCGCCGCCGCCGCGTACGCCGTGCGGGCCGCCCAGTCCGACGATTTCCCCCGCGCCCGTTGGTCCCTAGATACTGCCCGACAGCTCGATTCGGATCGGCCCGAGACCCTCTTCGCCCGGTCCACCGTGCAGCGGCTGGAGGGCAACTACCTCGGGGCCGTGGGCAGCGTCGTCCGCGGCATCCTGCAGATTTCGAAGATGCCCCTGGAGCGGTCCCTGTGGCTGCACAACCTCGGCCTGTGGGTCCTGTACACGGTGCTGCTCAGCGGTGGGCTATTCGTAGCCCTGATGATGGGGACCAAGGGCGGCTCCCTGTTCTACGACCTGGCGCGGCTTCTGTCGCCGCCCCTGCAGCGGACCCTGGCCGATGTCCTGACCGTCCTGCTGCTCGTCTGGCCGATCGTCCTCCCGTCGGGACTCATGTGGCTGGCCCTGTACTGGTCGATCCTGCTCTGGGGGTACGGCTCGTCCTCCGAGCGTGGGGTCCTGATTCTGCTATGGCTCGTGCTCGGCGCCACCCCGACCGTCCTGACGCTCCAGCAGCGCTCGGCTCAGATGGCCCTCGTGCCGCCGGCCCGGCTGATCGACAATCTCGGCGCCGGGCGGCTCTACGGAACCCTGTTCTCCGACCTCGAAGTGCTGAACACGATGGTGCCCGACAGCGCCACGGTCACCGAGATCGTCGCCGATCTGCACCGCCGGCTCGGCCAGTGGGAGCAGGCCCGGGCCATCTACACGGAGCTGTCCCAGGATCCCGAGCAGGGTGAGCGGTACACCGCCACCGCCTACTGCAACATCGGTGTCTTCCACCATCGCAACGGCGACTACGAGACGGCGGTGAATTACTTCCGCCGCGCCGCGGAGGCGGATCCACGCCTGGCGGAAGCGTTCTACAACCTCGGCCAGGCCTACGCGCTGCTCTACGACTTCAACAACCAGCACCAGGCCATGGCCCGCGCGAAGGAGCTGGACGCCGACCGGGTCGAGCGTTGGAACGCGCCGGATCTCACCGCCGAGGAGAGCGCCGTCGCCGTCGACGGCGGGTTGCTCCGGGCGCCGGAGCTTCGGGAGCAGCTGGAATCCCTGTGGAGCGCCCGCGATCAGCGGTCCGTGCTCTCGGGCCTCTGGTACCGCTACCGCGCCCTCACCGTCGTGTTCGCGGCGCTGATCCTCGCCTTCGTGCTCCATCAGCTCCGGCGCCAGGTCGGCTACCGATCTCGGCGTCTGGCGCCCCCGTCCCTCGGTCTCGAAGACAACCGCTGGGCGCGGGCCCTGATCCCGGGCCTGGGCTCCGCCGCCGAGGACCGCGGGATCTTGGCCTTCTTCGGCCTGCTGATTCCCGTGGGTTTGGTCTTGATCTCGCTCATGGGCATGCTGGGCTATCGGGTGCCGGTAGCCGTCGACCCGGGCCGCTGGCTGGCGTTCACCTGCACGGCCCTGGGGCTGCTGCTCCTGATCCTGCTCCGACTCGTCATGGCGCTATCGCGCGACTGAGGCATGCATTCCGATGTCCCTCGAAGGTGATCTCAAAACCATAGGTCTGCCGAAGGTGCTGGTCAGCATCGCGGCGCTGGACGGCAACGGCATCCTCACGATCCAGGGTGAGGACGACATCGTCGCGGTGTCTTTCCTGCAGGGCCGTATCGTCACCGCCGACGCCCTCAACCAGACCGTCGAGGACGGCCTCGGTCGGGTGCTCCAGCGGCAGGGCCTGATCACCCCGGAGAACTTCGAGGCGGCGGTGCAGGATCACCAGGGCGGCGCCACCGGCAGCTTGGGGGAAATGCTCGTCGGCCGTCAGCTGATCAGCCGCTCGGAGCTGCTGGAGGCGTTGCGCATCCAGACGTTCCGGCAGATGCTCCAGCTGCTCACCTGGAAACAGGGGGAGTTCAAGTTCTACGCCGGCGACGAGGTGTCCTTCGAGGAGGGTTTTTCCCCCATCTCCGTCGAGGAGCTGCTGGTCAAGGCGATCGACAAGCTCGGTGAGAAGGCGGGGATGGCGGGCCCCGTCCCCGACGTCGACGTGGTGTACCGACAGGTGCCGCCGAGGGGGAAGGTCCAGGTTCTGGGCCGGGACGGCGACGGCGGCGCCGGGATCTGGATCAACGGGGATCAGGCGAGCTTCCTATCGAAGCTCGACGGCCAGCGCCGGGCGACGGAAGTGGCACAGGAAGTGGGCCTCGACCGGTTCGCCACCGACTACGCCCTCTACACGCTGCACCAATTCGATCTGATCGAAGGCAACACGCGGCTGGGTACGAAGGCGGCGTCCCCCTCCGCCGCAGCACCCCGCCCGGCCCAGTCGCCCCTCGCGCCTGTGCCCGCCCCATCGCCGGCCCCGCCCCAAACTGCAGACCCGTCCCTGGACGACTCACTGCTCGGCTCCATTTCCCTGGTTTCGGAGTCGTCGTCCCCGCTGGACCTCGATCTTCCCGATCCCGGGTCCGAGCCCCAGGTGGGGGCCGCCGAAATCTTCCGTCCGCCGGATCCTGGGGGCCTGGGCCTGGACGACTCCTCCGTCGACGTCGCCCCGAAGGCGTCCGGGGCGAGCTGGATCCTGCGGGTGATCGGCCCCTCCCTGGCGGCCCTCCTGGTGCTCGGGCTGGGCCTGTCCGTCGTGCAGCGACCTTCCTCTGTCCTGCTGCCCTTCCCGTGGCAGGAGGTTCCGCGGGGGACCCTGGAACGTCAGGTCCGGCAGTCCCTGTTCCAGCGCCTCGATCGGGGGGCCAAGACCTTCTTCTTGATGGAGGCCCACTATCCCGACAGCCTCATCGAGGTTCGGGACGCCGGCCTCGTCTCCGACGTCGACCTCGAAGATCCGGCGCGGCACGAGTTCGACTACTCCACCGATGGCGTCAGCTACAGCATCCTGCTGCGGCGGCGAGGTCAGCAGGTGGAGGGGCTCGGCACCACCGAGGCGATCACCGGCGATTTCCTGGTGGACCCCCAGTTCTTGAGCTCCGCCGCCACCGCCCAGCCGCCTCTGGTCCTGCTGGACTGATCCCACCGGCCCGGGGGAGGCCGATGGACCGTCGGCGCCGTTCCCCCTCGATTCCGGCCCGCCGGTCCGTGCCCACGTCGAGCGGCCCTGTCGGCCCAGGACCCTCTGCGGCCCGGGGATTCCTCGGGCGCGGGTCGGGGCGGGAATAAATCTGAGCCGCGCATTGTCATATATGGCGTCGGGCAGACTTGATGGGATCTGACTTAGATTCAGGTTGACAACGGGTCGCTGAGATTTATAGCCTGAGGCGGGCCGCGACCGCGGCCTCCTCCCCTGCAGACTTCCACCCCGTCGCGCCACGGCGTCGAGGGTTCCCATAGGGCCGGATCCGCTTCGGCAAGCATCACGATCGAAGCTTGGTTTTTGGAACTACGTTCGAGAGACAACCAGGAGGCACGACACGATATGAGCAAAATCATTGGTATCGATCTGGGTACGACCAACAGCGTCGTTTCCGTCATGGAAGGCAACGAGCCCAAGGTTATTCCGAACTCCGAGGGCGGCCGCACGACCCCCTCGGTGGTCGGCTTCGCGCAGAACGGCGAGCGTCTGGTGGGCCAGGTGGCCAAGCGCCAGGCGGTCACCAACCCCACCAACACCGTCTACTCCATCAAGCGCTTCATGGGCCGCCGTTTCGACGAGGTCAGTGAAGAGATGAAGATGATCCCGTACGAGGTCGCCAAGTCCAGCAACGGCGGCGTACGGGTCAAGGCCGAAGGCAAGGAGTACTCGGCACCCGAGATCTCCGCCATGGTGCTCCAGAAGCTGAAGCAGGCAGCGGAGGACTACCTCGGCGAGAAGGTCACGGAGGCGGTGATCACCGTCCCCGCCTACTTCAACGACTCCCAGCGTCAGGCCACGAAGGACGCCGGCCGCATCGCCGGTCTCGAAGTCCGTCGCCTGGTGAACGAGCCCACCGCCGCGGCCCTGGCCTATGGCCTCGACAAGAAGACCGATCAGAAGATCGCCGTCTACGACTTCGGCGGCGGTACCTTCGACATCTCGATCCTCGAGGTGGGGGAAGGGGTCGTCGAGGTGAAATCCACCAACGGTGACACCCACCTGGGCGGCGACAACGTCGATCTGCAGATCATCAACTGGCTCCTGGAGCAGTTCCAGAACGACAACGGCATCGATCTCTCGAAGGACCCGATGGCGATGCAGCGACTCCGGCAGTCCGCCGAGGAAGCGAAGATCGCCCTTTCGAGCGCCCAGGAGACCGAGATCAACCTGCCGTTCATCACCGCCGACTCCTCCGGCGCCAAGCACCTCAACCTGCGGCTGTCCCGGTCGAAGTTGGAGCAGCTCGTGGGAGATGTGGTCGAGCGTTCCTTCGGACCCTGCAAGACCGCCCTGGCGGACGCCGGCCTCAAGCCGTCGGAGATCGACGAGGTGGTCCTGGTGGGTGGGCAGACGCGGATGCCGCTGATCCAGAAGCGGGTCGAGGAATTCTTCGGCAAGGAGGTCCACCGGGGTGTGAATCCCGATGAGGTCGTGGCCATCGGCGCCGCTGTCCAGGGCGGCGTCCTCGCCGGCGACGTTAAGGACGTGCTGCTGCTCGACGTCACCCCCCTGTCCCTGGGTATCGAGACCCTCGGCGGCGTGACCACCAAGCTGATCGAGCGCAACACCACGATCCCCACCCGCAAGAGCGAGACCTTCTCCACCGCCGCCGACAACCAGACGTCGGTGGAGGTCCACGTGCTCCAGGGTGAGCGGGAGATGGCGCGGGACAACCGCACCCTCGGCCGTTTCCACCTGGTGGGGATCCCGTCGGCGCCCCGCGGCATGCCGCAGATCGAGGTCACCTTCGACATCGACGCCAACGGCATCGTCAACGTGTCGGCGAAGGACCTCGGCACCGGCCAGGAGCAGTCGATCCGCATCGAGTCCTCCAGCGGCCTGTCCGAGAACGAGATCGACGCCATGGTCCAGGACGCTGAGTCCCACGCCTCCGAGGACGCCGACCGCCGCAAGGCCGTGGAGGCCCGCAACCAGCTCGACAGCCTGGTCTACAGCACCGAGAAGAGCCTCGGCGAGCACAAGGACAAGCTCGACGAGGCGGACGTCTCGAAGCTGGAGTCGGCGATCGCGGACGCCAAGAAGGCCCTCGAGGGCGACGATCTCGAGGCCCTCGAAGGGGCGCAGCAGGCCCTGCTGGAGGCGTCCCACAAGCTGGCGGAGCACCTCTACCAGCAGCAGCCCGGTGGCCCCGAGGGCGCCGGCCCCGAAGGAGCCGGCCCCGAAGCCGCCGCGGTGGATGAGGACGTGATCGACGCCGAGTACGTGGACGTCGACGCCGAGAAGAAGGACTGACGACGGAGCTCGGGGGCCGAGGGTCTTCCTCGGCCTCCGTCCTACCTTCCCCGGCTTCTTTCCGTGACCCGGACGGTCTCTCGGTTTCGAGGCACCGTTCCGGGTATCCTTCCGGAGGCCCTGGCGTGAGGAGGTGATCACGTGGCCCGTCGTCCGAAATCCCAAATCAAATACCTGCGCATCAGCGCGGTGGCCGAGCGTTTCGAGATCCACCCCCAGACCCTGCGTCTCTACGAGCGGGAGGGGTTGATCCGGCCCGCCCGATCCAGCGGCAACACCCGCCTGTACGACGAGGAGTGCCTCCGCCGTCTGGAAATCGTGCTCACCCTGACCCGGGAGCTCGGCGTCAACCTGGCGGGGGTCGAGGTGGTGCTCAACATGCGCGAGCAGATGGAGCGCATGCGTCACGAGATGGATCGCGTCCTCGACCAGGTCCGCCGCGACACCCTGGAGCGCCGCGCCGCCGAAGAAAAAGAGCACGCCTTGGTCCGCATCCGCAGCGGCCCCCTGGTCAAACGCTAGGCTCTCCGCCCGGGCCGCGGACCGGCGACACGTCCACCGGCCTGTCTGGACGTTGGGTCGTTCCGCGGTTCTGCGCGCGGCCGCTGTCTGCCGGCCCCTCAGCCGGCCCGCGACGACCGCACATCCAACGACCGCCGAGCGGTCCGACCCGCTTCGTCCACCACCGTGATCTCGTGGCGGCCGGGCACCGGCTGCCACCACACCCGTTCTCCGGCGTCGGCGGTGGCCAGGAGCTCGCCGTTCACGAACCAGGACAGGCGCCCCGCTGCGGTGGCCTCCGCCGTCAGGGGGACCTCCTGGTCCGAGGTGGGGAGACCCGGCACGAGGACCAGCACCTGACCCGCCGGCGGCGAGAGGATCTCGGGGGCCCGGCCCGCGGTGTCCCGGCGGCACGACGGGTCGAGGCTCGGGGGGGAGGGCAGGAAGCGGTGCTCCCGGGCCAGCCACCGGCGGACGCTGGCGGGCAGCACCAGGAAGGAGCGCTCTTCGTACCGGCGGCCCGATCGGCACGACGGATTCACCGCTAGACCGCTGTCGAGATCCACCTCGATGGTCCGGTGGTAGGGGCACGGCGCGGTGGGGACCCGGCTGCGGGGGGCAAGGGCGTGGGCGCGGTGGTCGCAGGCCTCCGTTGGAAGATGCCCCGAGAAGGCGCAGACCTCCACCCTCGCCAGGTCCTGGGGGGGCGGGTCCCCGAAGGTGGGGAGGGAGCGGTCGGCGGCGGCCTCCAGCAGATCGAAGAGGATCGGTCCGGCGGCCTCCGCCCCCACCAGGTCCACCGCCGGTGCATTGTCGAAATTCCCCAGCCACACCACCGCCGTCAGCCGCGGGCCGGAGCCGGCGGCCCAGGCGTCACGGTGGCCGTAGCTGGTGCCTGTCTTCCAATGGATCGACGCCGGCGCCCCCGACCACTGGCGTCGGGTGGGGAAGTCGGGGCGGTCGCGGCGGGCGAGGGCCCGGCGGGTGAGGTGGGCGGCCCCCGGAGTGAGGAGGGGCAGCTCGGCATCTTCGCCGGTCCGGGGTCTCCAGCGGAGGGCTCGATAGCGACCGCCGTGGGCCAGGGCGGCGTAGAGCCCGGCGACCTCCAGGGGCGTGACCTCCACGGCCCCGATGGCGGCGGACAGTCCGTAGTGGCCGGGTTGGGGACGCAGGCTCGCCGCCCCCGCCTGGCGCAGGGTGGCGACGAAGTTCTCGGTGCCGAGGCGACCGAGGAGCCGCACGAACGGGATGTTGAGGGAGTGGGAGAGGGCGTCTTCGAGGGACACCAGGCCGGCGAAACGGCCGTCGTAGTTGCTCGGCGCGTAGTCCACCCAGGCGGTGGGGATGTCCTCCACCAGATACTCCGGCAGGGCCAAGCCCCGGTCGATGGCCATGGCGTAGAGGAACGGCTTGAGGGCCGAGCCGGGGGAGCGGGGGGTGTCGAAGCCGGCGATCTGGCCGCCGTGCTCGGCGTCCCAGAAGTCGAGGTTCCCCACCAGGGATAGGACCTCCCCGGTCCGGTGGTCCGCCAGGACGGCGGTCCCGTTGTGGATGCCGTAGGCGGCGAGGTCCCCCCGGGCGGCCCGTAGGCGGTCCTCCGCCATGGCCTGGAGACCCCGGTCGAGGGTGGTGGGGATCCGGGTTTCGCCGGGGTGCTGCGCGGCGAACCAGAAGGCGGCGTGGGGGGCCCGGCGGGGCAGGGGACGAATCTGCCCCGGAACGTCGGTGCCGGCGATCCTGCGCCGCAGCCCCTCCCGGGCGGGGGCTTCGGTCTGTTGCCCCTCGGACCCGAGGGACCCTTCGTCCAGCAGCCAGCCGGCGATCTCGTCCCGGGCGCTGCGCAGGCGGGGGACGTTCTGCGGCGCGGGGTAGCGCTGGGTCGGACGCTGGGGCACCGCCAACAGCACGGCGATCTCCTCCGGCGACAGGTCCCGAGGGCCGTGGCCGAAGTAGGCCCACGACGCCGCGGGCAGCCCTTCGACGTTGCGCCCGAAGGGCAGGAAGCTGAGGTAGGCGGCGAGCACCTCGTCCTTCGACATCCGCGCCTCCAGCTGCAGGGCCCGCAGGGCCTCCACCGCCTTCGACCGGAGGGTCCTCGGCCGCGGCTCGACGAGGCGTACGAGCTGCATGGTCAGGGTCGACGCTCCGGTCACCACCCGGCCCGCCCGCAGGTTGGCCCACGCCGACCGCATCACCGCCAGGGGGTCGACCCCGGGGTGGAGGCGGAAACGTTTGTCCTCGAAGCGGAACAGCGCCTCCAGGTAGTCCGCGTCGACGGCTCCGGGGTGGTTGCCGCCGAGATCCTCCGGCCGTACCGCCATGCGGTACTTGTCGTCCGGCGAGAGGAAGACGAAGGCCGGTGATCCGTCCCGGAACAACACCACCGTCGACGGCGACTCCGCCAGCCGGGGCGGCAGGGGGATCCACCAGGCCAGGCCCCAGGCGACTGCCAGCAGCGCCAGGGGCGCGGCGATCAGCCAGCGCAGGTGTCGGCGCAGGGCGGCGGCGCAGCGGCGCACCAGGCGATGGACTCCCCCCGTCAAGGCGAACCCTTCACCGGGCTGGACCCGGCTCCGGTTCCGGACCCGGGTGGGCTGGCGGAGCCAGGGTCGTCGGACCAGGGGCCGTGGATGGTGACGTTCCGCCCCATCTCCCGGGCCCAAATCCGCGGCTCGTACATCGCCTCCGCCTCCACCGCGGGCACGGCGAAGGTGCCGGCGGTGACGGCCCGTGCGGTGTAGACCACCTGCCGCGCCTGGCCGGATTCCAGATGGCCGAAGGCTTCGAGGCGGTCATCCCGCAGGTCCATGTGGTCGGCCTTCCAGAGGCGGGAGGCGTCGAGCCAGGGGACCCCGCCGTCGCGGCCGAGGCGGGGGTTCTCGATCTCGAAGCCGGCGGGGATGCGGTCCACCAGGGCGACGTTGGCGACCCGCGCGCCGGAGGTGTTGGTGAGGGTGAGCTCCACGTAGACCAGCTGGCCGAGCTCCAGGTCCGAAGGCTCCACCGGCTGGCCGGTGAGGTCGAGGTAGCGGCGGGCGAGTCGGAGGCCTTCGCCGCCGGTGCGCCAGTCCGGCTCCGTTCGCACCCCCTCGCTCGACAGCACCAGGTAGAGCTCGCCGCCGTCCCGGTCCCCCACCGTCAGCTCCAGGGTGTCGTACTCGCTGGCGCGGGCGACGCGCCAGGTGCGGTCGGCGCTGCCGTCCCGGGGACGCTGGGGTTGCAGCTCGCCGCCGCCGGCCCGCAGCTGGGGCGGCGGGAAGTCGCGGGCGGCGTCCTGCACCAGCTTGCCGAGGCCGGTGATGCCCCACGCCAGCTCCTGGGTGGTGTAGTGGCGGCTGCCCTCGCCGAGGCCACCGGCCACCAGGGCCGCCAACCGTTCGACGCTATCGGTCTTGCCGAAGAGGTCCACTAGGGTGGAGAGCATGAAGGCGCGGCGCCTGCGGTCCGAGTAGAAGGTCCAGCCGTTGTCCCGCTGATCCGCCAGGGCGGTGATGTCGGGGCTTTGCAGCAGGGCTTCGTGGCGCCGGTCGCCGGCGAGGTACAGGCCCGCCTGGAGCATGAAACGGTGCTCCGCCTGCTCCCCCCGGGGTCGGCCCCCGAGCTGGCCGAGGAGTCGCTCCATACGCGCTTTGCGGGCCCGGCCGTCGAGGGCCAGGACGAAGTGCATGTAGGGCTCGGCCCGGGCTTGCCAGTTCTGGGCCCGTCCGGCTTCGAAGTGGTTGCTGATCCGGCGCTCGATCCACGAAAGGGCGTCGTCGAGCCGTTCCTCCGTCACCGGATAGCCGGCCTTCCGGGCGTCCAGCAGCAGATGGGTGGCGTAGGCGCTGGCCCAGTCGGCGGGTTGGGTACCGCCCCGCCAGTAGGCGAAGCCGCCGTCGGGGGTCTGCATGGAGAACAGACGATCGATGCCGTGCTGGACCCGATCTTCGATCGTGCCTTCCTGGAGCAGGGCGGGGTCCACCTGCTCCACCAGCTGGGCCAGGTACAGCAGGGGCCTCGTGGACGACGTCGTCTGCTCCAGGCAGCCGTAGGGGTAGCGCACCAGGTACTTCAGATGGTCGAAGGTGTCGCCGTAGGGGTTGGCGGTGACCCATAGGGTGCTCTGCTCGCTGAGGGGCTCCCAGCCTTCTAGATACGGGGTCACGTCGACCGTTCCGGGATCCAGCTCGATGCGCTGCACGCGGCGGCTCTTGGGCCCCGCCGGGAGCAGGGGCACCGTGGTGGTCTCGATGGATTCGAGGTCCCCCGAGCGCACCGTGACCCGGAGCTGGGCGGCCCCCGCCGAACGGTCGGTGCGGGCGCGGAAGACGGCGGTGTCACCGGCGCCGTCCGCCAGCCGCAGGGTCGTCTTCGCCGGACCCTGGAGGACGACGGGGGGCGGCGCCCCCGGCCGGCTCGCCAGGCCCGGCACCTCGGCCTCGGTGCTTTCGAGGATCACCTCCACGTCGCGATCCCGGCCCGACAGGTTGGTGACCTGCACGGGAATGTCGAGGGCGTCGCCCCGGGTCAGGAAGCGGGGCAGCGTGCTTTGGACCACCAGGGGATCCCGCACCTTGACCTTGGCGTCGGCCCAGCCCATCTTCTGGGTGCCGGCGGTCACCGCCATCACCCGCAGCTCGCCGCGGTATTGGGGTAGGTCCAGCTCCACCTCCAGCTCGCCGCTGGCGGGGACCTCCATCAGGCCGGACCATAGAGCCACCGGCTTGATGCCGTCCACCCGACCGAGCTGTCCCTGGACGTCGCCGCCCTCGGTGCTGGAGGGTCCAGCCGGCGGCACCAGGAGGGTCCAGCCGACGGTCTCGAAGGTCTCGATCCCGAGGGCCCTCCTGGCGAAGATCGCGCGGAAGGGGTCGGGGCTCTCGAAATCGGTGAGGGAGAGGATGCCCTCGTCCACCGCCGCCACCGTCGCGAAGGTGGCCCCTTCGGGGCGTTCCCCGAGATCGAGTTGTACCCGCAGCCGCGACCCCGAGCGGACCTCCCCGGGGGTGCCGAGGGCTACCGCGTGGGTCAGCTCCGAGGGTTCCACCCGCACCGAGGCGACGCCGAAGCCGCGGTCCGGAAGGAAGGCTTCGGGGGAGTCGAGGCGTGGATTTTTCACCAGGAAGGCCGACACGTAGAGGTTCGGCACCAGCTCGTCGAGCACGAGGTTCTGTACCGTCTCACCGGCGTCGACGTCGATCCAGCGGCTGGACAGCAGGCGGTCGGTTTCGGTGGTGACCAGCAGCCGGCCGCGGTAGGGCACCTCGAGCTGGACCGGGAACGGCTCCCCGACGCGGATCGACTCCGGCGTTTCCACGGCGATCCAGGTGGGGCGGTCCGGCCGCGGGGTGCGGTCCGACTCGCTGTCGCCGGGGGACCAGTAGTACCAGTCGCCGGACCCTTCGAGGGCGAGGTCGGTGCGGGCTTCACCGGCGGCGGCGCGGACGAGGAACGAGACCCCGTCGTTCTCCGGCCGCCAGGAGGCCCGGAAGGCGCCTTCCGCCACCGGCACCTCGGTCCGTTCCTCCACCACCGGACGCAGGTAGCGACGCCAGCGCTCGTGGCCGCGGGTCTCGTCGAAGAACCAGCCCCACTCCGTTTCGAGGCGGACGAATTCGAGGGCCACGGAGGACACCGAATCCACCCTGCGGCCCTGCCAGTCCACCACCACGCCGGTCACCGTCAGGTCCTCGCCGGCCTCGACCTTCGAAGCCCCCGTCGCGAGGCCGAGGTAGAAGCCCTCCGGATGTACCGGCACGGCGGTGCGGGCCACGGAGGTGCGGCCGCTTCCGGCCTCGAATACCGCCGCCCGCATCACCAGCTCGGCGGGGCCCCGCCAGGCCGGTCCGCTGGCGGCGCCGGGGCATTCCAGCTCCCCTTGCCCGGCGTCGTCGAGGTCCGCGGTGAGGACGCCGAGCTGAAGGGGACGCACGGGGGCGTCCCCGTCCCGCCAGACGCCGTAGTGGAAGTTGGCGTTCTCCGTCGGGGCGAAGGTACCGGGGGCCAGCTCACAGGTGAGCTCCACCCGGTGCCCCGCCGGCACGCCGCCGAAGAGGTAGCGGGCCGCCACCGCGCCGCGGGCCGGGTCCCCCAGGCGGTAGGCGGGGTCCACCGGAGCGACCTTCACCTCCATCCGCTCGGGCACGAACTCCTCGACCTGGAAGCGGTGCTCGCCGACCCGATTCCCCGCCACCTGCACCTCGGCGCGGTAGGGGCCGGTGGCGGCGAAGGCGGGGAAGTCGATGTCGAGGGTCAGGTAGCCGGCGGCGTTGGTGACGAGGGGGGTCTTCTGGCTGAGCTTGCCCCGGGGATCGTAGAGCCGAACCTCGGCGGGCATGCCGTCGGGGGGGGCGGCGTTGTCCCGGTCGCGGAGGATCGCCGCCAGGTGGGCGGTCTCCCCCGGTCGGTAGACCCCCCGCTCGGTGTAGACCGCGGCGCGGTAGCCGCCGCTGGAGGAGTAGGGGGCCCCGGCGATACGTGCCTCCTGAATCTCGGTCTTCACCTCGTCGAACGCGAGGTAGGTGAGCTCACGGCCGCCGCGGGCCAGCAGGGCGAAGGGGGGGCTGGGGTCGACGTCTGCCGCGGGGGGATCGAGGCTGCAGCCGGCGTCGCCGCGGGTGCTGCAACTGGTGAGGACCTTGCCGCTCTTGCGCACCAGCTGGACATCGATGCCCGACAGGGTTTCGGTGGTTTCGACGTCGAGCGCCCAGACCCGGATCCCCCCCGAGGGTCCGGCCCGCTTGGCGACAAGGTGAAGGTCGGTGAGGATGATCCTCGACGTGTCCCTGGCCTGGCCGGATTGGATCGTCACCTCCAGCAGGCCCCGGGCGGTGGGGGGGACGTGGGCCGACAGGTCGACGTAGGACGTGGACTCCGCGTCCGGAGAGCCGCGGAAGGGGATCTTGCGGCGGACGATCAGGTCGCTGTTGCGCTCGTCGGCCCGCTCGCCGTCGTCGCTCATCCAAAAGACGAGATTTTCCGCCGGCACGTGGCGCACCAGAAGCATGGCGTCGTCGACGTTCATGTGGCGCACCGGCAGGGCACTCCACGCCTGCCGCGGCAGGTAGCGGCCCTTGGTGAGGAAGCGGATCCGCGGGCTGCGGGCGGGGACCTCGATCTCCCTCTCGAAGGCGGCGCGGACCAGGCCGCCGTCGACGGTGCGCACCCCGGCGTCGAGGCGCATGCGGTAGGTGCCCCGGGCGAAGTCGCCGAAGACCCGGAACCCACCGCTGGAGGCGGCGATCGAGAAGTCCACCTCAGGTTCGAAGCGCAGGCCGGAGGCGGCGTCGTCCTCGTCCACCAGGCAGCGGGTGGAGATGCGGTCGAAGTACTCCTGGGTTTCCCGGTCGTAGAAGTAGCGCTTCGACTCCACCGATCCGTCGTCGCACACCACCTGGATGTAGAAGCCACCCTCCCCCTCGGCCCGGTAGGCGGTGAGGACGCGGACCGGCTCCCCGGCGGCGAGCTCCACGGCGGCGCGGGCCTCGGCGCTGGACTGGTCGGGGTCGAGGGCCGCGGGAACCGGATCGAGCTTCACCTTCAGGGTGGCCCCGGGCTCGACGCCGGCGCCGGAGATCACCGCCCGGGCGCGGTGGGGGTCGGAGCCGGCCACGAAGCGGACCTTGGGGCTCGCCGCCAGGCGCCCCCGGGAGTCCCGCACCTCCACCTTGGCGCTGCGGCCGACCTGCTTGGCCTCGACGCCGGCGGAGAAGACGAGGTCCACTTCGGCCCTGCGCTTGACGTAGTCGACCCCGCCGAGGCTCGCCCGCAGGAAGCCGAAGGCCGGGGTTTCGACGATCCGCGTCCAGCGGCCGGCCTCCGGTTCTTCGAGGACGCCGTCCCTCGTTTCAAGGGACACCAGGCTCACCTCGTAGCGGCGGCCCGGGGCGAAGCCCTCCTCCGGCTCGAAGGTGAGGGTGGAGGGACCGGTGAAGCGCAGCTGACCGTCCACCGGCGGCTCGATCCGCAGGACCGTGCCGTCCCCCGGGGAGCTTCCCACCGCGCTGTCGGCCACCACGGGGGTGGCGAAGTCGATCACCAGCTTCGACGGGGCGGCGCTCGATTCCGCCAGCTCGCGGATCTGCGGCGCCAGGTCGGCGGCGTCGAGCTTGGGTTTCGGCGCCTCCTGCGTCGGCGGCTCCGGTGTGGAGGGTGGCCCTTCCTCCGGCGCGTCGGCGCAGCCCGCGAGGGCGACGACGACGGCCAGGGGAAGCAGCAGGCGGAAGGGGCGGGTCCACTCGACGGGGCAGCGGCTCGATTTCGACATCTCGGTCCTCCTGGGTGCGGCTGGGATCGTCTCCCAGTGTACCCCCGGAGTTCACCGAGACGGAGTGACCGTCCCGTGTGGGGACCGTGACATCCCCGGGCCGAAATGTGGAGAAGTCGTGGCCGCCCCTTTCGGTCGGCGGCCGGTCGTCAGGCGTGCCAGTCGGTGTGGGCTTCCTTGTTCTGGACCAGCCACCCCCAGAGCATGTGCCGGTAGGTGTGGTTGCGGTGCCCGATCTGGGAGTAGAAGCCCTGGAGGCGACGGTTGAGGCGCCTCAGGTTGTAAAACGGGATGCGCTGGAAGTAATGGTGTTCGATGTGGAAGTTGGACCACAGGAAGAGGAACTGCCAGGCCCGATTCCCGTTCACCAGGGTCGACCACTTGGCGGGGTCGGTGGGGTCGATGTCGTAGTGCTGGCCGAGTCGGTTGAGCACGAACACCGGAGGGAACATGAAGAAGACGGGGATGATGTGGACCCGCAGCAGTGCCCAGCCGCCCCCGAAGGCCAGCAGGGCGCCCATGACCGCAAGGTGGGCCAGGGCGGTGAAGACGCGCTCGTTGCGGATCGTCCTCCGGAGCTCAGGGGCGTAGGTGGACGCCTCCTGACGGGACGCCCGGGCGTAGATCACGAAGAGGGCGGGGGTCATGTACATCAGCTTCAGCCAGCGGCTGTTGCGCTTCGGGCTGAGGTGGGCCCGTTTCGGATCGTGGTCCGAGTGGCCGAGCTCGTTGTGATGGTCCATGTGCCAGCGGCTGAACTGGGAGATCGAGATGCCGGTGGGCAACGCATAGGCCAGCCCCAGCAGGCGCTCCAGCTTCGGCCTGCTGGTGGCGAAGATGGCCTTGTGGACCTGCTCGTGGACCAGGATCAGGAAACCCAGGAGGTTGAAGCCCTGGAGCACGGCGGCGATGGGCCAGAGCCAGGGGTGGCGGGTCTGCCACAGGGCCCAGGCGCAGAGCAGGAACAGGGCCACGTGGCGTCCGGCGACGAGGAAGTGTCGCCAGGCTTGGATCTGTTGGAGCTGCCTTAGCTCCTGGCGGGGAATGGCTTCCGAAAGGCGCTGCTGAAGGTCGCCGATGTTCTTGTAGTAGTAGCGGTTCTTCTCGGGCATGATTTCATCCATCAATAAGGTGCGTCGGCGGGTCTGTGACCACCTTCGCCGCCGCGGCGCCGTTGGATCTTATGTCGTACCCGGCGTCCATGGCACCACCTCGGAGGGTGGCGCCGGTCCATCCGCCGGCGACGATTGACCTGAACCCCATCAGCTGGTTTGCTTGGGGCCCAGGAACCGTCCCCCAACCGCTCAGGAGAACCCCAATGACCGTCAAAATCCCCCGACCGCTCCTCGTATCTTTGGTCCTTGCGGCGCTATGCGTCGCCTGGAGCGGGCCGAGCGCCGCCGCCGAATGGAGCCTGGAAGACCTGGTGACCGCCGAGGCGCCCAGGCAGGTGACCCTGTCGGCGGACGGTTCCCTCGCCGCTTGGACGGTCCAGGGGGTGGTAGAGGCGGGGGGCGAGGAGAAGACGGTCTCCAGCCTTTGGATGCGTCGCCTCGACGGGGCAGAGGGCGAGAGCCTCCGCCTCACCCGTCGTCACGAGCGGATCTCCGCCGTGGCTTTCTCACCCGACGCCCGCCACCTGGCGTTCACCACCACCCGTGAGATTCCTGGGGAAGACAACGCGGGGGGGCCACAGCTCTGGCTGATCCCCACCGGCGGCGGAGAGGCTTTCGCCGTCACCCGCTTCGACCGCGGGGTTCAGGGCTTCGCCTGGATCGACGCCGGCAATCTCCTGGTGGCGCGCCAGGAGTCGGCGGGGGCCCGGGAGGCGTCGATGGAGGACGGCAAGGACACCACCGTCGCCGTCGACGACGTCCGCGACGCGCCGCCGGTCCGGCTGTTCCGGGTGCCCGTCGAAGGGAAAGCCAAGCGCCTCACCCAGGGGGACGACTGGATCGACCAGGTCGCCGTGTCCCCCGACGGCCGCTGGGCGGCGATCACCGCGCAGCAGAGCCTGTCCTACGTGTTCGATAGCCGGGTTCCCCCGCAGACCTTCTTGGTGGACCTCGACACCGGTGCGCGGACCCGGATCCTCGAAGGCACCAACCTGCTGCCCCAGGACCTGACCTGGAGCCCCGATTCCCGCCACCTCTACTTCGTGAACGACTTCACCAACCATCCCCTCTACCGCAACGCCACCGTTTCCCAGGTGCACCGCTACGACCGCAGCGGCGGCGGTGTGGAGCGGGTGGACTTTGACTGGCCGCGGGGGTATCTGCGGGGTTTGCACGTCACCGACGGTGGCGTGGTGGCGGTGCTGATGGACGGCGTCTACGTTCGGCCGGCGCGGCTCGGGGCGGGCGGGGAGCGGGTGGACCTCGAAGGGGAGCACGCGCGCCACATCCTGAACCTCGCCGTCTCGCGGGACGGCGGTCGGGTTCTCTACGCGTCGTCCACCGCCAATCGCCCGCCGCAGGTCTTCGCCGCCCGTCTCGACGGCGATCGGCTGGTGGATCCGGTGCAGCTTTCAAAGCTCAACCCGAGCTGGGACGACAAGCCCGTGGGCAAGACCGAGGTGGTGCGCTGGACCGGCGCCCTCGACGAGGAGGTCGAGGGGCTGTTGCATTATCCGCTGGACTGGCCCGCGGACGGAGCAGGGGCCCCGGCGCCCCTGGTGCTCGACATCCACGGCGGACCCGCCGGCATCGACCTCGACCGCTGGGATTCTTCCCCCATCAGCCCCAACATTCTCTGGCGCCAGCGGGGGGCCTTCGTCTTCCAGGTCAACTACCACGGGTCCATCGGCTACGGCCTCGAATGGGTGGAGTCGATCCGGGAACGCTACTACGAGCTCGAGATCCCCGACATCGAGTCCGGGGTCGACATGCTGATCGAGCGGGGGCTGGTGGACCCCGAGCGCCTCGCCAGCACCGGGTGGTCCAACGGCGGCATCCTCACCGCCGAGCTGATCACCCGCACCCAGCGCTACAAGGCCGCGGTGGTGGGGGCCGCCGACGTCGAGTGGATCAGCGACTGGGCCAACGTCGACTTCGGCGCCACCTTCGACAACTACTACTTCGGCGGACCGCCTTGGGAGAAGGTGGACACCTACATCGAGAAGTCCCCCTTCTTCCGCCTCACCGAGGTCACCACGCCGACCCTCGTCCACACCGGCACGGAGGATCGGGCGGTGCCCCCGCACCAGAGTTGGTCCCTGTTCCGTGTGCTCCAGCAGCTCGGCAACACCGATGTGCGCCTGCTGCTCTACCCCGGCGAGCCCCACGGTTTGCGGGGGATCGCCCACCGAAGACGTAAAGGGACCGAGGACCTCGAATGGCTCGACCGCCACCTCTTCGGAACCTTCGAAGCTAAGGAAGCGGCGATCGCGGAGGGTTCCCCCGTGGAGGCCCTTCTGGCCAGGGCCAAGGCCGCCCGCGACGGTGCCCGCTGGGGGGAGATGCACGGCGGCACCCTGGTGCCGGAGCTGGTGGAGCACGGCTCCGACGGGCTCCGGGTCGCACGCTTCGAGGTCACCCGCGCCCAATACGCCGCCTTCGACCCCGGCTACGACGTTCCGGCGGGCACCGAGAACCACCCCGCCACCGGCATGGGCTTCGACAAGGCCAAGGCCTACGCCGCCTGGCTCGACGCCGAGCTGGGCTCCCCCGGGGTCCGGCTGCCGAGCGCGGAAGAAGCCGAGGCCATGGCGGGGGGCGGCGGCAACACCCTCGACCACTGGGCCGGCTACAGCCCCAACCCCGACGACGCCGCCGCCCTGCTGCGGGCGGTGGGGGAAGCGGGGGCGAGTCTCCTCCTGCCCGCCGGCAGCCTGACCGCCACGGAGGGCGTTTTCGACCTCGACGGCAACGCCGCCGAGTGGGCCGTCGGCGATGACGGCGCCGGAGTCGCCGCCGGCCCCAGCGCCGAGCGGTCCGAAGACTCCGCCGCGGAGTCCGTGCCCGCGGCGGAGTACGTCGGCCTGCGGGTGGTGGTCGGCGCCGCGGGGTAGACGGGGCCTCGTCGAGGCCTGCTCAGTTCCGGCCGGCGGCGCAAGTGCGAAACTGCGTCTCTGAGCGGCTAGTGTTGGGAGGAGTGATCGATGGCCGCCCTGCTTCCTTCGCCGAAGGAGTCGGGGAGCATGTGCCCCATGGCGGTGCGGATTCTGAGAGTCTCCTCCGGCCCTTATTCTGAATACCGTGCCTTCTAAGGGCGTAACTTATTCCAAGTTTTGTCCCAGTGGCATGAATGATTGGAGGAGCTTATGAGATACACATCCCTATGGTCTGCACTTCTGACGGCCATCGGGCTCCTTGCCCTTTCGCCAGCATCTGATGCTCGGGATCTTTCCCTCGAAGATGTCCTTTCTCGCTACGAGAAGGCGCGCGGCGGCAAGGCCTGGGAGCAAACTCAGGTCTTGAAAATCCGTTCCGAGGGCAGTGCTTTCGGGGTGACCATCCTCTCGACGGAATACAAGCGACGGCCGAGCCAGTATCGGATCAGTGCCCACCCAAAGGCCAGGAAGCACCCCGCGAGCCTCATAGTCTTCGATGGGCGGGGGGGCTACTGGACTGGCTTTGGCAAGGAGCCAAGCCGGCAGGTCATCCCTGAGAACGAACTGCAGGGATTCCTGGAGTCCGCTGATTTTGATGGCCCTCTCACCAACTGGAAGGCCAAGGCGCATCGCGTCGCTCTCTTGGGTCGGGAGTTCGTTGGACGGAGGGAAGCCTGGTTGGTCGAAGCAATGCTCAAGAGCGGAACGCTGCTCCATGTCTACCTCGACGTAGAGACCTACCTCCCGATCAAGAAAGTATCGAAGAGCCCCAACTTCAATAGTGAGGTGATTACTCTTCTCCGTGACTACCGGAAAGTCGATGGGCTGATGATCGCTCACCGAAAAGAAATTCATCGACCCGATGCTTTGGATGGCGACAAGGGTCCGGAGACCCACGACGTACTGGAGGTCGAGGTCAATCCCACCGAGGCTACAGAGGCCTTTTTCCGTTTCGAGCCTGGGAAATAAACGCCCCCAAAGTCCATCCCTACGGTTGGGGCCTGCGACGCGACCGGCCCCGCTAGCGGCCCGCGACGAGGGGGAAGACGATGTCCGCCGGCGTCGCCGCGATCTGAGGCTGGCCCGCTTCGAACCGTTCGAGGCGGGACCTTAGCTCTGCGATGAGGGCCTCGTTGCCCCCCGCCTCCGCCTCCTCCAGAAGCCGCCGCTGGACCCGCTTCGCGTCGTCGAAGCGGCCGGCGGCGGCATAGGCGAAGGCGAGGGATTGGCGGGCCACCGCTCCGTCGTTCTCGGCGGTGATCCTCTCGGCGATGCGTACCGCCAGATCGCCGTCCCGTACGGAATCGTCCGGCGTCGTCGACAGGAGCTCCACCTGGGTGAGGGCGAAGCCGAGGTGCCGGGGGAAGAGCCGCAGGGCCTCTTGGAGGGCCAACCGCGCTTCGCCGTAGCGCTCCGCCAGCACCAGGGCCACGGCGTGGTCGCGGCGCGCCCCCTCGTGCCGCGGGGAAGCTTCCAGCACCTGTTCCAGATGCTCCACCGCCTCTCCGAAGCGTCCGTGGTGGGCGAGGAGCTGGGCGAGCCCACGACGGGCGGGCAGATGGTCGGGCTGCGCACCCAGGGCCTCGCGGTAGCTGGCCATGGCGTCCTCCAGGGCGCCGGACCGCAGCTGGCCCCGGGCCCGTTCCACCGCCAGGGCGGCCCGGGTCTGGGGGTCGGACCCTGCGGATAGATCGGCGGCGGCCCGGCGCTGGGCGTCTGCCCGGCGGCCCAGGTGTTCCAGGGCGGCGGCGTAGCGGGAGCGCAGGAGGGCGTCTTCTGGGGCGGCGTCGACGGCCCGATCGAAATCGGCGACGGCCTCGTCGGCCCGGCCGAGGTTCACCCACGCCGTGCCCCGGCGCTCCCACACCGCGGGTGCCCAAGCCGGCTCCAGGGACTCCAGGCGGTCGTAGAGGCTGATGGCGTCCTCGAAGCGGCCCAGCTTCGCCAGTCCCCCGGCGGCCCGTAGCAACACGTCCGGCTGCTCAGGCACCAGCTCCAAGGACGCGAGATAGCTTTCGAGGGCCCGGCCGTCGCGGCCCCGGAGGGCGGCCACCAGGCCGCGGGAGCGGAGGAGGGCGGCGCGCTGACCTCGGATGGTGGCGTCGTCGGCCCCAGCGGCCCCCTCGGCGCCTTCCCCCAGGCTAGAGGCGGCCCGATCGAGGGCCTCTGCGGCGCCTTCGAGATCCCCCAGTCGCTCCAGGCTCACCGCCAGTCCGCGGTGGGCCTCGAAGCTCGCGGGGTCCTGTTCCAGGGCCGCCCGGTACGACGCGGCGGCGCCGTCGTAGCGCCCGTCGTCCATCGCCTCGGCCCCCTGCACGAGGTAGAATTGGAGACCCTCGGCGAGGCTCGCCAGGGGATTGATCAGGGGGTCGGCGATGCGGGTCGCGACGTCGCCGCTTCGCTCCAGGTGGTGCCGTGCCCGGTCCATCTGACCCAGGTTTCGATAGCTTTGGGCGAGGGCGTAGTGCAGGGCGTCGGCTTCCGGTTCGAGATCGAGAGCGGTGCGGAAGTGCTCGACGGCGGCGGAGTCGTCCCCCCGGGCGGCGGCGACCCGCCCCAGGCCGGCGTGACCGGCGGCCACCGGGTCGAGCTCGAGGGCGGCGCGAAAGCGGGCTTCGGCGGCGTCGAGGTCGGAAAGCTGGAGGCGGGTGCGCCCGAGGCGGAGGACCGCCGGCAAGAAGTCCGCTTCGAGCTCCAGGGCCCGGCCGTAGAGGTCCGCCGCCTCAGGAAGCCGCCCTTGGATCATCTCCAGATAGCCCAGCAGGTAGTGCCAGCGGAAGTTCGTCGGTTCGAGACTGCGGGCGTTCTCGAAGCAGGTGCCGGCGGCGCCGAGAAATTCGTAGGTCAGGTAGACGAGGCCGAGGTCCGAATAGGCGCGGGCCTGGGCCGCCGGATCGTCGCCGGCGTCCTCCACGGCGCGGCGGCTCCGATCGATCTGCTCCCGGACCGCCGGGTCGGCGGCGCTCAGGTCGAGCTCGGGGAGAGGCGCTGTCTGGGCCTTGGGGGTGGCTTCGGGTGGGGTGGCCCCGGGGGGCGCAGAACTGCCGCCGTCGGGGCCGCCGCCGTCTGGGCCGCCGCAGGCGGCGAGGCAGAGAACGAGGAACAGGGGGAGGACGGGCAGGGATCGGCGTCGCATCGGGTCGACTCTATACCGTGCTGCCTCTATACCGTGTTGCCCCAATACCGTGCCGCCCCAGGGCAGCATCGGGCCCGGTCGGGCTCAGGGAGCCGCCCCGTTCTCGCCACGGCGGCCCTCGCCGCGGCGGACCTCGGCGTAGCGGCCCACCGCCGGCGCGGGGAATGCTTCCGTGGAGCCGTCGGGCCAGTGGACCCGGAGATCCGTCGGCACGTCCTCCGGCCCGAGGGCGAAGAGCGCCCTCGGATCCCGGGCCGAGCCGTAGCTGCCGCCGGTGTCGGCGGTCCGCCAGCGGCTCGATCCGTCTTCGAAGCGAAGCTCCACCCGGGTCCCGAGGGCCTCCCGGGACCCGACGACGGCCCGGACTCCGACAAAGGGCCGGCGGTCGGCCCCCCGGCTCTCCAGCAGTCGCGCCGGGCCGCCGTTGGCGGTGACCAGGACGTCAAGGTCGCCGTCGCCGTCCACGTCCCCCACGGCGACGCCCCGGCCCACGTCGGAGACCGCGAGGGCGTCGCCGGCTTCGGGGGAGACGTCGACGAGGCGGAGGGCCCCACCGTCCCCGAGGTTGCGGAGCACCTGGTCCCGTTCGTGGAAGGGGAAGGGGTCCCCCGCGGCGGCCAGGTCGAGGCGGTTCTGCACCGCGCCGTTGGCGACGTAGAGGTCGAGGTCGCCGTCGCCGTCGGGGTCGAAGTGGGCGACGCCGAATCCGGTGTGCAGGCGGCTGGGGGCCTCTAGGCCCACGGCGGCGGTGTGGTCGTCGAAGAGCAGCGGACCCCGCCGCCGGTAGAAGGTGTGGGTCTCCACCACAAGGTGGGTGAGGAGGAGGTCGTCGTCACCGTCGCCGTCGGGGTCGCCGACGGCGATCCCCATGGACGCCTCTGCCTGCCCCTTGGCGTTCACCGCGACCCCCGCCAGTAGGGCCGTCTCCTCGAAGCGGAGACCGCCGTGCCCGGCGCCGAGATTGCGCCATAGGTGGTTGGGATCGCCGTCGTTGGCGACGTAGAGATCGAGCCAGCCGTCACCGTCGGCGTCGAGGGCCACGGCCCCGAGGGCCCGCCCCGGTTCGGTGACCCCGGCGCTCTCGGTGACGTCCTCGAAGCGGGGCGCACCGTCGTCCCCCGGGCCGAGGTTGCGGAACAGGCGGTCCGTGAGACCGGGCCAGAGGGCGGCGGAGCAGTAATCCCGCCGGCCGTCGGGGGAGTTACACCGCCGCTGGGCGTGGCTCGCTTCGTCCCCGAGGTAGTTGCCGACGAAAAGATCGAGTCGGCCGTCGCGGTCGAAGTCGGCGAACACCGCCGGCACGGACCAGCGGGTCTCGGCGACGCCGGCGGCGTCGGTGCGATCGTCGAAAACGCCGCCTCCGCGGTTCAACAAGAGCCGGTTCGACCCGTAGGCGGTGACGTAGAGATCCACGTCCCCGTCGTCGTCCACGTCCCCCGCCGCCACCCCCATGCCGTAGTCCGCCGGTAGGTCCCCCGCTTCGGCGGAGACGTCGGTGAAGCGGATCGGACCGCCGCCGGAGGTGTCGTTGCGGAACAGGCGATCCTTGGGGGCGGCGGAGTCCCCCTCCCCCAAAGGCCCACCCTGCACCAGGTAGGCGTCGAGGTCCCCGTCCCCGTCGGCGTCGAAGAGGGCGGCTCCGGCCCCCATCAGCTCGGCGATGTGGAAGCTACCGGTGAGGCCGGGGTCGTGGACAAAATCGAGTCCCGCATCCCGCGCCACGTCCACGAGGTGGATCGCGGGGGTGTCTTCTTCGGTCCCCGGGTCCTCCGGGGCCGGCGCGGGCTGGGCGCAGCCGGCGAGCCAGGCGCCGATTCCAAGGGCGGTTCCCAGGGCGAGGACGGGGGCGGTGGGCCGGCGGACCGGGCGTCCGCTGCTCATGGACGTTCGGGGGCCGGAGAGCCCTCGCCGCGGCGCAGGTGGAGGTAGCGACGGATCCCCAGGACCGGGAAGTCCTCCGCCACGCCGCCGGGCCACACCACCCGGACGCCGAGGCCTTCTGCTCCGTCGCCGAGGCCGAAGCGCACCCTGGGATCTCCGGCGGAGGCGTAGCTGCCGTCGCTGCCGGCCCGCCGCCACTGGACCGGGCGTCCGCTGCGCAGCAGGGCGACGGAGACCCCCTGGACGTCGCGTTCGGCGCCCTCGGGGGTGGTCACGGCGGCGCGGACCCCGAGCCACGGGCGCTCTTGGCTGCGGGTGTTGCGCAGCAGCCGCGGCGGGCCGCCAACGTCGGTCACCAGGAGGTCCACGTCGCCGTCGTTGTCGACGTCCCCGGCCGCCAGCCCCCTGCTCACCGCCGGGACGGCCCACCCCGGCCCGGCGTCGCCGGTGACGTCCTCGAACCTTGCGTCGCCGCCGGTGCGCGGGTCCGGACCCAGGTTGCGGAAGAGCTGATCCCGCTGGCGCAGGGGCAGGGGGTCGCCCGCCGCCACCTGCTCGGGGATGCGGGTGACCGCGCCGTTGGCGACGGCGAGGTCGAGGCGGCCGTCGAGGTCGAAATCCGCCAGGACGGTGCCAAAACCGGTGGCGGGGAGGCTGGGGGGACCGATCCCGCTGCCGTCGGTGATGTCCCGGAACTGCCCCCGGCCGTCGTTGGCGTAGAGGGTGTGGGTCTCGCGGACGAGGTGGGCGATGGCGAGGTCGAGGTCGCCGTCTCCGTCGACGTCTCCGGCGTCGACCCCCATGGACGCCTCCGCCGCTCCGCGTCCGTTCATGGCGGCCCCCGCCAGGAGGGCCATTTCGGCGAAGCGGAGGGTCCCCGGCTCGGCGCCCGCGGCCTCCGACGACCACAGGTGGTTGGGCTCGCCGTCGTTGGCGACGTAGAGGTCGGTGTCGCCGTCGCCGTCGAAATCGCCGGTCACCGCTCCGAGGGTCGGCCGCGGCGCCGTCATCCCCAGGCCCGCGGCCTCGGTGACGTCCTGGAACCGCGGGACGCCATCGGGTCCGGGGCCGAGGTTGCGGTAGAGGCGGTCGGCGCGGGCGGGGTAGGCGCCGGGGCCGCAGTAGTCGGGGGCGCCGCTGAGGGCGAAGCAGCCGGGCTCCCTGGCGGGCTGGAAATCCCCGTAGTTGCCCACAAAGAGGTCGAGCCGTCCGTCGAGGTCGGCGTCGAAGAAGGCCGCTGCGGTGCTCGGCCCCGGGTCCCCGACCCCCGCCTCGGCGGTGACGTCGGCGAAGCGGAGTCGGCCCTCGGCGTCGGGGCCGAGGTTGCGCAGCAGGCGGTTGGGACCGAGGTTGGCGAGGTAGAGGTCCACACGTCCGTCGCCGTCTGCGTCGCCGGTGGCCACGGCGCAGCCGTAGCCGTCGCCGAAGGCCCCCATGTCGGCGGTGACGTCGGTGAAGCGCAGGGTTTGGGGACCGTCGAGGTCGTTGCGGAAGAGGCGGTCCACCGGCTGGCCGGAGGCGACGTTGGGGCCGAGGCCGGCGGTGGAAGGGGGGGCGCCTTCGCCGTCCCCCAGGTGTCGGCCCTGGAGGAGGTAGATGTCGAGATCGCCGTCACCGTCGGCGTCGAAGAGGGCGCCGCCGCCGCAGGTGATTTCGGCCAAATAGAGCCGACCCGACATGCCGTTCCAGTGGACGAAGTCGAGCCCCGCCTGATCTGCGACGTCTTCGAAGTGGAGGTCGCCGCCGGCGTCGGTCGTCGTCCCTTCGGTCTCCCCCCCGTCGGCCCTAGGCATCGGAATTGCTTGGTCTTCCCCCGAGCACCCCAACAACGCCGCCACCAAGATGGAGGTCAACATGCCCCGGACCCGTCCCGTACCGCGATTCACGGCGCGTTCCGTGGACCCGTGGGATCACCGCCTGGGGATTCAGAATTCCGGGCGGGGTCCGGGGTTTTGAATGTTCTGGGCATCGGGGAAAGGGAGTATAGTGCGGTGCAGATACCAATATCGAATGTTCAATGGGTTTGCCGGGGCGGTGTGCCTCGGCGCAGATACGGGGTGGGCGCCCGGAGAAGCGCCGACCCCGTGATGTAGACGACCACGTGTTCGAGAGAAGAGGAAAGGAGTCGGAAATGAACCCCAGACGCTCCCCGATTTGGGTCCTGGTTTGCCTGCTGTTGATCGCAGCGCCGGCGGCCTGGGCGCAGAATCCAACGGGTACCTTGACGGGTCGTGTGGACGATTCGGAGGGTGGCTCGCTTCCGGGCGTCGCCGTCACCGCCACGTCCCCCTCCCTGCAGGGGTCGAGAACGGCCGTGACCGACACCAACGGCAACTACAAGATGGCCTTCCTTCCGGTGGGCGACTACAGGGTCACCTACCAGCTCGACGGCTTCAGCACCGTCGTCCGCGAGGTGAAGCTGTCGGCGGCCCAGACCACGCCGTCGAACGTGGTGATGAAGCTGGGCGAGATCAACGAAGAGATCGTCGTCACCGGCCAGCAGGCCCTGATCTCCGAGACCCAGACCGTCGCCCAGACGGTGACGTTCGACGAGGTGGAGAACCTGCCGATCCCCCGTGAGCTGGACGACATCGTCAACCTCACGCCGGGTGTCACCAACTCGGGCTTCCGCTCCACGACCCCGGTGATGGGGGGCGCGCCTAGCTTCGAGAACCTCTACTTGGTGAACGGCGTGGTGATCAACGAGAACGTCCGCGCCTCGATCCTCGATCTGTTCATCGAAGACGCCATTGCGGAGACCACCACCTCCCTGTCGAGCATCTCGGCGGAGTACGGCCGCTTCACCGGCGGCGTGGTCAACGCCGTGACCAAGTCCGGCGGCAACGAGTTCAGCGGCTCGTTCCGGATCAACCTCGAGAACGAGGATTGGGAGGCCCGCACGCCCCTTTCCGGTGAGCGCGTCGACGACATCAGCGAGGTCTACGAGGCGACCCTCGGCGGCTTCCTCATGAAGGATCACCTGTGGTTCTTCGGCGCCGGACGCGACTTCACGTCGACGGAGTCCCGGCAGACGGACATCACGAACACGCAATATCCCTTCGGCCAGGAGGAGACGCGCTACGAGGCCAAGCTGACGATCTCGCCGAACGACAGCCACACGATCATCGGCTCGTACCTCGAGATCGACCGTACGACGCAGAACTCGGACTTCGGCACGATCCTCGATCTGCGGAGCCTGAACGAGAACCGCGCCGATCCGCAGGAGATCAAGTCGGCCAACTACACGGGCATCCTGAGCGAGAGCTTCTTCGCCGAGGCCCAGTATTCCGAGCGTGACTTCACCCTCGGCATCGGTTCCGGCGGTCCCCAGGATCTGATCGACGGCACCCTGATCCGGACCCGTAACGAAGGGTTCCGCTTCTTCGCCCCCACCTTCTGCGGTGAGTGCGAAGACGAGCTGCGCAACAACGAGAACGCCCTGGTCAAGGGGTCCTACTTCCTGACCACCGAGAACTTCGGCACCCACGACATCGTCTTCGGCTATGACACCTTCGAAGACATCCGCTTCGTGATCAACCACCAGACCGGCAGTGACTTCACCGTCTACGGCTCGGACGTGGTGCGCAACGGCGCCGGCGATCCGATCATCGACCCGGCGACGGGGACGGCGATCCCGATCTTCGATCCGGACGCCGCCAGCGCGCCTTGGATCCGCTGGTTCGCTGTTTTCAACGAGGATCTGGCCCAGCCGACGGCGTTCAAGACCAACTCCTTCTACGTCAACGATTCCTGGCAGCTCAACGACCGCTGGAGCTTCAACGTCGGCCTGCGATACGACGAGAACGACGGCACGGACTCCTCCGGCGCCCAGGTGGCCGACGACACCAAGGTGTCGCCGCGCCTCGGCCTGTCGTGGGACGTGAAAGGTGACGGCGACATGGTGGTCCGGGCGAGCTACGGCAGCTACGTGTCGGGTCTCAACCAGCTGGCGGACGACGCGTCCCCCGGCGGCGCCATCGGCGATCTTCGGTTCACCTACGCCGGACCGCCGATCAACGTCGGCTGCGTCGTCGGCGTGAACTGTCTTTCGGCGGAGGAGGTTCTGCGCCAGGTCTTCGACTGGTACGCCAGCCAGGGCGGCGCCTTCGACCTCGCCAACGTCAATCCGAACGCGCCGATCACCCAGTTCCAGAACCGCAACAACGTGCCGGGTGCGACCCTGCAGATCCGCGACGGCATCTCGTCGCCGTCGGTGGACGAGCTTACCCTCGGCATCACGAAGCGGCTCGGCAACAAGGGTCTGTTCCGCGTCGACGTGGTTCGGCGGGAGTGGGAGGATTTCTACGGCGAGCTCACCAACCTGGGCACCGGACAGATCGACACCTCCACCGGACCGGCGGACGTGACCATCCTCGGCAACTTCAACAACGGGATCGAGCGAGAGTACACCGGGCTCTTGACCCAGTTCCGCTATCGCTTCACCGACAAGCTCGACATCTCGGTGAACTACACCCTGTCGGAGCTCGAGGGCAACTTCAACGGTGAGACCAGCAATGGCGGCGCCAGCAGCGCCACGACCGAGAGCTACACCCAGTACCGGGAAGAGCGCTGGAACTACCCCACGGGCAACCTGCTGGCGGACCAGCGGCACACCCTGCGGGCCTGGGCCAACTACAACCTGCTCGACACCGAGCGGCATCGGTTGACCTTCACGTGGCTGGAGAACTTCTTCTCCGGCAACCCCTACAGCGCGACGTTCAACATCGATCCGCGGCCCTTCGTAGACAACCCCGGCTTCGCCGACCCGCCGTCGGCCTTGACCTACTTCCCCCTCGGGCGGGGTACGTTCAAGTCGGACGACGTTCATCGCACGGACATCTCCCTGAACTACTCCTTCAACTTCAACGTTGGCGGACGTAGCGTGGAGGTGTTCCTGCAGCCGGAAGTGGTCAACATCTTCAATGAAGATGCCGTGATCGACCCAAACAACAGCACCCGGCTGTTGCAGCGCTTCAACCCCTTCACCGAGACCCCGGTGGAGGGTGTGAACTGGGAGCGGCGTTCGACCTTCGGCGAGCCCCAGAACGAGGCGGACTTCCAGACGCCGCGGACCTTCCGTATGTCGGTGGGAATCCGGTTCTGATCGCGATCTGATCCGACCCGTCCCACCCGCGACGCTGCGTCACGGGTGGGACAGGGAGGTAGTGGTACGCCGCTGATCCGCCTTGATGCCGCGTCCGTCGCGGCCCACGGGCGCTTCCTCAGTGGAGCGGAATCCGCCGCGGAAGGTCCCCGGGGGGCCGCGACAGCAGGATCGGCGACGCGGTCCAATAGGGCTCTGCGGTGGCTGGATCCCCGGAGGTCTGCCCCTCCCCGCCAGCTCTGTTGCGCAGGACGTAAACGAGGGACGGCTGCACGCTGGACTCGGCCAGGTGCCCCATCTCTTCGATGATGAGCGCCCCCGCCTCAGCACGTTCGATACCGGTCCAGTCTCCGCTGACGGTGCCCAAGGGGTAGAAGAGCTCGCCGACCCGAAGGTAGAGTGCCTCGAGCTCGTAGGAAAGGTCTTCCAGGGTTAGGGTCGCGCCGGACACGTCGACCACCAGGTCCCGAGCCGGCCCCCGGCCCACGGCTCCGGTCGCGGATCCGGCCCGATTCCCACCGAGGATCCGCGGGTATCCGCCCCCCTGGCCGGGTCCGCCGCCGGGGTTGAGATCGCTGCTGATACAGGGCACACAGGGGTCGGGTTCGGGGGTTTGCCGATGGTCCTGGCTGGCGGCGTCCACCAGGCTGGTCTCCGGAAGGGATTGCATCGTCAGGGGTGGCCCCGCGGTGAGGTGAACGGCACCGCCGGGGGCCGGTTGGAGCTTCGGGGCACAGTCGGCGAGGGCCTGCCCCTGGAGACGTTCGAGGAGAATCTCCGGCGGGACCTGCGGCTGCAGAAGGCCGGGATTCCAGGAGATCCCCTCGAGGGACTCGACCCCGCCGGAATCGAGCAGCAGCCCGGCGAGCATGCCGGAGAAGAGGGCCGCCGCGAAGGAAGAGCCCGGGGCCATCAGCTGCGCCTTCGGCCCGCCTTCGGGACCGCCGTACTGGAGACAGAGTCCTCCGGCCGGAAATAGCGACACGGGGCTTCCGGGCCGCGGCGTCTCCCAGCTCGGCAGATACTGGCCGGTTCTGAGCAAAGCGGCGAGGTCCGCGGCGCCGGTGGCCAGCACTTTGGGGTGAGAGGCGGGGAAAAGCAGTTTCCTGTGATTGCCGGCGGCGGCGACGATAGCGCCCTGGTCGTCGCCGTCCGAGGTCCGGCCGAGGAAGTCCAGGAGACCGCTGAGCACGCCTTCGAGGCCGCCCGCGCTGGTTTCCGATTGAATCCCGCGGCCGAAGCTCATGTTGATCACCGAGGGTCGTTTGACGAAGCCCGAATCCACCGCCTCGGTGAGCGCGCAGAGCTGAGCTAGCACGCTGAGGTCGTCTGTCGTGGACGCCTCGGAATCCGGCGTCGGACCGCCGTTATCGCCGAGGGGAAAGAGGACGATCGGCAACGCCCGGGGGGCCAGGGACTGGCGAATCGTCCAGCTCATCGACCAGCCGTGCCAGTTGTTCCAGTCGACGACCGCGACCCAAGGCTCCTCGGGGTCGAGCCCCTCAAGGGGTGTCAAGCAGCTACCCCCGGAGCACGGGGCATCGGCGTCGCGGGGGTCCGGCTGCGGACCGGGGGCCCGTCGACTGGAGTACCGCCGCGGCACTTCGTCGCCGCTGTCCAGGCGGGGACAGCTTCCGGGCCCCGGGGGCAAAGGGGGCCATCCGACGGATTCGCCGTACTGGACGAAAAGGGTCCCGAAGCGACCGCAGGGGAGGGGCTCGACGGGGCGCACGGGGAGAGCGCAAGGTTGACTACGATCAAGAAGCTCCCAGGCCACTTCGCGGCCGGCGGCTGGCGTTGTCACGGCGAGGAGAAGACCGAGTCCGAGGATGGGATGCAGGTTGCGGTGGGGGAGGATGCGTCCAAGGGTGCCCTGTTCGCTGCTCATGGGATCTCCGTTCTACTCCGTTTTGGCGACGGAGCTGCGAGCCGCGGCGTCCTAGGGATCCGCGGGGATTTCCAGGAGCCGTAGCTGGACGTTGTAGGCGAGCCAACGGCGGCCCGCTCCCACGGAGGGCGTATCGAGGGGTAGGCTGCGGGGCAGCCCCCCATCCTCGGCGACGAGAAAGAGCAAGCGATAGGTGCCGGGGCGGTCTGTGCCGAGCAGCTCGGAGGCCGTCGCTTCGAGCCGCACCGCACCGGGTCCATAGGTCCAGCGGAGGTCCGTCTTCGTGCCTCGAATCCTCCGCAGCCGATCGCCGTCGCGGCGGTAGACCGCGTAGACCCAGGTTTCTGAGCCCTCCGGGTTCGAAGAGGTCACCGGTTCAGCCTCGACCACGACCCGGGTATCGGCGAACACCATCGTCTCTTCGGCGGCATCGGGCGTCGGCTCGTCGATGGATCCCGCGCGCTCCTCCGCCAGGCCCCGGACCGTGACCTCGTGCTCGGGTACGGGCCCCGGAGCGGAGGCCCCGCCCCCGCGTCCGTACCCGACGAGCCACGCCAGCCCGAAGGCCAGCAGCAGGGAAGCCGCCGCGGCCCAGATGGATGCACGACCGCGTCGACGAGCCTGGCGTTTCGGCTCCGGGGCGGGCCGCGCCTGAAGCACCCGGCGCCGCAGATCGCGGGACGGCCGGCGCAACCCCCGGTGCCGGTCCAGCCAGCGACGCCGGGCTTCGGGGTCGCTGGCCAGCCTGGCTTCCAACCTCCGCCGTTCCGCCGCCGGGAGCTCCCCCCGTTCGAAGGCTTCCAGCTCGTCGTCGTCGATCGGCGCCCCGGAGGATTCGGCCGCGCCCTGGGGCAGTTGCCAGAGTAGATCTTCGGGATCCTGTGTCATCGCTGGTTCTCCGTCGTCGGACCGTCGGCTCGCCCTGTCGACTCGCCGCGCACGTCCTCCGTCCCAGAGGGTGTTCTCAGGGGCGACGTTTCCCCATCGGTTCCGGAAGCGCCGTGCAGAAGTATGAGGCGCGACCACTGTGCCACGGGGTACCGGCGGCGCACCGAGTCCAGAGCCGCACCGTAAGCCCCGGGGGGGCTCCGACCGTCTGCCAGGGCGGCGTAGAAGCCTCGGTTGAAGTCGCTCATCAGGCGGTCTTTGACCGTCGAAGTCGTGGCGACGACCCAGGCCACGCCCCGCCGCGCGAGGAGGCCGCCGAGGCCGTAGTGCCCGGAGTCGGCGGTGGTCGGCCACCGTCCG
Source organism: Acidobacteriota bacterium (assembly GCA_038748685.1). GTDB lineage: Bacteria > Acidobacteriota > Thermoanaerobaculia > Multivoradales > J023 > JAUIJL01. The sequence continues at coordinate 6,519 of JBCDIS010000040.1, read as the reverse complement.
GTTGCGCAGCCGCTGAGGTTGATCAACGCGGGTGCTCGCCTACCAAAGCTCAGTTGATCGACGGTCAGGACCCCGTCGGCCAGCTCCAAGCCGGAAAGCTCGGGGAATGCCTCGTCGAAACGTCCGTGGGTATCGAAATGGGCCCAGGATGCCTGCTCCAATGCCGCCCCCACGGCGGCGACCCGGGCCCGTTCCCGAACCAGAAGATTGGCTCCGGGGAAAAGCCGTCGGTAGACTTCGGGGAGTCGGCTTGTCCAGCCCAGATCCCCCCGCGGGTCGACCACAAAAACCGGCTCGCCTGGGGTTTCGGCGCCGCCGACGGGGTTCGGAGGCCAGGTACCGCCGCCCGCCGGCCGTAGAGCTGCGGTCGTCACGTCGGCCAGCCATGTCTCCTCACCTTCGATTGGAAGAGCCGCCAGGGGCACCCGCTGCAGCACCCCGTGCAGGCCGAAGGTGGCGACGGGGCCGAGTTCCGCCGCGTTCGCGGGCAGAATGGCCGAGGCTAGGGGGCGCAGCAGTCCTCGCCAGCGTTCCTCCGCGGTGGCTCTCGGGGTCCGCGGGTCCGCGCCAAGGGATTCCACACTGTCCAGAATCGAGGCGATGTCGGCCCGCCCGAGGGAATGACGGGCCCCTAGCCGAACCCGGCCTTCGCCGTCGCGGTGCAGCAGAAGGGTCTCGTCTTCTAAGGCGAAGGCCCGCCAGGAAGCAGGCGAGGGAGTCGGCCCGTCAGTCTCTTCTGACCCCGGGCACGCCGGCAGGGTCCGGGCGCTGCGCTGCAGGCTTTCCCGCAGCGCCTGACGGCGCAGCCGGCGCCGGAGGCGCTCCTTTCCTCCGGCGGGGCCCTCGAGGGCCGCCAGCTCGAGGAGCTGCTGATCTATCTTCTCCTGCCGTAGGCGCCAGCGCGCCCGCAGGGCAGGGTCGCGGGTTGTCTCGAGACATCTTCGGCGGCCCTCCTCCCGCACCGCCAGACGATCCAGGCGTTCCAGGATATGCCAGGCCGCCGTCGGGTCCCCTAGGTCGATCTTGACCCGGGCCGCCCGGTAGTAGGCGTCGGCACGGAGGCCGGGCGTAGGGGGAATGCCCTGCCCGAGGCCGAGTGGAGAGAGACCCTCGTGGACCGCAAGGGCCAGGGCGAAGGCGTCGAAGGCCTCGCGGGAAGCTCCGTCCAGGCGTTTCGCTCGGCCGACGCAGCTTGCGGCCCAGGCCACCATACGGCCCAGCTCCGCGTCTTCAAGAAGCCCCTTGCAGCGCCTGAGGGCCAGCCCGGTCTCGCCCCCCTCGAGGGCTGCCAGCCCCTCGAGCAGCGTCATCCATCTCCGCAGGTAGCGAACTCTCCCGTTCGCCTCAGCACCTTCGAGCAAGGCGCGCGCTCGAGCCAGCGGCCGGTCGATCGCCGAGCCCCGCCGGAGGCTGAGGAGCGCTCGGTTGAGCCAGCGGTTGGCCTGCTCCTCCACAGCCTCGTCGCTGCGGGCGAGCTGCTGCGCCGCGTCGAGGTGCCGCGCTGCTTCGTCCAACGCCGCGTCGTCGCTCGTCGGATCGAGGAGGATCATCCAGGCGAGCTCTTCCGCGGCGCCGGCCCGCAGCCACGGAGGGGCGGTTTCGGCGTCACCCAAACCCCGGCGCAGGATCTGACGGGCCGCCGTCGGCGCTCCAACCTGGCGGAGGATCTCCGCCTGCTGCTGGAGAACTGAGATTCGCAACGGCGAAGCAACCCGCAGGAAGGCCCGGTCGGCGGCCTGTAGGTTCCCCCAGGCACGGCTCAGGCGCTGCTCCGCCAGGTCGACGAGCGAGCTCTGGAGGAGAACTTGGCCGGCGTGGTCGCTGGCCACCGGGGCGGATAGGAGCGGCGGCATGGAATCGAGCAATCGCCGGGCCTCGTCCAGGTCCCGGGGCGCTCGGCTGCGTCGAAGGCGGTCGACGCGGAGCAGATCGATGAAGACCCGAAGCAGCGGGTAGCCGGCTTCCACCGCCTCGGCCGAGGCCTTGGCCCGAGCCTCCGGCGAGGCGCCGGGTGCGCAGCCTGTAGCCCAGATCCGTCGGTAGCGTCGGGGATTCGGCTCATAGATCACTCTGCGGCAGGGAAGACGGTAGACGCGCTGGGCTTCTCCGCCGCCGGTTTCGATCTCGCCGCACAGCTCCAGCCGGCTGCGTTCGGTGAGGCCCGCGGGCAGCTTCTGTAGGAAGCACACGACCGACGAATCCGCGGTGATCTCGCCGGCGGTCGGATCACCCGTGCCGGCCCCGGTCATGGTGATGTCGGGCGGTCGCCAGTCTTCCGGCGCCGCGCCTAAGGCTCGACGTCCATTCTCAGGGTGCTTCGACTCCCGGGGGTCCCGCCAGGCGAGGCGAGAGCGCCAGGCCGACATGTCCAGGGAGAGGGGTGCCAGCAGGCAGAGTCCCGGAGGATGCCCCTCATCCTGGAGGAACAGGGGCACCGGCCCTCCGGTCCCGTCCGAGGCCACCTCGTAGTGTCCCCGTACCGTGACCTCCACCGTCGGGGGCAGGGGATCGGCAGCCGGTTTGCAGGCCGACAGCAGGGCACCGGCCAGGAGAATCCCGGGCACGGCCGACCGCAGAGGCCGCGGGGTGCAAAGCCAGACGGCGCCCACGCCTTTTCTCATCGCGGCACCTTGTCCGGCCGCAGACCGAGCCGCTCAACGCAGCGCTTGAGGGCGCGCTGAAGGGCATCCCGCAGGCGGTAGATGCCTTTGCGCCGCCAGCCGGTGACCTGCTCGATTTCGACCGGAGTCAAACCTTCCCAATAGCGCAGTTGGTAGTACAGGTGGACCTGTTGGCGCCCTTCCTGTAGGCAGCGCCCCAGCTGGTCCAGCATGTCTCGATTCAGCAGGTGGCTCTCTTCGTTGCGGGCCGACGCCAGGGATCGCCTGGGCTCACCGCCGGACTCCAGGCTGCGCGAGACCCGTCGACGCAGATTGACCGCCAGGCCGCAGGCCCGGTCCCACAGGTAACGCTCGAGCTGCTCAGGGGTCGGTCCAGGGTGTCGGTGGCGCTCCAGAAATCGACGCAGGACCCGGCCGTTGTCTTTGAAGAAGAGCACATAGCACTCGTGCAGGATGTCCTCGACTTCTTCAGGTTCCAAATCGCGGTAGCGACTGCCCAGGCGGCGATGCAGGCGCTCGGAGAATTCGTCGTAGAGCCAAGCCGTGTCCCCACGACGCCCCTGAAGAATGCCGCGGATGCGTTCGTCGACGGAGGGCATGTGCAGAGATTTTCTTCGGAAAACGGCGCTTCCTGGATGTGTACGTTGCGCCGTTCCCCGGCGCCTTCGGGCCCGCGCGACCGGCCGCCGATGGGTTAGGGAACACCCGCGTCGCCCGTCGACCCTCGACCCGCGGTGTGCTCCGGGTCCGATGTCCGCCGTGCTGCCCCGATGTGCCTCGACTCCGCGCGGGCGGTCCAAGCTTTCTCGAGGCCGGGGTGGGAAAACGCGGGGTTGCCCACACCTTAGGTGGTTGACCCCGGAGCTTCCGGTGAGGGCAAAAGGGGACGGGCCGGCGCCAGCCCGCTCGCCAGAGGCCTCCACCTTGGCTCCGGATACACCTCAACCGACAAGGAGTGAAAACCATGCCCTTCGAAGACCTTCGCCCGCGTTCCCTTCGCCCGATCATTCTCGCGCTTTCGCTCGCCACCCTGTCCGCCCCGGCCTGGGGAGGGACGTGTGCCCCGGACGTCAACGGCGACGGTTCGGTGGACGTGCTGGATGTCGTCGCCGTCACCAATGACCTAGGTACCTCGGATCCGCGGAGTGATCTCAACGGAAATGGCATCGTCGGGACGATCGACCAGCTGATCGTCCAGGGCACGGCCTTGAGCTCCGCCACCGCCTGCACGTGTCCGGCCGATCTCGACGGCACCGGTCAGGTCGATGCCCGGGATCTCTCGCAGCTCCGGGGCGACTTCGGCATCGCCGGCTGCCAGGCGGACCTCGATCGCAACGGAGTCGTCGAGGCGAACGATGCGGACATCGTGATCGAGGTAATCCTCGGCAACGACAGCGACCCGCGGGCTGACGTCAACGGCGACGGGCTGATTAACATCTCCGATGCCGTCTTCATCTCCCCGCTCCTGGGTCTGGTTTGCAGCGCGGATCTCAACCGCGACGGCTCCATCGATCCGACCGACATCTGGTTCCTGCTGGCGGATTGGGGCCCCTGCCCCTGAGTGGAGAAGGCCGAGTTCAGGTGCCGAGCCCGCAGGGGTCTCGGCACCCCTGACCCTGGGCGGCGACCCCCGCAGTCCGGGGCCGGGGCTTTCCCCGCGATCCACTCTTCAAGGGTGGGAGCGAGGTTTCAGCTGGAACCGCGGGGCGTGGATTCGTCCCGCATACCTCGCGCGGCCTGTAAAGCCTGCGGGGGACGCCGTATCTCGGCGTCCCCCGTCCTGTTTCAGGGGGCCGTGGTGGCCCCCCTGTCGCCTTCTTGGACCCCTGTCGCCGCGTCTGGGACGGCCGGAGGGGCATCGTCGCCATCGGGGCTGCTGTCGACCTGGGCGACCCCAAAGACCGGCAGGTTGCGGGCGAGCTGGCGTAGGTCGATGCCGGAGAGGGATTCGACCACCGCCGGCATCTCGGCCACCACCTTGGCGACGTCGGCGGTGAGCTTCGACGCCCCCGGGCCTTCGCCGCCGGTGGACACCATGGTGATGCGGTCGGTCTTAGCGAGGGGTTCGCTCACCGCCCGGGCGAGGTCCGGCAGGTTCTGCACCAGCAGCTCGAGCACCGCCGCCTGATTGTAGTGCTTGAAGGAATCGGCCTTGCGGGCCATGGCCTTGGCTTCGGCGCTGCCCCTGAGGGCGGTGACCTCGGCCTTCGACGTCCCGGTGAGGCGGATGACGTCGGCCTCCGCCCGTCCGGTCTGCCGCCTGGCCTCGGCGCGGCCGAGGGCCTCCAGCTCGGTGCGGACCTGGGTGGCGGCGGCTTCGGTCTCTACCCGATAGCGCTCGGCGTCCGCCTGGCGCTTGACGGTGGCCTCCAGCTCCTTCTCCCGGCGCTGGATCTCCCGCTCCTGGACCACCACCTGCTGCTCCTTCTCGACGATGGCGATCTGCACCTCTTCCCGTTTCAGCTCCTGGGCGGTGCGGCTTTTCTGGATGTCGTAGGAGAGGTCGGCGGCGGCCCGCTTGGAGTTGGCGGCGGCGTCGAAATCGGCCTTCTGGATCTTGTAGTCCCGCTGGGCCTCGGCGATCTCGGTTTCGGCGGCGATCCTGGCCACCTCCCCGTCCTGGCGGGCCTTGGCGGATCGGATGGCGGCGTCGCGGTCCGCCTCCGCCTGGGCGATGAGGGCGTCCCGCTTGACCTCGGCGGTCTTCGGCTTGCCCAGGGCTTCGAGGTAGCCGTGGCTGTCGCGGATGTCCTTCAGGGTGAAGGAGACGATCTCCAGGCCCATGTTGGCCATGTCGGAGACCGCCACCTCCTGCACCGAGGCGGCGAACTGGTCGCGGTTGCGGTAGATCTCCTCCACCGTCAGGGTGCCGATGATCGCCCGGAGGTGGCCCTCCACCGTCTGCATCGCCACCGCTTCGATCTCCTCCACGCTCTTGGAAAGGAACTGCTCGGCGGCGGTGCGGATCGAGATCTCATCCCCCTTGATCTTCACCTGGGCGACGCCGTCCACCCGCAGGGGGACGCCCGGTTTGGTGTAGATCTCCGGGGTTTGGATATCGAGGGTCATGACCTCGAGGGAGAGCAGATCCACCCGCTCCACGAGGGGCCAGATGAAGGCCCCGCCGCCTTTGCGGATGCGGAAACCGGTGGTCTCCCCGTCCCCCAGGGTGCGGCGCAGGCCGGAAATGATCATCACGTGGTTGGGGCCCACCTTGCGGTAGCGCCGGGCCACCGCCAGGATCAGCAGCACGAAGGCCACCACCACCCCCAGAATGCTCAGCAAGGGCGTCAACATTTCCATATCCACCTCCTCAGGTGTCGTCGTCTGAAAGGTTCGTCGGCCGTACGTGGGCGGTGGAGCCCACCATCTGCACGACCGTGACCCGGGATCCCTTGGGGATGGCCGAGCCGTCGATGGCCTTGGCGCTGGCGCGCTCCCGCTGGCCCTTGATCACGTAGGCCACCTCGCCGGTGCCGCCGGCGGGGAGGGACGTGATGACCTCCGCCGTCTTCCCCGCCACGTCGTCGGCCCGGTATTCGCTGCCCCCCTGGGTGCGGGCGAACAGGAAGTCCAATACCGCGAAGGCCGCACCGGCGAGCAGTAGGCCCGTGGCGGTGGCCGCCAGCATGGTGGCGACGGGTGAGAGCCCCAGAAGGTGTTTCGAGAAGACGCCTCCGCCGCCGAAGCCGGTGACGAAGGTGGCGAGGGTGGTACCCGAAACGGGGCTGGGGTGACCGAGGTCGAGGTGGCCGGTGGCGTCGACGTGGACGTCGCCGTCGCCGTGTCCGAGGAGCCAGCCGAGGACCGTGGCCACCAGGGCGTAGGCGACCCCCAGCAGGAGGCAGGCGGTGTAGAGGTCGAGCCAGGGTACCCCCATCATGGCGCGTCCCCCTTG
>JBCDIS010000039.1:0-47019 GCA_038748685.1 Acidobacteriota bacterium | reverse complement strand
GCGGGGCATTGGGGGGCGCTCTTGCTGGGTAACCTCCCGGACCGCTCGGCGGCGGACCCGCTGGTCATCACGAACCATGGAGGTCAGGTCAGGATCGGAGGACTCGGTACCGGCAGCTACGGAATTCTGATCCTCGGCGGCTCCCATTGGGTACTGACGGGGAAGTACGACCCGGCCGCACAAACGGGTGATGTGGCGTTCCAGGGGCACGCCGACGGCTACCGCGACAGCGGCGGGACGTACGGCATCTTCATCGACGACGCTTTCGAGAGCACCGGCGACTCGGGGCTGTCGGTGGGGGGCGGGGCGACGGACTTCGAGATCGCGTTCTTAGAGATCACCCGAGTGGGTTTCGCCGGGGCCCTGCTCAAGACCGATGACGACGGCGATGCCCACATGTCGAACGTGCTGTTCCACGACAACTACATTCACGACACGGGCAGCGAAGGGCTCTACTTCGGCAGCACCCAGTCGCCGCCGCAGCACAAGTTCCCAGCCCTCAAGGTCTACAACAACCGCATCCTACGAACCGGCACGGAGATTGTGCAGCTAGGCCAGGTGGGTCGCGGTAGCGAGATCTACAACAATGTTTTCATGTTCGGAGCCCTCGACTGGAAGAATCCTTTCCAGAACTTCCAGGACAATGGTGGACAGTTCGGTGTCCGCGAAGGGGAAGTGGCGTTCCGAAATAATATTCTCATTGGCGGGGCGTCGACGTTCTTCCAGTTTTTCCCTCAGCCGCGGGACGGTGATGTCCACATGGCGGGGGACGCGGTGGTGTTTCACGACAACTACTTTTCCCACTCGAGGAACTTCGGGTCGTACATCCATGCCCAAAGCGATTCGATCACGGAATACGTGTTCCAGGACAACTGGTTCCGTGAGGTGAATTTCCAGTACGACGAGCTGGATCCCGGAGCGTTGAACCGGAACGCTGTGTTCGTGACCTTCAACTCTGATAGTCCGATCACGTTTACGGACAATCGTTGGTCCGGGCCCCAGACCCTGGTGTTGGCGAGCGGCGCCAACGTGGTGGAGACCGGCAGTGTCCAGTTACCCGAGATCGCCCCTGTGCGGTTCATGGACTCTGGCTTCCCCGCCGATTTCGACTACCACCGGCTGGAGGTGTGGACGGACGTGGATCGGGACGGAGCGCCGGTGTCGTACGTGGTGGGGGACTACGTGCTCGACAACGAGATGCCGGGGGGAGGCACCCTTTTCCGCTGTATCCAGGCCCATACCGACAAGCCGCCGGCGAGCCATCCTCAGTTCTGGGAAGTGGTGCCGCCGCTTCCGGACGACCTGAGGCTGCATCCGCTATCGCCGTTTCAGGGCATTGGGCTGTTGGACACGGCGTTGGAAGTCTTCGCGGACGGTTTCGAGAGCGGTGACCTTCAGCGCTGGGACACGTCGTTCCCCTAGCCGCCGTCTGGGCGGGCGGCGCCTCTAGCTAGAGGAAGCCGTCGACGAGGAAAAGGTCGGAGGTGGTTTCGGATCGTTCGTAGACGATCCGGCCACCGTCCGGCGACCAGGTGGGGTAGCGAAGATAGCCGGTGAGTCCCTGGAGGTTGGTCACCGGCTGAATCTCGCCGTCCATGACGCTAACCCAGTAGAGGTTCCAGCGGCCCCCCCGCTGTCCAGCGAATGCGATCTTGGTGCCGTCAGGGGAGAAGCTGTAGGGCCAACTGTGGCCCGGCAGGTCGACGAGGAGCCGCGGATCGCTCTCGAGGGTCGTCACCCAGAGGTGGGTGTCGTCTCCGGAGCGGACCTGGTAGGCCAGTTGGCGGGAGTCCGGTGACCAGCAGGGGAAGCCCGCCAGCTGCTCGTGGAAGGTGAGGCGCCAGGGCTCCCCCTGGGGAAGCTCCCGGACCCAGACGTCGAAGCTCTGCCCGGCGGCGGCGGTGTGGTAGCTGATGCGGGAACCGTCGGGGGACACGGCGGCCCAGTCGACGTCGGAGGGCAGGTCCGCTAGGAGGGTCTCGGTGCCTGCTACGGGATCGATGGCGAGGAGCCGGCGCTGCGTCCCTTGGTGGCGTACGAAGGCGACGCGCCCTTCGGTGAGCCAGGACGCCTGACTGCTCTTGTCGGCGCTGCGGGTGAGCTGCCGTCGCTGTCCGCCCTCCAACTCGGCGAGCCAGATCTCCATCTCCACCCCCAACTGCCAGTGATCGAAAGCGAGGGTCCGGCCGTCGGGGGAGAAGACCGGCCGGCTGTGACGGTCGTTACCCTGGGTGAGGGGCTCGGGCGGACCGAGTGGGGCGCCCGAGCCTGGGTCGACGTCGGAGGCGTAGAGGTTGCTCCGGGTGAGGTAGGCGGAGTAGAGAAGACGCGTTCCGTCGCGGGAGAGGACGGGCTGTCGAATGCTCGAAAGCCCGACGCCGGCGACCTCCCGGGGCTCCCCCTGGGGGGTCATATCCGATGGATCGACGTCGATCCGCCACAGCCCCTTGACCTCTCGTGAGCGGGACGTGAAGTAGACGCCGGTGCCGTCGGCCGCGACCACCGGGTCGTACGCGGCGGCCGGGTCTAGGACCAGGGGGACGAGGCGGCGGGTCGCCACCTCGACGGCCCACAGCTGGGAGATACTGCGGCCGGCGGCGGAGAAGACGACGAAGCGGCCGTCGGGGGTCCATGTGGGGGCTCCGTGGCCGCCCTCGGGGCGGTTCTGCTGGGTCAGGGCTTCGACGGCCCGATCCCCCAGGTTCAACAGCTCGATCTGGGACGGCGCCATCGCTGGGGCGGTGGTGTCGGAGAGGAGGGGGGAGATGCCGGACTGGAAGGCGAGGCGGGCCCCGTCGGGGGCGAAGGCGGGCCGCGACCCGCGGTCCGTCATCTGTAGCGGTTCCCCACCCAGGGCCGAGATCAACCACAGCCCCCCGCGCTGATCGCCGGTGTAGGCGATCCGGTCGTCCACCGGAGACCAGTCCGGCTCGAAGCTGCTGGGGCCTTGGGTTTCGAGGCGCCGGGGGGTGCCGCCCTCGAGATCCTGCACAAAGAGGTCGAAACCGCCGGTCGAGGTTTCAGCGCTGTAGGCGATGCGGTCCCCTTCCGGGGAGAAGGTGGGGTCCAGTTCGAGACCAGGGGCGGTGGTGACCCGCACCGGGCTGAAGGGGTTCGCCACCGGCGGTTGGCGCCGGGACGACCAAAAGGCGATGACGGCGAGGGCGAGGACGGCGACGGCGAGCCACGGGCCGGCCCCCCGCCTTGGCTTAGGGGCGGGGCCGCCGAGGCGCTGCGCCGGCGCGGGCTCCGCTGGTCCGAGCTCTTCGTCCACCTCCAGCTCGCGGACGATGTCCCGGGCGGAGGCTGGCCGGTCCTCCGGCTGCTCCGCCAGGCATTGCATGATGACGGCTTCCCAGAGCTCGGAAACAGACGGGGCGAAATCCCTGGGCCTGGCCGGGGGCTTGCTGACCCTTTGGACGAGCAGCTGCATCGGGTTGGCGGCTCGGTAGGGCTTGCGGCCGGTGATCATCTCGAACATCACCACGCCGAGGGCGTAGAGGTCGCTCGCAGGGCTCACCGGCTCGCCGCGGATCTGCTCGGGGGACATGTAGTCGGCGGTGCCGAGGATCAGCTGATCAGCGGTCAAGGGGGTACGGGTGGGGTCCCCGGGCATCATCGAACGGGCGAGGCCGAAATCGGTGACTACGGCCCGGGCGGCGCCGTCCTCGCCGGCCACCAACATGACATTGTTGCTCTTGAAATCCCGGTGGATCACCCCGGCGTCGTGGGCGGCGGCGAGGGCCATCGACATCTGGACCACGATGGGGAGGGCCTCCTCTTCGCCCATGGGCCCATCCCGCTCGAGTCGATCCTCCAGGGTCTCCCCTTCGAGCAGCTCCATCGTGACGAAAGCCACCTGCACCGAGCCGACGGGCCCCGGGATCTCGTGCTGGTAGACGTCGAACAGGCGGCAGACGTTGGGGTGGGTGACCTTGCGGGCGAGCTGGATCTCACGCCGAAAGCGGCGGGTGACCTGTTCGTCCCCCACGTTGCGGTGGCTGAGGAACTTGAGGGCGACCCGCTCGCCGAGGATCTCGTCCTCCGCCTCGTAGACCTCCCCCATGCCCCCTTCGGCGATGAAGCGGAGGATGGAGAAGCGGTCGGCGACGCGGGTGCCTGGCTTGACCGTCAGCTTCAAGCCGAGTGCTCCACGGAATGCCGGTCCGTCGTCGCGGGGAGCCCCCAGCCAGGCTGGTAGGCGAAGAGGTCTCGGGCGCTTCGGCAGCCGAGGTTGCCGTCGAGGATCTCGAGGTGATCGAGCTCGAGGAGGGAGGGGTGGTCGACGCCGCAGGCGTGGGACAGCCGGACCAGCTCCTTGCGCAGGGTGAGCACGTAGTTGGCGAGACGGTCGGCCTTGGAGGTGGGGTCGAGGCCGCGCACCAGCCACCGGTTCTGGGTGGCGACACCGGTGGGGCAGTGACCGTTGTGGCATCTCTGGGCCTGGATGCAGCCGATGGCCATCATCGGCTCCCGGGCCAGGGAAACGAGGTCGCAGCCGAGGGCGAAAGCCAGCACGGCGGACTCGGGGAAGCCGAGCTTGCCGGAGCCGTTCCAGACCACCTTCTCCGCCATTCCTCGTTCGGCGAAGGTCCGGTAGACCCGGGAGAAGCCGAGCTTGAAAGGCAGGGCCACGTGGTCGGAGAAGGCGAGGGGGGCGGCGCCGGTGCCCCCTTCGCCGCCGTCGACGGAAATGAAGTCGACCCCGCGTCCGGTCTCGTCCATGAGCCGGGCCAGGGTGCGCCAGAACTCCTCCTGGCCCACCGCCGACTTGATGCCCACCGGCAGGCCGGTCAGGTCCGCCAACTCCTCGACGAAGTCCAGCAGGCCGGAGACGTCGGAGAACGCCCGGTGGTGGGAGGGGCTGATGCAGTCGCGACCCTGGGGGATGCCGCGGATTTTGGAGATCTCGGGGGTGATCTTGGCCGCCGGAAGGACGCCGCCGAGGCCCGGTTTGGCCCCCTGGCTCAGCTTGATCTCGATTGCCTTGACCGGCGCGCTGGCGACGGTTTCGAGGAACCGCTCGCGGCTGAAGCCGCCGTCCTCGGCGCGGCAGCCGAAGTATCCGGTGCCAATCTGCCAGACGAGGTCGCCGCCGCGGCGGTGGTAGTCGGAGATACCCCCTTCTCCGGTGTTGTGCAGGCAGCCGGCGGAGGCGCAGCCACGGTTCAGGGCTTCGACGGCGGCGGAGGAGAGGGAGCCGAAGCTCATGCCGGAGACGTTCACCACCGAGGCGGGCCGGAACGCCTTGGTCCGCCCGCGCCAGGCGCCCATCACCTTGGCGCAGGGCAGGGGGTATTGTGGATCGTAGGCGTCGTCTCCGGGGTGGGGGGTGTCTATGGGAAAGGGGGAGTGCTTGATGATCAGGAAGCTCGGGGTGCGCTCCTGGTCGTTGTCGGTGCCGAAGCCGAAGTAGTTGTTTTGCTTCTTGGCGGAGGCGTAGACCCAGCGGCGCTGGTCGCGGGAGAAGGGCAGTTCTTCGTCGTTGCCGGTGACGATGTACTGCCGCAGCTCCGGTCCGATTCCTTCGAGGAGGTAGCGAAAGTGACCGATGACCGGAAAGTTGCGCAGGATGGCGTGCTTCTTCTGGGTCAGGTCGTAAAGCGCCACGAGGACCAGAAGGATGGAGATCGCGAGGCTGGTTCCGACGAGGATCGAGGTCATCTACAGCTCCTCCCCACAGATCTTGCAGAAGCGTGCGTCGTGGTCGTGGCCTTCGGCGGAACAGGATCGGCAGCAACGACTCGTCACCGACTGCTGAGCGCTCGCCAGCTCCACCGTGACGATTCCGGTGGGCACGGCGATAATGCCGTAGCCAATGATCATGACGGCGGAAGCCAGGAACTTTCCGGCGACCGTTTCAGGGGCGATATCGCCGTAGCCGACGGTGGTCATGGTGACGATGGCCCAGTACATGGACTGGGGAATGCTGGTGAACCCGTGCTCCTCGCCCTCGATGAGGTACATGGATGCACCGATGATCATCACCATCGTGATGACGACGCCGAGGAAGACGATGATCTTCTGGGCGCTGGCCCGAATCGCGGTGTGGAGCAGGCGCTGGGCGCCGACGAAGTGGGCCAGCTTGAGGATCCGGAAGACCCGGAGCAGACGCAGGGCGCGGATGACGATGAGACTCTGGGTACCGGTGACCAGCAGGCTGAGATACGACGGCAGGATCGCCATCAGATCCACCAGGCCGAAGAACGACCCGGCGTACCGCCCCGGGCGCCGGATGCTGATGAGCCGCAGCAGGTACTCCGCGGTGAACAGTCCGGTGAAGATCCACTCGAGAAGGCGCAGGCTCGGTCCCCAGGTGGCCCGGATGGAGGCGACGCTCTCCAGCATGACCGCCGCCACGCTGAGCAGAATGCACCATAGGAGGGCAAGATCGAAAGCTTTGCCGATGGGCGTATCGGCTTCGAAGATGATTTCGTGGAGCCTGGCGCGCCATGGGGTCTTGGGAACGTCGGACATGACTGGTTTGGGTACGTAGGGATCCCACCGCCCATTCTACCTAGACTAGGGACGGCGGTCTTCGGCCAGACCGAAGGACAAAGGGGACGCGGGGTGCGCGCCGAGGCTCCCGGAGCGGCTCAGACGGCGACGTGGCCTGAGCGCTTGAGGCGCCAGAAGAGGATCTGGGCGTCGAGCTTCGGCATCGGGCTCATCTTGAGGATCGACTTGATGTCGTAGGTGCCGTCGACGCGGGTGAGCATGAAGCCCTCCTGGGGCGAAATCTCGAGCTGCATGAGCTCGTTCATGTCACATTTGAGCTTCGGCACCGCCTCGAGCCGGACGCCGTCCTTCTCCAAAGCCTGGCGCACCCGGTCCTCCCCGGCGGACAGGGCCGACGCCACCTGGGCTGCGCCGTCGGCGTCTTTGGCCTTGCGGAACGTCGCGAGGGCGGCCTGGAGATCTCCGCCACCGAGGGCCGCCTCCGCCTCCGCCACCAGTCGCTCCGCTTCGGTGGCGGCGGGTGCCGGCGCCGCGGGGGCTGGAGCCGCGGCGGCAGGGGCCGCCGGGGAGCCCGGGGACGTGGCGTAGTGCAGCGCCCGTCCGCCCCCCATGTCGACGGGGGTGGCCGGCGCCTGAGGCGGCGCCACCGGTTGCGGCGGGGCTGGCTGCTGGGGGGGCTGACCCGGAGATGCGACGCCTTGGGGCGGCTGTCCGGGGGGAGCTTGTCCGGGTGGCATCTGGCCTGGGGGCATCTGTGGGATGGCACCGGAGCCGCCACCCGGCTGGCCGTACATCGAGGGCATCTGCATCTGCTGCTGATACTGAGCCATCATCTGCTGCATCATCGGCAGGAAATAGGCGCCGCTTTCGTTGCTGCTGGTCTTGCCGCCTTCGGCCTTGGCCTTCTTCCCGTCCTCCTCCTCGGCGCCGTCCGCCTCGGCGGCCACCGGCACCTCGACCTCGATGATCCGGGGACGAACGACCTTGACGACGCCCTTGCCGACGTTGTCCGCCAGGATTTCGGACACCTGGAAGAGATTGGTCATGGCGCCCTGGCTGATCTCTTCGACGGTGCGATCGTCGTCGACCCATTCCAGCAGGCTACGCTCGAAGTCGTCGAGCTCCAGCTGGCCGAGATCCGTCACCAGCACGGGCACGCACAGCGGCGACGGGATGACGCCCTGGATCCGCTTCCACTCGTCGGTGCGGCGGGTTCCTTCGAGGACGATCCATTGGACGTCCATCTGCATCGGGACCATGGTTTCCGAGGGCAGGTCTCCGTCGAAGAACTCGAAGGCCCCCTCGTCCCAGGTGAAGATGTCGTAGATCGACTCCTCCGCCTTGAGACGGAGCATCTGATGGAGATCATCCTCCTCCACCAGACCCATGTTGACCAGGATCTTGCCGAGGAGCTGCTTTTCCTCTTTTTGCCGGGCGACGGCCTCGTTGACCGCGTCCTCCGCCAGGTAGCCGTGGCTGACGAGGAATCGGCCGAGGTACTCCCCGGGGTCCGTCGAGGCAGACGAGATGATCACGCCGTCCTCGAAGAAGATGCGCTTGATGACGGTGCTGCGGGCCCCCTTCTCGATCTTCAGGGTGCCGGACTTCTGGCCCATCGACAACCATTGAAGCAGCTCGGCGAGCTGCATGGTCTTGAGGTTGCCGGAGATGCCCATGATCGACTTTCGGAGTGGCGCCGCAGTATAGCCGAATCTCTATTCGGGACTGACCCGCTTCAGGTCCTGGCCCTGGTGGTGCCCCGCTGGCCCTGGTAGTGGGACGACGAGGACGGCGATCCGTAGGGGACTTCGGGTTCGGCCTCCATACGGATGAAGATGAGCTGGGCGATTCGCCGTCCCGCTTCGAGTACGAAGGGCTCCGGCCCTAGGTTCTGTAGCTCTAGGGTGATGTCCCCCTCGAAGCCGGGGTCGCACCAACCGGCGAGGGAGTGGTTGATCCACAGGCGACCGAGGGTCGACTTGAGCTTCAGATCGCAGGCCACGTCCCGCGGGATGCGTACGAACTCGTGGGTGCAGGCCAGCACCACCTCGCCGGGAAACAGCTTGAAGTGGGGGGCCCTGAACTCCTCCGGCTCCCGGGTGGGGCAGATCCAGTGGTCGCTGACCCGGACGTCGTAGCTGGCGGAGTTGACCTGGTCCTCGGTGAACGGCTCGACGCCGCCGTCGCGGCCCCATTGCCGAATCCAAGTGTCGGGCTTGATCACGTCCCGGTCCTCCCGTGGCCGGGCCCGGGGCCCGGCCGCTCGTGGCGCCGCATCAGCGGAAGTGTACCGGCGCCGTGATGTCGTCGCGGTGGATCGTGTCGACGAAGCGGATCATCCGCTGCGCCAGCGACATGAAGAGGGTCGAGGTGCGGCTACCGCCGCCGAAGAACCGGACCCCCCGCAACATCTCACCGTCGGTGACGCCGGTGCAGCTGAACACGATGCGCTCACCCTTGGCGAGGTCTTCGGTGGTGTAGATCTTGCTCAAGTCGTGGTAGCCGAGGGCTGAGAGCCGCTGCTTCTGCCCGTCGTTGATGGCCACCAGCCTGGCCTGGATGTCACCGCCGAGGCAGCGCATAGCGGCGGCGGTGATCACGCCTTCGGGGGCGCCCCCGATCCCCATGACCGCGTGGACACCGGTGCCCCGCACGGCGGCGGAGATGCCGGCGGCGAGGTCGCCGTCGGGGATCAGCCGGATGCGGGCACCGGCGCTGCGGATGTCCTCGATCAGCTGACCGTGCCGCTCCCGCTCCAGGACCACCACGGTCAGGTCGGAGACCTCCCGGTGAAAGGCCCGGGCGATGTTGCGCAGGTTCTCGGGCACCGGGGCGTCGAGGTGGACCGAGCCGCGGGCCGTGGGGCCGACGACGATCTTCTCCATGTAGGTATCCGGGGCATGGAGTAGACCACCCCGTTCGGAGGCGGCGAGCACCGCGACGGAGCCCGGACCCCCGGACGCGCAGAGGTTGGTGCCTTCGAGGGGGTCGACGGCGATGTCGACGCCCGGGGCGTCGTCCCGCCCCTTGAGCCCCCCCACCTCTTCGCCCACGAAGAGCATCGGAGCCTCGTCCCGCTCCCCTTCGCCGATCACTACGCGACCGGCGATTTGGATCTCGTCGAGGGTCTCCCGCATGGCCTCCACGGCCACGTGGTCGGAGTGGGTCTTGTCGCCGAAGCCCATGGTCTGGCCGGCGGCGAGGGCGGCCCGCTCCGTCACGTTGATGAGCTGCTGCTCGATGGCGGCGTCGATCTTCATCAGCGGGCCCCCGCGGGCACCGCCACCGGCTCCTCTTCCCGCCGCTCAGGGGCGTTGAAGGAGGGAATGCCAGTGATCCGCTGGCCGATGACCAGACCGTGGATGTCGTGGGTGCCCTCGTAGGTGTAGACCGACTCGATGTTGAGCATGTGGCGGATCACAGGATAGTCGTCGACAATTCCGTTGGCGCCGAGGATCTCCCGTGCCAGCTTGGCGCATTCGCGGGCGACCCAGACGTTGTTGCGCTTGCCCATCGAGACGTGGAAATGCTTGAGCTTGCCCTGGGCCTTGAGGGTGCCGAGGCGGTGGGCCAAGGTTTGGCCCTTGGAGATCTCCGACACCATCCACACCAGCTTGTCCTGGACCAGCTGGTGGGCGGCGATGGGCTGGCCGTTCCACTGGATCCGCTCCTTCGCGTATTCGAGGGCGGTGTGGTAGCACTCCATGGCCGCCCCGAGGCCGCCCCAGGCGATGCCGTAGCGGGCCTGGTTGAGGCACATGAGGGCGTTCTTCAGGCCGACCGTCTTCGGCAGTATGGCGTCCGCCGGGATGCGGCAGTCGTGGAAGCCGAGCTCCGAGGTGGTGGAGGCCCGCAGGCTGAACTTGCCGTGCTGGTCGGTGGCGGTGAAGCCGGGGGTCCCTTTCTCGACCAGGAAACCGCGGATGTCGTCGTCGGTCTGGGCCCAGACCACGGCGACGTCAGCCAGGCTGCCGTTGGTGATCCACTGCTTGGCGCCGTTGAGCACCCAGCCGTCCCCGTCCCGCTTGGCGGTGGTGCGCATGGCGCCGGGGTTCGACCCGTAGTCCGGCTCGGTAAGGCCGAAACAACCGATGGCCTCACCGGAGCCTAGGGCAGGGATCCAGCGATCCTTCTGCGCCTTTGATCCGAAGGCGTAGATCGGGTACATCACCAGGGAGCTCTGCACCGAGACGAAGCTGCGCAGGCCCGAGTCGCCGCGCTCCAGCTCCTGCATCACCAGGCCGTAGGAGATGTCGTCGAGGCCCGGGAGGTCGTATTCGGCGATGGTGGAGCCGAACAGCCCCAGCTCGCCGATCTTCGGCACCAGCTCGAGGGGGGTGCGACCTTCGCGGTGGCACTCTTCGATGATCGGTTTGACCAGTTCGTCCACGAACTTGCGGACGGTGTCGCGGGTCAGTCGCTGCTCGTCGGTCAGCAAGTCGTCGAGATCGAGATAGTCGACGCCGGGGAAACGGTTCAAGGGACCATCCTCCTGAAGATTCCGGGGTCTCCGGGTTTCGTTGCGTTCTGAGGGGGCCTTCGGCGCGGGCTGCACAGCGGGCTCCGGAGGGATTGTCCGGTGTCCGCTCGGTCCGGGGTTGTCGCGGTCCGGTTGATCCGGTCCGGAGAGAAGAGCTAGGCCGGATGCGAACGGCGTGCGTTCGTGGGGTTGGCGGCCCGCAGATCGGAAGTGGTTCGAGGTGTTGGGCGGCATCGCCGCCGCGCGGAAGCATAGCATGGGGAGAGACCTGCCGGTGTGGCCGAGATCCGGGCTCGCCGGACTCCCCCGGGGCTGGGAACGGTCGTGGTCGATCTGCTAGACTTCCTTCGCCATGCCTTCCGCTGAAGAGCCGCAAGTCCGGATCGCCATCGGCAGCCGTTACGACCACATCGACCTCATCCAGGTCGTCGTCGACGATGCCCTCGCCCGCCTCGGCCTCGCCGAGGATGCCCGCCATTGGGTGGGTATCGCGATCCGTGAAGCGGTGGCCAACGCCATCAAACACGGCAATCGACAGGATCCCTCCAAAAACGTCGAGGTGGAGCTGTCGGTCTCCGGCGACGAGGCGGTCATCCGGGTCCACGACCACGGTGAGGGCTTCGATCCGACGCGGGTCGCCGACCCCTTGGCGCCGGAGAACTTGCTGAAGCCCAACGGGCGCGGCATCTTCTACATGAAGAACTTCATGGACGAGATCGACTACAGCCTCCGCCCCGATGGCGGGACCGTCGTGACCATGCGCAAGAAGCTGGTCGAGGAGGCGGCTGCCGACGACCCGGGATGACAACCTTCCGCCAGCCGCGTTTGCTCGCGGACCCCGTCCCCAACCCGCCGAACCGCGTGGGGCCCAATTCGGGCCGCACACGGTTCCAACCGGCCCCGGACGCCGAGCTCGAGCCGGGGAACCGGCCCGGCGCCGCGGGCCCGCATCCGATCCCCCAAACACAGGAGCCGAGATAGATGAAGATCCAGGTGGAGAACCAACAAGGCGTGACCGTCCTCAGCCCGAAGGGCAAGATCACCATTGGGGTGGGCGATGTCGCCCTGCGCGGTGCGGTGGCGGAGGCGCTAGAAGCGGGGGCCCGAAACATCCTCATCGACCTCGGCGGCGTCACCACCATCGATTCCTCAGGCGTCGGTGAGCTGGTGAGCGCCTTCACGACAGTCACCAACCGCGGGGGCAAGCTCAAGCTCGCTAACCTGCCTTCGAAGGTGGTCGACATCCTCCAGATCACCCAGCTGATCACCGTCTTCGAGACCTTCGACTCCGTAGCCGAAGGCGTCGCGTCCTTTTAGCGGGGTGCGGCGCCCCCGACGCTGATGATCCGAGCCATCGCCCGCTCCCGTCGGCCCGAGGTGGGTGAGCACCTCCGCCAGCTGGCGGCGCGGGTCGAAGCCCGCCTGCCGGAGCTGCTACCACCGCCTACGGAGCGGCCGGAGAAGGTACATGGGGCGATGGCTTACGCTGCCACCGGTCCGGGTAAGCGCCTTCGGCCGGTGCTGACCCTGGCGGTGGCCGAGATGTTCGGTGAGGCCACTCGCCAGGTGTTGGACCTCGGCTGCGCCATTGAGATGGTCCACGCCTGCTCTCTGGTGTTGGACGACATGCCGATGATGGACGACGCGACCCTGCGGCGTGGACGCACCACCACCCACCTCGTGTACGGTGACGACGTCGCAATCCTGGCGTCCTTCGGCCTGCTCAACCGCGCCTTCGGACTCGTGGCGGAGCGGGCCCACCAGTTACAGCTCGAACGCTACACGGCGGAGGATCTGATCCACCTGCTGACCGAAGCGGTGGGGAGCCGCGGTCTGGTGGGTGGCCAGGCTTTGGACCTCGAAGCGCGGCACGAGAGCCTCGACCTCGAACGGCTGGAGTACATCCACAGCCACAAGACCGGAGCCCTTTTCACCGCCGCCGCCGAGCTCGGCGCGATGGCGGTGGACGCCCGCCGCCGGGATCTGGCGTCGGTCACCCGGTACGCCAAGAACCTGGGCCTGGCGTTCCAGATCGCCGACGACCTCCTCGACGTCCTAGCCACCACCGAAGAGACCGGAAAGGACGCCCACCAGGACGACGACAAGCTCACGTTCGTTGGGCTTCTGGGGGTCGCCGGGGCCGAAGCCCTTTGCGCCGAGCTCCTGGATTTCGCGGTCGACTCGGTGGCCGGACTCGGGCGGAGGGCCGAACCCCTGCGGGCCATCGCCGAGGTGGTGCGGCGCCGGGGCCGTCTGTGAGCCCCCACGATCCGCCCGCCTCTCCCGAGGGCTCAGGGTCGGAGACGGAGGCTCCGTCCGGCGTCACCGGCGAGCGTTCCCTCGGCGAGGTTCGGGCGGAGCTTCGGCGCCTCGGCTACCTCGACCACAAGGTCGAGCGTTTCTTGCTCCAGGACGCCCTGAGGCCCCGCCGTCCTGGAAGGGCCCTGGCCTTCCTCACCGCCAAGGTGGCGCTCCTGCTGGGGGCGCCGACGGCCCTGGTGTCGACCTTGGTGCTGGCTTGGGCCAACGGCCACCTGCGCCGGAGCGCCTTCGATCTTCTGCCCCTCTACCTGCACCTCCTGGCGCCGGCGGTGGCGTTGCTGGCCATGGGCTTCCTGGTTCTGGCTGGGGTGTTCGCCCTCGTGCTTCGATTATCCCACGCGCGCCGCATCGAGGCCTTGAGCTACGGCCTGGCCATGGTGGTGTCGGCCGCCGGCGTTGCCGCGGCGATATGGCAGGGGAGGGCCCTCTGGCCCGACCTGTCCACCGGACAGCTGGGTATCCTGGGAGTGGCCCTGCCGCTCCTTGCTTGGGCGGTGTTCAAAGTGGTCCACGGCGGGCTGCTGACCCTCGCCATCCGACTTACGGACCAGGCCCCCGAGGGGCCGGGGGCCCGGGGCCGCTGGTGGGCCTTGGGCGTGGTGCTCGGCGTATGCCTGCTACTGCTGCCGGCGGCTTTGGAGGTGAGGCCCCCGGCGCCCCCCGCCCCGTCCAGCCTGCCGGTCTCCGGCGGCGGTGCGCTTCTGGTGATCGGGGTCGACGGCGTCAAGCCGACGGAGGTGGACTACCTCCTGGCGGCGGACGCCATGCCCCATGTCGGCGGTTTGGCGGCGGCGGGGGGGGCGGTCGTGCCCTACTTTCGGGGCGACGAAGAGCCGGGCTCGTTTTGGGCCAGCGTCGCCACCGGGCTTCCGGGGAACCGTCACGGCCTCGAAACCCTGGACAGCTACCGCCCCCTTGGACTGGAGCGACCCCTGCTGCGCAGCGGGTGGCTGCGGAGCTACTGGGCCGTCATGGCCCGAACGCCCTTGGTGGACCACCGCCCGGTTCTGTCCAACCAGCGGCGGGCTTGGGCCTTCTGGGAGCTGGCGAGCCGCGGCGGCGCGGCGTCGTTGGCGGTCAACTGGTGGGGAACCTTCCCCGCGGCTCCGCAGCCCGGCTGGGTAGTGGCCCACGGTGCCTATCAGCTGTTGGAGGAGGGCACCGCCGGGGCCGTCTTCCCCGAGGCGGCCGAAGGGGCGCTTCGCGATCTAGGGACCTCGATGGAGGTGCCGCCGGACCTCGTCAGGGGTCTCGGAGTGGCCCTTCCAGACGTGACGGCCCGAGACATGCTCGACAAAGCCCTGCGCCCCGACGCCCTCTACCGGGCGGCCTTCCGCCTAGGGCTCCGGGACCTCGGGGCGCCCAGGGCCGCCGCCCTTTACCTGCCGGGCCTCGACATCGCCGCCGGCCTCGCCGACCCCGGGACGGTGGCCATGGGGGATCTGGTGCGTCGCCAGCTCGGTGCGGTGGACCGGCTGGTGGCGGAAACCGGCGACACCTTCGATACCGTGCTGCTGATCTTCGATCCCGGACGCCGCGGGGACGACGAGGGGCGCGCGGTGCTTTGGCACCGAGACGGCTGCGTCCCCCAAGCGTCCGCATCCGCCGCCGATCTTTCGGCGCAGGGTCTCGGGGCCGCCGCCCTGCGGGCCCTGGGGCTGCCCCAGAGCCGCGAGATCCCCGAGCCCCCGGGGGCCTGCCCCTGGCCCGATGCGGCGGTGCGGGTGGAGACCTACGGTGAACGACGGGGCGAGACGGCGGTGGTGGAGGGGGACGAGTACCTACGCAGCCTCGAATCCCTCGGCTACCTCTGAGGGACCTCCTCGAGACCACATCCGTCGGTCCGTAACACGCAGGGCCGCCCTGTGCCGATGCAGGGTGGGTGAAGTCCAGGGAGATTGCCGGAGTCTTTCTTAGAAGCTTTGGCCCCCTCGATGTAGAATCGCCGCAATATACCCTGTAGGGCGATCTCGAAAACGAATTAGCCGTCCTTGCTCGACCACCACTCCTCCGGCCCGGGCCGGAGAAGGAGGACCGATGCGACGTGCAAGCCAGATCCAGCCGGATCTCCTCCGACCCCGTTTCCGTCGGCCAGCCGTGGGCGCCGTGACCCTCGTGGTGGCTCTGGTCTTGGCGCCCATGGCCTTTGGGGCGCCGACCCCCGGGTCCTTGGCCGGCGTCGGAGACGCCGGAGAGACGCCTTTGGTTCCCCAGGTCACCCATCGGCCGACCGTCGACGGGGCCGAGGACGAAGCGGTCCCCCTGACCGCCGACCAGGAGCACGAGAAGCTGTTCCTGGAGAACCGTTTCCCCTCCGCCAACACCTGCGCCACCTGCCACCCGGACCACTACCGGGAATGGTCGGTATCGCCCCACGCCTACGCGCAGATGAGCCCCGTGTTCAACGCCATGCACGGCACGGTCCTCAAGATCACCAACGGCACCAACGGCGACTTCTGTATCCGCTGCCACACGCCGGTGGGCATGAACCTCGGGGAACCGGAGTTCATGAGCAACATCGATCGGCATCCGACATCCCGGGAAGGGGTCACCTGCATCGTATGCCACCGGGTGAACAACGCCTACGGCAAGCTCAGCGGCCGGCTGGCCATCGTCGAGGGGGATCTTTTCGAGCCGGTCTACGGCCCGAAGGGTAACGAGGAGCTGGCGCGGGTGATCGACAGCGGAGACTACCGCGTCAACACCGAGCGGGGCCGCGCCGGCAGGGCCATCCACACCGAGGCGGAGAAGTTCTTCCAGCTCTCCACCTCCGGCTTCTGCGGGACGTGCCACGACGTCAACCTGGTGAACGGTTTCCGCCTCGAAGAGGCCTTCAGCGAGTTCAAGAACTCGCCGGCGGCGGAGGAGGGGACCTCCTGCCAGGACTGCCACATGAGCACCGAACCGGGGGTCGACTCGGGCTACGCCGAGGCTCCGGCGGCGGTCATCGGCGGCAAGCCGACCCTCGCCCGCAAGCGCACCGACCACATGTTCATCGGCCCCGACTACTCGGTGATCCACCCGGGGATCTTCCCCCACAACGTGGACGCCGCCGAGCTGGCGACGATCCGCGAGTGGCTGGCGTTCGAGTGGGAGAAGGGCTGGGGCACCGACGCCTTCGAGGACAGCCGACCGGAGGGCTACAAGTTCCCCGAACGCTGGCGCTCGGCGGACGACCGCTACGACGCCCGGGACATCCTCGACGACAACCTGGCGCTGTTGGCGGAGGCCCACGAGAAGCGCCTGGCGGTGCTGCGGGCGGGGTACAAGCTCGGAGCGATCGAGCTGGAGCGGGCCGACCACCGGGGTATCGAGCTGACGGTGGCGGTGGAGAACGGCACCACCGGCCACGGAGTGCCCACCGGCTTCGACGCCGAACGCCTGGTTTGGGTGCGGGTCACCGTCTCCGACCGCCACGGCGAGGTGGTCTTCCGGTCCGGTGACCTTGACCCCAACGGCGACGTGCGGGACTCCCACTCCCTCTACGTCCACAATGGCGAGCTGCCGCGGGATCCGTTCCTCCTCAGCCTGCAATCGAAGTTCCTCACCCGCATGGTCCGCGGCGGCGAACGGGAGCAGGTCCTGGCCCTCAATTACTCGCCGGACCCGCTGCCGTTCCTGCGGCCCTCCACCTCGTCCACGATCCTCACCGGGCGGCCCCGGGGGGCCCGCAAGCACAAGCAGGGCATTCCCCCCGGCGGTCAGCGGCTCGGCCGCTACCCGATCGAGCCGGGGGCCCTCACGGGACAGGGACCCTACTCCGCGAGGGTGGAGCTGGTGGCGGCGATGGTGCCGGTGAACCTGATCCACGAGATCAAGAACGTCGGCTTCGACTACGGCATGACCGCCCGGGACGTGGCGGACAAGGTGGTGGAGGGGCACCTGGTGCTCTGGGAACGGAAGGTCGATATTCCCCTCCACGCCTCCGCCGCCCAGAGGACCGCGCAGGTGGCGGCCTCGCCGTGAAGATCCCCGGGACACGATTTGGGCCCGCCTCCGCGGGGTCTTGGCTGGCGCTGCTTTGGCTCGTCGCGGTCGGCGGGGTCGCTGGGGCCGCGGAGCCGCCGGAGGAGGAGCGCGAGCCTTCCGTTCGGCATCCCTCCCACCGCGAGCCTTCAGCTCGGCATCCCGCGGAACGCCGGTCGGTGGATCGATGGACCGCCGTGGAGGACGGGGGTGACCCCGACGAGGAGCACGGTGACTCGGGGCATGACGACCCGGATCACGGCGAGGGCGGCCACGGTGACGGGGGGCACGGCAAGGGCGGCCACGGCCACAGCAGCCGGATCAGCGACGAGTACATCCCGCTGCAGAAGCTTCCGGAGCGCCCGGCGCCGCCGATCGAGCTGGGGGAGCCTTTCCTCGGCACGGGCACGCTGGATCCGGGATTCCGCCTTCCCACCGGCGCGGTTTGGCAGCCCTCCCTGCTGCTGTTCGGCAACTTCCGTTCGGCGGTCCAGAGCTTCGAGCCCGACACAGCCTCGGGTGGACGGATCACCGAGTGGACGAACCGCCTCGACCTCTTCTTCAACCTCCAGCTTTCCGGCACCGAGCGACTGGTGTTGGGGCTTCGGGCCCTCGACCAGGACGGCCGCTTCACCGGCTACTTCCTGGAGCACCCGGATCCGAACCTTGACGGCGACTTTCGGGACGAGCTCAACGTCGACATCGGCAGCCTCTACTTCGAGGGGGATTTCGGTGAGATCTTTCCGGACCTGGACCGCGACGACTTCGCGTCCTACGACCTCGGATTCTCCGTCGGCCGGCAGCCCCTGATCTTCCAGGAAGGACTGCTGATCAACGACACCATCGACGGCGTCGGGATCACCCGCAACACCCTGCTGCCGAAAAACGCGCCGAACTTCCGCTCGACCCTCTTTTTCGGCTGGGGGGACCTCAACACCTCGGCCTTCGACGAGCGGGACGCGCAGCTCTTCGCCCTCCTCACCTCCACGGACTTCAAGCCGTCGACCGTCGACGTCGACATCGCCTGGCTCGACGCCAACGACGGCTCCGGCGATCTGCTGGCAGCCGGCGTCAGCGCGGTGCAGCGGCTGGGGGAGACCAACAGCTCCTTCTTCCTGCTGGGGTCCAGGGCGAGCGGCGACGAGACCGACGTCACCACCGACGGGCTGCTGCTTTTTGCCGAGCTGGGGTGGACCCCCAAGCGCACCCACGACTATCTCTACCTGACCTCCTTCGCCGCCTTCGACGAATACACCCCGGCGGCCCGCGGGGTCGGTCCGGCTGGGGGAGGTCCCCTGGGACGGGCCGGGATCAACTTCGCGTCACCCAACCTCGGCAGCTACGCCGCGCCGCTGTCGAGCCGGGCCCGGGACGTGGTGGGGGGCGCCGTCGGCTACCAACGTTTCTACGACCACACCCGCAAGCAGCTGCTGCTGGAGGTCGGCGGACGGGTCGGCACGGCTGGGGACGTGGGGGACGGGGCGTCCTTCACCGCCCGCTACCAGGCCGCCTTCGGACAGCATTTCGTCTTCATCGTCGACGGCTTCGCGGGCTATCGGGAAGGGCTCGCCGGTATCGACGACCTGTACCCCTACGGCGGGCGGGTCGAGATCCTGGCCAAGTTTTGACCGGCGGAGGATCCAGCCCGCCGCCGGAGCCGGGGCCCGCCGCCCTGCGGTGGTGGGTGCCCCTGGCTCTCATTTTGGCTGTGCCGGCCTTTCCCCAGGGGAGCGGCGAGGGAGGCGCCTGGACCCAGGTGGATCCCGCCAAGGTGGTCTCCGCCGAAGCCTGCGGCGAA
The DNA here is from genome assembly GCA_038748685.1 of Acidobacteriota bacterium. Taxonomy (GTDB): domain Bacteria; phylum Acidobacteriota; class Thermoanaerobaculia; order Multivoradales; family J023; genus JAUIJL01. The sequence goes on along the minus strand of JBCDIS010000039.1, from coordinate 27,994 downwards.
TGCCACGTCTCCGCCTACGAAGTGTGGAAACGAACCCCCCACGCCACCGGCTTCAAGACCCTCCACCGCAAGGAGTCGGCCGAGGCCATCGCCGGCAGGATGGGCCTCAAGCTGATCAAGCGGGACAGCATGTGCCTCGGCTGCCATTACACCCCCGAGGTGAAGGGGGAGCAAGTGCGGGCGGCGTCCGGCGTCTCCTGCGAGTCCTGCCACGGCGCCGGCGCCGATTGGATCGATCTCCACAACGACTACGGCGGAAAAGGCATCGACCACAGGGGTGAGACCGAGGAGCACCGCGCCACGCGCCTGCGGGTGAGCCGGGAGCGGGGCATGCGGCGGGCCGACGACCTCTACGACCTGGTGTCCAGCTGCTACGGCTGCCACACCGTGCCGAAGGAAGACCTGGTGAACGTCGGCCGGCATTCGGTGGGCAGCAGCGGGTTCGAGCTGGCGTCGCGGGTCGGCGAGATCCGCCACAACTTCCTCGAGTCGTTCCTCGACGGCGACGGCACCGACAACGCCGACCGCGGACCCGCCCACCGCCGTCGTCTCTACGCCGTCGGCCGGGCCCTGGAGCTGGAGCATGCCCTGCGGGGGGTGGCGGCCGCCAGCGGCAAGGGGGTCTACCTCAAGGCCATGCAGCGCCGTCTCCGGGACGCCGTGGTGGAGGTGCGGGCCCTGGCGGAGCTGGGGGATCTGGAGGAGGCGCGGGCCATGGTGGCGGCGGTCCAGGGTGTGCGGGCGGACCCCGCCCGCTCCGAAGCGTTGAGGGCGGCCGCCGACGCCGTGGGGGAGGCCGCCCGCGGCTTCCTCGGCCGCCACGACGGTACCCGGTTGGCCTCCCTTGACCCCTTGGTGACGGGGGAAATCGCTGCAGCGGACCTGGACCTGGAGCCACCCCCCGTCGCCGACGGGGTGCGGGTGGCAGCCACCGACGGCGTGTCTCCGGGGGACCCGGCGGCGGCGTCTGCGGCTCCCCTCCAGGGATCGGATGCCCAGGGAACGGCCACCGTCGCCGCCCGTCAAGCCGTCGCCGCCATCCCGGCGGAGGGGGCCGTCAAGACCCGGATCCGGGAGCGGCGAAGCTCCAATGCCACCCTCGAAGCGTCGGCGTGCCAGCAGTGCCACGGCGACCAGCACGCCTGGTGGTACGAAGATCCCCACTACGCGGCGGTGGAGCGCTTCCTCGAAGGCTCCCCCGATGCGATCCGGATCGCCCGTCTCTACGGCCTCGAGCCGTCCCAGGCGAGCCGAGGAAATCGAGTCTGCATGGACTGCCACGGCACCGTCGAAACCGGCCGGGAGTCCCGCCGGGTGGTGGACGGGGTGTCGTGCCAGAGCTGCCACGGGCCGGCGGAGAAGTACCTGGAGCCCCACCAGGAGGGGGATGCGGCCCTCGGCACCCGACGCCCCGGCTACGTGGAAGCCCTACGGCTCGGCATGGTGGAGCTGCAGGACGCCGAAACCCGCGCCGCCACCTGCACCGGCTGCCACTACATCACCGACCCGCGGCTGATCTCCTCCGGCCATCCCACCGGCCGGGACTTCGACTTTGTCGGCAACATGGCGAAGATCCGCCACTGGGAGGGGGAGGATCCGGCGGCGCCGGGCCTGCCGGCGGCCTTCCAGTCGGCCCTCGCTTCTCGGGGTCCGGTGCCCCAGGTCCGCCTGGCCCGGCTGGCGTCCACCGTGACCCTCCGCGGATCCGGCGCCTCGGACGGCGTTTCCGGAGCCAGGGGCGGCGCTTCCGGGGCCAGGGGCGGCGCGGGCGGCCCCCGGGGCACGGCAGGGGCCTCCGGTTCAGGCCGCGGCCTGGGCACCGCCGACAACCGCCGCTCCCACGTCGCGCCGGCGCCCCGCCCGGCCACGAACCGACCCGCCTTCATTCGCCGCGGGGGAGATCCGGCGTCGGCCAAAGAACTGGGGCTCGAGCCCTTCCCACGGCTCGACGGGGAGACCCCGCTGGAGGAGGTGCTGCTGCTGGTGAAGCAGCGCCTCGAAGCGATTTACGCCGCCGTCGGCCGCGGCTCCGAGACCGACGGGGACGGGGGAAAGGAACCATGAGCGGATCCGAAGTCATTTCCAAGACATCCCTGCGGCGCATCGAGCAGTACCGGGACCGCTGGAGCTCCTACGGCCAGCACACCGGCATCGCCGCCATCTCCGACAAGCCGTCGCCGGCGGAGCTGCGGGAGCACGAGCTGTTCCGCGATTTCGACGACGCCTTCCTGGAGAAGATCAGCCCCGATGTCTCCATCGCCGTGTGGCGAAAGGACTGCGTGCTCTTCGAGCAGGGGACGTACCTCGACCTGGCCTTCTTCATCGCCGACGGCGAGGTGGAGGTCTACCTCGAAGGGGTCGAGGGCTTCGAGCTGACGGCGTCGCCGATTTTCGACGAGTCGCGCACCCAGATGACCCGCCTGCCGGGGCCGGAGGCGCCAGGTGGGGACGACGGCGGGGGGACCCGGGAGTCCACGGCCGTGGGCACCCGGGCGTCGGCGGCCCTGCCCCGCTTCGACCCCGACGACGCGGACGCCCGCGAGATCACCTTCCTGGCCAGCGTCGACCATCCCCTGCCGAAGGGCAAGGGCACGGTGCTGGGGAAGGGTGAGCTCCTGGGGGAGATCGGCGCCATGAGCGGCTGGCCCCAGTCGGTCACCGCCCGCACCGTGGGGCAGTGTCGGCTGGTGCAGATTCGGGTCGCCGCCCTGCGCCTCATGAAGCGCCGCTCCAGGTCCCTCAAGGAGCGCCTCGACCGCCTCTACCGGCGCCGCGCCCTCACCGCCCAGCTGCGCAGCACGCCGCTGTTCCAAAACCTGGGGACCTTGCAGCTGGAGGCCCTCAAGGAGTCGGTGGAGCTAGTGTCCCTCGACCCCGGGGAGGTGGCGGTGCGGGAAGGGGATCCGGTGGACGCCCTCTACCTGGTGCGCTCCGGTTTCCTGCGGGTCGACCAGCGCCTCGGCGACGGCGACCTGGTGGTGACGTACCTGTCCAAGGGCATGACCCTCGGGGAGTTGGAGGTGATGGTGGAGGGGGTGGGGCGCTGGGAGACCACCGCCACGTCGGTGGAGTTCGCGGAGCTGGTGAAAGTGCCCCTGGAGGTCCTGAAGGGCACCCTGGCGGCGGCCCCGGAGATGGAGGAGATGCTGTGGAACGGGGCGGTCGCCCGGCTCCAGGAGATCGGCCAGAGCCGCCGCGACGTCTCCCGTTCCGAGCTCACCCGTACCGCCCTCGACACCGGCCTCGTCCAGGGCCACAGCATCCTGCTGTTGGACCTCTCCCTCTGCACCCGCTGCGACGACTGCGTGCGGGGCTGCGCCGACACCCACGGCGGCCGTCCCCGCTTCGTGCGGGAGGGGCAGAAGATCGACAACCTGCTGGTGCCCCGCTCCTGCTACCACTGCCGCGACCCCGTGTGCCTGGTGGGTTGCCCCACCGGCGCCATCCACCGGGCCGGTACCCGGGGCAGCGACGTGGCGGCGGTGGTGGACATCGACGACGGCCTCTGCATCGGCTGCGGCACCTGCGCCAACAACTGCCCCTACGACGCCATCGTGATGCACGACACCGGCGATCAGTGGCCCGACGACATGGTCCCCACCGCCCTGCGGGGGGAGGCCCGGCGGGTCGCCAGCAAGTGCGATCTATGCCATTCCACCGGGCATGACCCCGCCTGCGTGAGCAACTGTCCCCAGGGCTGTGCCTTCCGGGTGGGCTCGGTGGACGAAATCCGGGAGCTTCTCGATGGCCAAGGCTGACGTCGCCACCCACGGTGTCCGCTCTCCGGTGGCTGCGCGATCCGCCGCCCCCCGGGCGTCCCGCGCCCGAACCGCCCGGGGCCGCCGCCGGAGGGCGGAGGCGGTTTGGCGCCGCGCCGCGCTGGCGGTGGGGGTCCTCTGCGTCGCTGCCTACGCCGTGGGGGCCTGGCTCCCGATGCGGGGGCTCGAACCCCGGCCCGGCAGCCATCTCGGCGTCGCCTGGGGCATCGGCGCCGCCCTGCTCCTGCTGACCACCGTCCTCTACGGCGCCCGGCGTCGGGCCATGGCCACGTCGTCAAAGCTGCGCCTCGGAACCTCCCGCTCCTGGCTGCGGCTGCACCTCTACGGCGGTGGCCTGTTCTTACTCTTGCTGCTGCTGCACAGCGGCTTCAAGCTCCCCGCCGGCGGGCTCTCCTGGTGGCTTTGGGGCCTTAGCCTGTGGGTGGTGGTCACCGGCGCCGCCGGCCTCGCCCTCCAGCGCTGGCTGCCGCGGGTGTTGTCCTCGGGACTCGCCGGCGAAGTGCACTACGACCGTATTCCGGAGCTGGTGACCCAGCTCCACCGTCGTGCCGAGTCCCTGGCGGCGTCGAGTCCCGAGCCCGTTCGCCGGTTCTACGCCCGAACCCTCTCGTCGGTGCTCGGGGAGCCGCGTTGGAACCCCGTCTATTTTCTCGACGTCGGCGGCGGCGCCCGCCGCCGGCTGGAGCGTCTGCGGCGCCTCTACCCGCTGTTGCCCCCGGCGGAGCAGCCCAAGCTCACGGAGCTGGAGGATCTGGTGCGGACCAAGCTGGAGATCGACGTCCAGTACACCCTGCAGTCGGCCCTCCGGGGCTGGCTGTGGGTCCACGTGCCGGCGTCCCTGGCCCTCGTGGTCCTGGTGGCCCTCCACATCTTCGCGGTCATCTATTACTGAGGTCGAACAGCGATGGCAACCAAGCCCAGAGCCCGCAAGGGCACCTTCGGTGACGCCGCCCTTCCGGTGGCGGGCGCCTACCTGACGCCCCGGCGTCGGCGGGGGTTGGTGTGGCTCGGCCTGGCCTTGGGGGGCGCCCTCCTCGCCTGGGCGGTGCTGGACTTCTTCGCCTTCGGCGGCGGTTTCGTTTCCGGTGGGCCCCTGTCGTCGGGCCACGCCATGCTGCAGAACGACTGCGCCGCCTGCCACAGCACACCCAGCGCCGGGGATCTGGCCCTGGGGGGCACCGGCGAGGTGACCGACGCCAACTGCGGCACCTGCCACGAGCGGCTGGGGGACGAGCTGGGGGTCTACAGCTTCGCGTCCCACTACCTCTACCGTTCCGGAGACTTCCAGCGGCTGGTCCCCTCGGAGCACGAGATGCCCTGTTCCGCCTGCCACGTGGAGCATCAGGGCCGCCAAGCCGTCATCACCCAGGTGGCCGACGCCCGCTGCCAGACCTGCCATACCTTCGGGTCCTTCGGCGATGGGCATCCCCAATTCGACGTCCTCGCCGAAGGGCGGACCGACCGCGCCGGTCTCCACTTCGCCCACGGCCAGCACGTGAAGGAGGTCATGGAGCGGCAGGCCCTGGTGGACCTGGAGGTGGCCTGCCTCCACTGTCACCAGCCGGAGGCGGACGGCCGACAATTCCAGCCCATCTCCTTCGACCGCCACTGCGACGCCTGTCACCTCACCGCCACCGAGACGACCCCGAGGATGCCGGTGGGCCCGGCCACAGCCGCCGAGCCGGGGGTCGCCACCCTGGCCCAGATCCGCGACGGCGGCGCCCCGGGGACCGATTGGGCCCTGTTCGCCAACCCGGGAGAGTTCCGGGAGGTTGGGGATCTGGTGTCGAAATCCCCCCTCCACCACCGGGATCCTTGGGTCATGGAGAACCTTCGCCGCCTGCGCCGGGTGCTCTACCCGAACGCGGGGTTGGCGGACCTGCTGGACGCGTCGGCGGAGGTGCCGGCGGAGCAGCTGCCGGACCTCTACCGCGAGATGGTGGCCACCCTCGAAGCCTACGTTCGGGGCTTGCGGTCCGATCCGTCGCCGGCGGTGCAGGACGAAATCGCCAACCTGGAAGAAATCCTGCGCCAGGTGCGCCGGGCCTTGGACGACCCCTACACCCCCCTCGACGAGACCGAGCTTCTACTCGGTCTGGAGCGGCCTGCGGACCTCGATCCGGACCAGCGGGCCGAGATCGAATCCCTGGTTGCGGACCTGACCTCCGTCTGCGCCACCTGCCATCCGGTGGAGCGGGCCACCTTCGCCAGGGTGGATACCGACCTGCGGGAGCTGCGGCGGGCGGAATTCGACCATCGGGCCCACGTGGTGCAGCGGCGCTGCCTCGACTGCCACGGCGAGATCCCGGTGACGGCGGCCCTCGAAGGCGGGACCCTGACGGAGGCGCAGGATCACTCCGGCATCCACAACCTGCCGGCGATCGAGTCCTGCCAGAGCTGCCACGCCCCGAAGCTGGCGAACGACAGCTGCGTCACCTGCCACCAATTCCACCCCGACGACGGCCGCCGTTCGCAGCTGCTGCTCTACCTGGATCCCGAGGAGGCCGCGCCATGAGGGCCCGCTTGATTTGTCGCGGCGGTCCCCTCCGCGGTGAGTACGAGGTCACCGATGAAACGGTCCTCGGTCGTCACCCCGGAAACGGCTTGGTGCTCACCGACGATCTCCTGTCGGGCCGCCACGCCCGGATCGCTTACGATCCGGGCCGCGACCGATTCGTCCTGGAAGACCTTGGGAGCCTCAACGGCACGGCCCTCGACGGCGAGCCGGTGGTGGAGCCCGAGCCCCTCGATCACCTCAACGTCATCACCCTCGCCCGGGCCCACGACTTCATCTTCCAGGACTTGAGCCTGTGCGCCGCCCGGGCCGCCGCCCCCGCCCCGTCGGCGGCGACGGCGGAGTCGGGGCTGACGGCGTCGGCGGCGGGGATGGCGGGTCCCCTGACCGACCGCACCCAGCAGGAGCCCCTTCCCCCAGCCGTGCCCGCCGGGGTCCTGTCCCCCACCGGTCCGCCGGCTTCGGCGGAAGGGGGCCCCTCGCCCCCCGGCAAGACCTCCGGAACGATCCTGGAGCAGGCGCCCCCGAACCTGCCGCAGATTCTCGTCGCGGCGGGCAAGGTGGACGCGGAGACCGTCGCGGCGGCGGAGGGGCGCGGGGACGACGCCGATGGAGAAGGGCTGGATTTCGACGGCGGCGCCACCCTAGGCCCTGGGGAAGACCTGGGTCCGGGGAAAGACAGCCGGGTCCTGTTCGGCGGGCCGGCGCGGGACGATTCGCGGGAGGGAACCGTGCTCGAGAACGCCCCCCCGGGGCTGCCTGCCATGCTGGCCCGCCAAGCCTCCGACCTCGCCGACCGGGAGGCCATGGCCGACCTGGTGGAGGACATCCTGGCGGAGGACGGGGCCATCGTGCTTGTCCTCAACTACCCCGACGGGCAGGTGGAGCGCGTGGCCCTGCGGGAGGGGGAGAACCTGGTGGGTCGCCACCCCTCCGCCCAGATTCGCCCGGCCAGCCTGGAGATTTCCCGCCGCCACGCTGTCCTGGAAGTGGACGGGGATCGGGTGACGGTGCGGGATTTGGGAAGCCGAAACCAAACGTTCGTGGACGGTGAGTCGGCCGAGACCGCCATCGTCACTGGGGCGGGATCAAAGCTCCGGTTCGGCGCCCTGCGGGGGCGCCTGGAGCGCGGGAAGGACGCAAGATGACGACGGGGAACGACGTGCTGGATCTGCTGGTGGTGGGGGGCGGCCCCGGGGGGACCGCCGCGGCGTTCCGCGGCCGCGAGCTGGGTCTCTCGGTGCTTGTGGTCGAGTACGACGACCTGATGAAGCGCATCCGCGACTACTCGAAGGACAAGCTCATCCTGCCGGGTTTCGGCGGCGGCGACCGCATGCAGTTCCCCGATGGCGGCGCGCTGATCCGGGATTTGTGCTTCGAGCCCATCGACAAGGACGAGATGTGCCTGCGCTGGAAGGGGCTCTACCGGGACCACCGGGTGCCCTGCCGGGTCGGCGTCGAGCTGACGGGCCTGGGGCGTCGCGGGGACGGCGTGTACGAAGCCATCGCCTGGGACCACGGCGGAAGACAGGAACTGCGCCTCCTGGCTCGGCACGTGGTCCTCGCTGTCGGCCGCGGCGTCCCCCGGCGGTTCGACATCCCCGGCGACACGGACGGCCTGTGCCTGCGGCTCGACGACCCCGCCGCCTACCTCGGGAAGCCCTGCTGCGTCATCGGCGGCGGCACCTCGGCGGCGGAGGCGGTGATCGCCCTGTCGAAGGCGAAGGCCGCCGCCGGCGACCCGACGTCGGTCTACTGGTCGTACCGGGGGGACAAGATGCCCCGGGTGTCCAAAGCCTTGGCGGAGGTCTTCTTCGAAGCCTACGTGGGGGCCGGCAATATCCGCTACCACCCCCGGAGCGAGCCGGCGGCGGTGGTCACCGGCGACGACCGCCGCGAGTACCTGTCGATCCGCGTCGATCGAAGGGCCATGGACGGGCGCCCCGCGGAGACCACCCACCTCGAATTCCCCAAGGAAAGCTGCATCGCCTGCATCGGGGAGGACATCCCCGAGGCCTTCCTGGCGAGCCTCGGCATCCACATGGCGGTGGGGGGCAAGCGGCCCCGCAAACGCATGGTGGTCAACCGATTCCTCGAAACCCAGCGCCCCGGGGTCTACCTGGTGGGGGACATCCTGAGCCAGGCGCACCTCGAGACGGACGACTTCGACGCCGACCCGTCCACCTTCCGGGAGGTCCGCCACCGGGGCAACATCAAAACCGCGCTGCGGGACGGGGTACGGGTGGCGCAGGTGGTGCGACAGCGCCTCGACGGGGTGGAGGACGTGGATCTCGACGTCGCCGACGCGGAGCCGCTGGAACCGTCGACCGGTTCCCTGGCGATGCGGGTCGCAGAGCTACCGCCGCCGCCGGCGCCGTCCGGGTCGGGGGCGATCCTGGTGCGGCTCCTGCCGGGGGGCTTGGAGGCGGAAGAGTATCCCCTCGGGGATCAGGGCCTGACGACCCTCGGCCGCCGTGACTGCGATATCTCCGTACCCACCGACAACCTGCTGTCGCAGCGCCACGCGTCCATTCTCGCCACCGACGACGGCGGCCACGCCGTGCGGGACGACGGCTCCGAGGGGGGCGTGTTCTTGGCCGTCCCATCGCGGCGCAAGATCACCATCGGAGCCGGCGATCTGCTGCGGTTGGGGCGCCAATTTCTCCTCGTCACCGTTGACGGCGGCTCCCTCGGTCTCTCCCACTTCGACGCCTCGGGTCGGGAGGTCGGCCGGGTTCCCCTGAAGGAAGGGACCATAGTCCTCGGCCGTAAAGCTCCGGACGTCACCCTCGACCCCGCCGACGGCACCCTGTCCCGCCGTCAGCTGGCGCTGACGCTGGAGAACGGCGTGCTTTTGGTGAAGGACCTGCGCAGCGTCAACGGCTCCTTCCTTCGGGTGCGGGGGGACCGCCCCCTGGAGCACGGCGACCGGCTGAGGGTCGGGCAGCAGACCTTCGTCTACGGCAGCGGATCCGAGGCGGTTCTGGATCTCAAGCCGGGGCCGAGGCCCCAGCCGGCTCCGGTCGCGCCGGCTCCCGCCCCGTCGCCGTCCGGCCCGGCGGTAACCTTCCAGAACCTCGGACAGACCGTTCCCGTGGCTCCGGGGCAGACCCTCTGTGAGGCCGCCGAAGCCCACGGCGTCAAGATCAACGCCGAGTGCCACGCCGGCATCTGCGGCAGCGATCCGATCCGCATCCTCTCCGGCCAGGAGCATCTGGAGGGGCCCCCGGCCGCGGGGGAGTGTGAGACCTTGGAGGACATCTGCGGCCTCGAACCGGGGGCCTGCCGACTGGCCTGCATGGCCCGGGTCACCGGCCCGGTGGTCGTCGAGATCCTCTGAAGACCTTCGAACCCCGGGCCGGCGTGGTCGGGCTCAGTTGACGTCGCGATCGTCGCGCCGGCTGCGCTTGGGCCGCAGCAGCTGGAACTTCACCATCTCCTTGTAGCTGACCTGGCTGTCCAGGTCCTCCCGGGCCAGCTTCAGGTGCTGGTGGAGACCCTCCAGGATCAGCTCGGCGGTGAAGGCCCAGACCGGCGCCGGCGCGTCGTCCGCCACGTACTCCCGGGCCAGCTCCATGAGGCCGGGGACCTGCTCCAGCTGGCTCCGGTACTCCTCGAAGGGCTGCTCGTCGGTGAGGGTGACGGAGCCGCCGGCCACGAACCAGGCGACGCTCTCGGAGTAGGGCCCGTCGTCGTCCTCACCGCCGGAGCCCAGGGAGCGCTCGATCTTGGGGAAGCGCCGCACGAAGACGTTTTTCGCCGCCTCGCCGAGGATCTTCCCCGCCACCACCTCGGCCCCCTGCTGCTCACCCTCGTAGACCATCTCCACCTTGCCGGTGATGGCGGGGAGGAGCATGTGGAGGTCGCAGAGCCTCGGGTAGACGGTGTCTTCGCCGCGGACGAGGGCCCGCCGCTCCAGGTTCGAGTGCAGCAGCTCCAGGGCCGAGATCGCCATGCGGGCGCTGACGCCGGAGGTCTGGTCCACCAGCTCGCTCTCGCGGGCGGCGAAGGCGATCTCCTCCACCAGCAGCCGGACCTCCTCGGGAATCACCACCGAGGGTCCGTCGTCGTCCCGATCGAGCCACGCCTCCTGGGCGGTGATGGCGGCTGAGGTCTTGGAGTCCCGCGGGTAGTGGGTGAGGATCTGGGAGGAAATCCGATCCTTGAGGGGCGTGATGATGGACCCGCGGTTGGTGTAGTCCTCCGGGTTGGCGGAGAACACCAGGAGGATGTCGAGGGGCACCCGGACGGGGAAGCCGCGGATCTGCAGGTCCCGTTCCTCCAGCATGTTGAGCAGACCCACCTGGATCCTCGGCGCGAGGTCCGGCAGCTCGTTGATGCCGAAGATGCCGCGGTTGGTGCGGGGGATGATGCCGAAGTGGATCACCTCCGGGTCGGCGTAGGTGAGCTTACGGGTGGCTGCCTTGATCGGGTCGATGTCGCCGAGGAGGTCGGCGATGGAGACGTCCGGGGTCGCCAGCTTCTCGTTGTACCGCAGCTCCCTGGGGAGCCAGTCCACCGGCGCGTCGTCCCCGGCGCTGTCCACCAGCTTCTGCCCCGGAACCGAAACCGGGGCCATGGGGTCGTCGTTCAACTCGGTGCCCCGCAGCACCGGAACCTCGTCGTCCAGGAGGCTGGTCAGGGAGCGCAGCAGGCGGGTCTTGGCCTGGCCCCGGAGGCCGAGGAGGATCATGTCGTGGCCGGCGAGGACCGCATTGACGATCCCCGGCACCACGGTTCGGTCGTAGCCCAGAACCCCCGGGAAGAGCGTTTCCCCCGCCGCCAGCTTGTGCCGCAGGTTGACCCGCATCTCCTCGCGGACGGTGCGGGGTCGGTAGCCCGACGCACGCAGCTCTCCGAGGGTGGACGGCCTGTCGGCGCTCATTCCTGGGCCTCCAGCCAGCGCTCGGCGTCGATGGCTGCCTGACAGCCGGTGCCGGCGGCGGTGATGGCCTGGCGGTAGGACGGGTCCATCACGTCGCCGCAGGCGAAGACCCCCTCCACGTTGGTGCGGGTGGTGGGGTGCTCGACCCTCAGGTAGCCGGCGTCGTCGGTGTCGAGGGTGTCGGCGAAGAGGTCGGTGTTCGGTTTGTGGCCGATGTCCATGAACACCCCCTGGGTGGAGAATTCGGTGACCTCACCGGTGGTGGTGTCTTCGAGGCGGACGGCGTGGACGCCGTCTTTCTGGCTGCCGAGGATCTCCGTCACCACCTTGTTGAGCTGCCACTCGATCTTGGGATTCTTCTGGGCCCGCTCCTGCATGATCTTCGACGCCCGCAGACCCTCCCGGCGATGGACGACGGTGACCTTCGAGGCGAAGCGGGTGAGGTAGATGGCCTCCTCCATGGCGGAGTCGCCGCCCCCCACCACCACGATTTCTTTGTCCTTGAAGAAGAAGCCGTCGCAGGTGGCGCAGGCCGACACGCCGTAGCCCATCAGGAGCGTTTCGGATTCGAGGCCGAGGAGCTTGGCGCTGGCGCCGGTGGCCGCGATGAGGGTGTCGCAGGTGTAGGTCTCGCCGTCGGTCTCGACGACGAAGGGCCTCTGCCCGAGATCGACCCGGGTGGCCTGCTCGAAGTCCTTGACAATCGTGCCGAAGCGCTGGGCCTGCTTGCGCATGTGCTCCACCAGCTCCGGACCCATGATGCCGTCGACGAAGCCGGGGTAGTTCTCGACGTCGGTGGTGATCGTGAGCTGTCCCCCTGGCTGATTGCCGGTGAGCACCAGCGGTTCGAGGCCGGCTCGGCCGGCGTACAGAGCGGCGGTCAGACCGGCGGGGCCCGTGCCCAGAATGAGGACGCGGTGGTGCCCTCCCTGGCCGTTCATGGAATCGGACATACTGAGGAAGCTCCTTGTCTTGGTGTCGGAATCTCGACTGCGGATGAAAACCGGGCTCTACGAGCTATGGGGACGGCGGCGGTGGGGCGCCGGCTTCTAGGAAGGTCGTCCGGCGAGGGGTTCAGCCTCGGGAAGCCACGTCTTGGGGGTCAAGGCGAGCGCGGCGGAGTATAACAACGGCCCCGGGGGGCATAGAATTCCCCAGCCCCCGACGCTGCGGAGGGGCCTAAGACCATGCGTAGAACCGTTCTCACCCTCCTTTGCCTCGCGTTCACCTACTGGGGTTTTTCGGCCATGCTCGATTCGTGGATTCGTCAGATGTTGTATCCCGCGCCGCCGGTGGCGGTGCCGTCGCCGCCGCCGTCCCCGCTGCTGGAGGTGTGGCTCGACTCCGCCGCCGGCGACCGGATCCACGGCTGGTTCCGGCCCGTCGCCGCCGGACGTCCGGCGACCGGATCGGTGCTCTTCCTGCACGGGAACGGTGAGAACCTGGAGACCCTGCGGCGCTCCGCCCTCCTCGACCAGATGGCGGACCTCGGCGTCTCGGTGTTGGCCATCGACTACCCCGGCTACGGTGCCAGCGGCGGACGACCGTCCCAGGACGGCCTGGTGTCCGCCGCCCAAGCCGGCCTGGACTGGCTGGTGGACCGGGGGGAGGAACGTCGGTTCGTCGTCGGCTGGTCCCTCGGGGCGGCGGTGGCCATGCAGCTGGCGGCGGACCGGGACGGGCACCTCGAAGGGGTGGTGCTGATCAGCCCCTGGGACGATCTCAAGTCCCTGGCGTCGGTCCATTTTCCCGGTTTTCTGGTGGACGTCGCCCTGAAGGACGCCTACGACTCCAGGGCCGCCGCCGCCGGGCTCCGGCCGCCTGCCCTGGTGATCCACGGCACCCGGGACACCATCATCCCGGTGGACCACGGCCGTCGCCTCCACCATGCTTTGCCGGAAACCGCCCGCTTCGTTCCGGTCGAAGGCGCGGGCCACAACGACGTCATGGCCTACCCCGAAGTCTGGCGGGAGCTGGGGGCCTTTCTCGGGCCCCGGGTCGAGTCCCCGGGGCGGCTCTGAGCCCTCAGGGAGCCCCGGTGAGGCGCACCCGGACCACCGAGTGCTCGGCACCGGCGGCGTCGCTGCGGGCGAGGAAGCCCAGGGATCCTTGGCGTAGACGGCTCAGGCCCCTGGGGTGTTCGCCGCCGCCACGCCGTTTGGCCCAGCACAGGGCGTAGAGCTCGTCGTCGGCGGTTTCGATGGGGGTCAGCCAGGCGCCGTGGACCACCGGTTCGGCGATCGGGTGGTAGACGAAGACGGCCAGGGCGAGGCCGGACCGGATGCCGTAGAGCCACACGGCGGAGACACCGTGGCGGGCGTCCTCCGCACGGTGGACGGCGCCGAAGGCGGCCCGGGACGAAGACGCCAGCCGGGCCGGCGGGGGAGCGTCGGCGCCGCCGCAAAAGTAGACGCTGCCGAGGAGCTCCAGATCGCGGTCGCTGTCGTTGTGGAGCTCGAGGGTGACGGTGGGCCCCGGCCCCTTCGCTAGCCTAGCCGCGACGGACACCGTCGATGGTCCGGTGAACGCACCCGGCTCGCCGCCCCGGCGCCGGACACGGATCGAACCCTGGCCTTCCGGCGGCTCGAAGAGGAGGCTTTGGGGGTTCGACTCGCTGCCCATGGCGCGAGTTTATCGCGGTCCCCGGCAGCGGGTCTCGGGAGTAAGAGATGTAAAGTTCGGAGCCCCGGCCGGGTGCCGGCGTCGAAACTGGATAGGATGCGAGGGGTGAACCGGGGCGCTGGCTTGCCCCCGGATCCGCTGTCCATGCATCACGACATCCCAGATCCGAGTCCGTCCGAACCCGCGGAAGCCATCCACCCGGTGGTGCGGTTCGCGGTCCGCCGCAAGGTCACGATGGGGATGGCTCTTCTGGCGGTGGCGGTGCTGGGCTGGCTGTCCCTGGAGCGTCTGCCCCTGGAGTTCCTGCCGGCGGTCTCCTCGTCCAACGTTTCGGTGACGGCCCCGTACCCTTCGGCGTCCCCGGAGGAGGTGGAACGGCGAATCCTGAGGCCCCTGGAGGACAGCCTCGGCACCTTGGAGGGTGTGGAGCAGCTGTCCGCGACCGCCAGCTCCGAGGAGGGGCGGGTCGACGTCACGTACGTGGACGGCACCGACATGGACCTGGCCACGGTGGCGGTGCGGGACCGGGTGGATCGGGTCCGCCACCGGCTGCCGGAGGACCTGCGGTCTATACGGATCCGTCGCTTCCAGACCTCCGACATTCCGGTGCTGCGATTCCACGCCAGCGCTGAGTGGCCCCAAGCCCAGCTCTACGACTACGTGGAGCGGGTGCTCCAGCGGCGCCTCGAACGGCTGCCGGGGGTGGCCCAGATCCAGGTCCGCGGTCTGCGCAGCCGGCAGGTCCAAATCCGCCTGGACCCGGATCGTCTAGCGGCCCACGGCCTCGACGTGCGCAGCCTTTCCCAGGCCCTGACCCGCAACCACCTTGACCTCTCCGCCGGCCATCTCTACGAAGGGTCGAGCCGGTTCCAGGTCCGCGTCCTCGGCCAGCTGCGGTCCCTCGACGAGATTCGGCGCCTGCCGGTGGGGGACGGCGGGCTGCAGCTGGGGGACGTCTCAGAGATCGCCTACGACTATCCCGAGCAGGAGACCTACAACTTCCTCAACGGCGTCGAGTCCCTGACCGTCCGCGTCTACAAGACCTCCGACGCCAACCTGCTGGCGGTGGTGGATGCGGTCAAGGCGGAGCTGGCGGACCTCGAAGCGGACCCCGACCACCCGGGACTGCGCGCGCGGATCTACTCCGATTCCTCTGTGGACGTGCGTAAAGGGCTGGCGAAGCTCCGGGACGCGGGGCTTCTCGGCGGCTCCCTGGCGGTGCTGGCGGTCTTCCTCTTCCTTCGCCGGGTTCGTACCACCCTGGTGGTGGGGCTGGCGATCCCGGTGTCGGTGGTGGGGACCTTCGTGCTGATGTTCCTGATGCGCCAGGCGGGGTGGTCCGGCATCACCCTCAACGTCATCAGCCTCATGGGTCTGGTGATCGCCCTCGGCATGCTGGTGGACAGCTCGATCGTGGTCATCGAATCGATCTACCGCCGCCTCGAGATCTTCGGTGAAGACGCCGAAACCGCCGCCCTGCGGGGGGCTTCCGAGGTGGCACTGCCGATCCTCGCTTCCACCGTCACGACCCTCTGCGTCTTCGTGCCGGTGATCTTCCTACGCCAGGGGGGTGGCTTTTTCTCCAGGTTCCTGGTGGAGATCGGCACCACCGTGTGCATCGTGATGGTGGCGTCGCTGGTGGTGGCCCTGACGGTGGTGCCGATGGCGGCCTCCCTGGTGCTTCGAAGGGAGCGCCCCGGGCGGCCGGGGATTCTGGGCTCCATCGGCGACGTTTACGAGCGGGTCCTGCGGGGGACCCTGAGGTTCCGCCTGCCGTTCCTGCTGCTGGCGGTGGGCCTGCTTTGGGGGTCCTGGTACCTCTTCGGGACCATCGAGCGCAGCTTCGCCGGGCGCACCCAGGAGCGGCAGGTGACGGTCAACATCGACACCCCGAGGAATTACGGCGTCGAGCAGACCCGCGACCTCTTTGAGCAGGTGCGCGCCGTGCTCTTGGCCCACAAGCAGGAGCTCGACATCGCCGACGTCACCTCCAGCTTCTTCGTCGGCTCCGGGCGGGCCCGGGGGCGGGGTCGGCAGCGCAGCTTCGAGCTCTATTTGAAGGACGAGAGCGAGAGCCAGCTGTCGACCGGCGACGTGCGGGACCGGATCCGGGAGCTGCTCCCCGCCTTCCCAGGCGTGGAGCTGCGGATCGGCGCCAGTCGGCGTCGCGGCGGTGGCAACGGCGGGGTCGAGGTGGAGCTGGCGGGGGAGGATCCCGCCGTTCTGGAGCTGCTGGGCCGGGAGGTGGCGGAGAAGCTGGCGGCGATTCCGGGGGCCAGCGACGTCGATCTGTCCCTCGAAAGCGGCGATGAGCAGCTCCTGGTTCGGGTCGACCGGCCCCGCGCGGTCCAGGCCGGGCTCACCAGCCAAGCGGTGGCCCGGACGGTCCAGGGCGCCCTCTCCGAGCGCGCCTTGGCCTTTCTGGCGGCGGACGACCAGGAGGTGGAGGTGGTCATGCTCCAGCGCACCGCCGACCGGGGGACCCTGGGAGAGCTGCGCAATCTCTCGGTCTTCGGCGACGACGGCGCGGTTCCCCTCGATGCGCTGGCGGAGCTGGAAGCCGTGCCGGGACCCCGCGCCATCGAGCGGCAGAACCGGATGGCGAAGGTCAAGATCACCACCAACGCCGACTCCCCCAGGTCCATGGGGAGGGTGATGGCTGGGGCCGGCGGCATCATGGCGGGCCTGGCCCTGCCGCCGGGCTACTCGTGGAGCTTCGGCCGCTTCAACCGCCGCGCCCAGCAGGACCAGGCGGGGGCGGACTTCGCCCTTCTCTTCGCCCTTCTGCTGGTCTACATGCTGATGGCCGCCCTCTTCGAGAGCTTCGGGCAGCCCCTGTCGATCATGGCGGCGGTTCCCTTCGCCTTCCTCGGCGTGGGTGTGGTGATGAAGCTGGCGTCCCAGCCGAGGGACAACTTCACCGAGCTGGGGTTCCTGGTGCTGGTGGGGGTGGTGGTGAACAACGCCATCGTCCTCGTCGACCACGTCAACCGTCTGCGGCATGGTGGCCTGGGCCGAGCCGAGGCCATCGTCCAGGGGGGGCGGGATCGGCTCCGGGCGATCCTGATGACCGCCGTCACCACCATGTTCGGCCTGGCGCCGATGGTGGCGCCGGTGATCTTCCCGGAGACCTTCGGACCCCTGGAGGGGCGCGCCGCCACCTGGGCTCCGGTGGGGCTGGTGATCCTCGGAGGGCTCACCACCTCCACCTTCCTCACCCTCCTGATCGTGCCCACCTTCTATTCCGTGGTCGACGACGTCGGCCGCTTCTTCCGCCGCCTTTCGGCGCGGGTGCTGTCCCAACGGGCGGCCCGCGACGCCGCCCGAGGAGCCTGATATGCCGCCCGCTGAACCGACCGTCGCAACCCCCTGTTCCCCGTCCCCCTGGGGTCGACGATTGTTCCCCCGCCCCGTCGTCGCGTTGGCTCTCGCGTTGCCCCTCGGGTGGGTCCTGGCCTGCGGCGGCGACGACGGCGACGCGGGGCGGAGTGGCCCCGCCGCCGGCGACGGCGGATCCCCCAAGGCCGAGGGCTCCCCCCAGGGGAGGTCCGGAGGCCCTCCCGGGCGGCGGGGCGAAGGGCGCCGCGGAGGTCCGCCGGCGGAGGGGCGGAACGGTCAGGGATGGGGCGGCGGAGCGCCGGGTTCGGCGGACGGCCGCGGGGTCCCGGTGGAGGTGGTGAAGGTGGTTCGCCGCCCCATCGCCCAATACTTCGAGACCCAGGGGACCCTCGAGGCGGAGAACGAGGTGGACCTGGTGGCCCGGTTGGCGGGACCCGTGGTGGAGCTGGTGGCGGAGGAGGGGATGAAGGTACGCCGGGGGCAGCTGCTGGCCCGCCTCGACGACCGCGAGATCGCCGCCCAGCTGGCGGTGGCGCAGGTGCGGCTCAAGGAGGCGGAGGCGTCCTACGCGCGGGTGCGCACCCTCCACGAAAAGGAGCTGGTGTCCCGCGACGCCTTCGATGCGGCACTCGCCGCCTTCAAGGCCGCCCGGGGAGACCGGGAGCGCCTCGACGTCCAGCTGCAATACACCCGCATCACCGCCCCCTTCGACGGCCAGGTGGTGGCCCGCTATGTCCGATTCGCAGAACACGTACCCTCTGGGGCACGGCTGTTCCGGTTGTCGGATTTCGACCCCCTGCTGTGTCCGATCCAGGTGCCGGAGCGGGAGCTCCCCCGCCTTCGGGAGGGGCAGCGGGCGCAGTTGCGGGTGGAGGCCTTCGGAGATCGCCGGTTCGACGCGCGGGTGCTGCGGATCAGCCCCGTGGTCACCGCCGATTCGGGGACCGTGAAGGTGACCCTCGAAACGGCGGGTGAGGGGCTTCTGCGGCCGGGCATGTTCGCCACCGTCGAGCTGGAGATGGAGCGGCGGGAGGACGTGCTGGTGGTGCCCCGGTCGGCCCTGGCCCTCGACAGCCTGACCGACATGGTGTTCGTCGCCGAGGACGGTGCGGCGGTCCGCCGGGATCTCACCCTCGGCTTTCGCAACGACGATTTGATGGAGGTCACCGCCGGTCTCGCGGAGGGGGAGCGGGTGGTGCTGGTGGGGCAGGACGGCCTGTCGGCGGGAACCCCCGTCGAGGTGCTATCGGAGAGGGAGACCCCCGAATCGACGCCGGTTCGCGCCAATCCGTCGGTGGCGGAGGGCCCTGGGTCGCCAGGTGCGGGGCCCCCGGGCGTAGCAAGCCCCGGTGGCCGGGGGGCGGGGGAACGGGGCCCCGGCGGCCCGGGTGGAGGTCGGGGGGGCTTCCTGCGAGACCTCGATCTCGACGACCCGGAGCAGGTGGAGCGGGTCAAGGCGCGGATGCGGGAGCGGGGGCTCAGCGAGGCGCAGATCGAGGAGCGGCTGGAGCGGATCCGCGAGCGTCGCGGCGGCGGTTGAAGACGCGTCCCACTTTCCCCGTGCTTGCAAATGGAGAGCTCTTAGAGCTTTTGCCTGCTTTTGAGGAGAAAATCGTCCGCTTGGGCGCCGTCAAGAGACGAAAAATATAGACATATTGAAATTTCCATGGTCTCATCGGGCCCTGTCGCAACGTTCGAAGACTCACTAGCCCCCCAACGTGGAGGATTCGATGACTTCCAAGATCACCGCTATTGCCCTGACCCTCGCCTTGACGGCCTCGTCTGTCATGGCGCAATCCCTTTCCCGAGACGAAACGAGTCCCGCCCTTCTGGAAGACGCCGCCAGCTACTCAGAGCTCTTCGGGGTATCCCAGGAAGAGGCGGTGGCCCGCCTTCACCTCCAGCGCCTCGCCGGCGACCTCGACGCGCGGCTGGCGAAGGAGGCCGCCGACACCTACGCCGGTCTGTGGATCGACAACGGGGAGACGTTCTCCGTCGTCGTCCGCACCACCGCTCCTGCGGGCCGTGACCTGACGATGGACCTCCTCGACGACAAGAACGCATTGGCTCTAGCGCCATTCATCGAGGTGCAGACCGCCCAATGGACCCTCGCCGAGCTCGAAGACGCCCGGGTCGCCGCCCACCACATGGTGCGGGAGCTCGGATTCGAGGTGGACTCCGACATCGACGTGAGGACGAACCGGGTCGAGATCTACACCGTGGAGGAGCAGAGGGTTGGCCGCTCCTTGGGCGGCAGCGGGCTCCAACTGCCGATGGCGGTGGAGGTGGTGGGCGTCGACGCACTGGCGTCGACGGAGCAGCTTGTCCTCGAGGGCGGGCAGGCGCTGACGACCTGCACCGGGGGATTCACCGTCCGCCGCAACTCCACCGGCGAAGTCGGGATCTCCACCGCCGCCCACTGCGGCAACACCCAGCGGGCCTTCGGCACCGTGCTGCCCTTCCGGGCTGAAGACCAGCAGGGCAACCAAGACGTCCAGTGGCATTCGTCCTGCGGCATCTTCGACGTCAGCAACCGCTTCAACTCCGGCATCGGCATGCGGGCCGTTGTCGGCACCCGCAGCCGCACCCAGCAGGCGGTGGGCTCCCTCGTATGCAAGTGGGGGATGACCAGCGGTCGGACCTGCGGCACCATCCAGTCGCGGAACTACGCGCCGTCCTATGTCACCAGCGCGTCTTCGACCTTCATTCGGGTGGACGGCGGAGCCACCAATCTCTCCGACCCCGGTGACTCGGGGGGACCGTGGTTTGTCGAGGATCGCGCCTACGGCATCCATAGCGGCCAGCCCGGTGGGGACGCCAACGATGCCCTCTATATGCCCATCAACTACATTTCGAGCCTCGGTGTCTCGGTGTTGACCTTCGATCCAGCGGGCTGCAACCAGCGGCCGACCGCGTCCTTCAACTGGAACATCATCGGTGGTCCCGGGCAGAGGGTCGACTTCGACGCTTCGGCGAGCAACGATCCGGACGGCACGATCGTCAACTACCGCTGGGACTTCGGGGATGGCCAGACGGTCAACACCTCCTCACCGACGATCTCCCATCTGTACTTCATCGAGTCGAACTACTCGGTCACCCTGACGGTGACGGACGACGACGGCGCGACCGCCATCGACATCGACTTCATCCCCCTCTGTGAGGATCAGCCCTTCGCCATCATCTGCGCACGCTAGGGCTGTTCCCCGGCGGATCCGCCCGGGCCTGGAGCTCGGGCGGGTTCGCCGTCTCCGCCTCCTGGAGCGTCCTGGAAGGTGACTTTTCGTCTCCCGGTCGCGGTTCCCGTAGAATTGGAAGCTCCTATCTGATCTTCGGTTCTTCGACCCCGACCAGGAGCTTCCATGGCCCCTCGATCCCCGGTTCGCCTTCGTCAGATCGTCACCACCCTGCTCGTCTGCCTCCTCGTGCTGCCCTTCGGCGCCCCGGCATTTGCTGAGGGTGAGACCGCCAAGACGGCCCTGGTGGGGGGACGCCTCATCGACGGATTCGGCGGACGACCCCTGGCGAACAGCGTGGTTCTGATCGACGGAGACACCATCGAAGCGGTGGGGACCGTCGGCGCCCTCGCGGTGCCGGAGGGCTACCGGGTCATCTCCACCGAAGGCATGGACGTGCTTCCGGGGCTGTGGGAGAGCCACGCCCACCTGATGATCAACGGCCACGCCGACTATCCCCACTGGCAGCGCACCTACCCCGACCGCTTCGCCGACGAGATCATGCCGGCGTCGGCGGTGCAGCTGCTGCTGGCTGGGGTCACCAGCGCCCGGGATCTGGGTGCCCCCCTCGAAGCGTCGATCTCCGTGAAGCGGCGCATCGAGCAGGGGGAGATCCCCGGACCGAGACTCTTCGTCTCGGGGCCCTTCCTCCAGCATGAGGTGGACGACTGGCAGAAGGGCTATCGCTGGGCGGTTCGCGGCGTCGAGGACGCCCGCGCCAAGGTACGGACCCTCGCCGACGCCGGCGTGGACATCGTGAAGCTGATCGATCAGGACAAGATGACCCTGGAGGAGGCCCAGACCATCGTCGACGAGGCCCGCGCCTTGGGTCTCAAGGTGGTGGCCCATTCCCATCGGCCGGACGAGATCCGGCGGGGCCTCGAAATCGGGGTCGACAACTTCGAGCACACCGGTCTCACCACGGCCCCGGAGTATCCGGACGACATCATCCGCATGCTCCGGGAACGGACCGCCACCGGCCGAATCGCCGGCGGTCCGCTGTTCTGGACCCCCACCGTCGAGGGGCTGTGGAGCTACGAGAGGACCGTTGACAACCCGGAATATCTCGACGGCGACTGCTGGCACCGGGGGCTCGCGGACGACATCGTGGAGGATATCCGGCGGTCGATCCAGAATCCCGGGCAGCTGCCCTACTCCCAGCTCACCCCGCTGCGGCAGCCGACCCTGAAGCGCAAGATCGAGCAGCTCAAGGAGGCCGGGGTGGTGTTCCTCATCGGCACCGACAGCGGCATCCCGATGAAGTTCCATTGCCAGTCGACCTGGAACGAACTGGCGGTTTGGGTCGAGGACATGGGGATTCCGGTGATGGACGCCATCCGCGCCGCCACCTACTGGCCGGCGGTGATGATGGGGGTGGAGGACCGCTGGGGCACGGTGTCCGCCGGCCGGCTGGCGGACGTGATCGCGGTCCGCGGCAACGTGCTCCGCCACGTGAACCTGCTGCAGCGGGTGGACTTCGTGATGAAGGGCGGGGTGGTCTACAAGCGGGACGGGCGCCCGGTGGAGGAGGCGCTGCGCCCGAAGCGGTAGGGGCCCGGTTCAAAAAGGACGGGCGCCCGATGGAGGAGGCGTTGCGCCCGAAGTGGTATTGGCTCGGCTAAAAGGCGGCCAGGGTGGCGCGCTTCGCGCTGACCTGGGGTTTCGATATGAAACCCCGTTGGGGTTCCCGGAGGGGAGACCGGAGTCAGGTCTTCGGCGGGGTGACGGTCCGGCGTATCAGGTGGACCTTGTCGTGCTCGCCGAGGCGGGCATAGGAGCGCGCCTCGAAGGGAAGGGCCACCACCGGGACCCGCATCGAGCCGACGGCGACTTCCCTGCGAAACCCCTCCCAGCCCCTCTGCACCCCCCGCCGCCAGCGTCCGGAGCGCAGATCCTCCGGCTCCGCCATGACCTCCACGCGCAGGCCGTGGATTCTCAGCACCCCGAAGTGGGACCTCAGGGTACCGGCGGAGCAGAAGGAGAACGGTCGTTCGACGCAGTCTTCGAACAGCTTCCCCAGGGGGTAAATGTCGCGGCGGGTGGTGAGGATGTCGAGGTCGTCGGGCTCCAGAGCGACCCCCTGCAGCCGTAGGCTCGACGTCCCGGTGACCGCCCACCGGATGGGGGTACCCCGGAGTCGGCGCTGGAGCACCCCGAGAGCTCGATAGTGGCGTTCGGGCAGGCGGATCCTCCGTCCCCGGGCGTTCCTGGGTCGGGTGCTTCGGGTCGGAGAGGGCCGGGGGTGCGGGCCGCGGGACTCGTGGGACCGGGTGCGGGGTCCTACCGAGGGACGGGTCCTCGTCCTAGCCCGGGCCTTGGCCGGCGCGATTCCCGTCGCCGTCGCCTTGGGGTATCTGGGTGCGTTTCTAGTGGCGCCGCCCGCCGAGCCCTCCGACGGCCCCGGGGCCACGAGGCGGGGGACGGTGGTGGGACCCCGCCGGCGGAGGTAGAGCACGAGACCGAGGGCCGACGCGGTCAGGCCGGAGGCCAGCCCCCACCAGAGCCCCGCCAGCCCGGCTCCGGCGCCGAAGGCGAGGAAGGCGGCGAGGGGAAGGGCGACGAGCTAGTAGGCGCCGAGGTGGACCGCGGCGGCCCGGCGGGTCAGGCCCATGGCCCGGAGCACGCCGCCGGCGACGGCCTGGACTCCGTCCGAGATCTGGAACGCGGCGACGATGGGAATCACCGTCAGAACCGCGGCGAGCACCGCTGGGTCGTCGGTGAATGCGGAGGCGAGGGGGCCTCCGAAGATCGTCAGCGCCGCCGCCGCCGCGGCCATGAGGACGACGGTGGTGCCCAAAGCAACGGCGGTGGCCCGCTGGGCTTGCCGCCGATCGCCAGCCCCGATGAGGTGACCGATCCGGGTGGAGGCGGCAATCGACAGACCCAGGGGCGCCATGAAAACGAGACCGGTGAGGCTCAGCAGCACCGTTTGGGCCGCCAGCGCCGTGGGTCCGAGCCAGCCGGCGAAGACCGTGATGCTCTGGAAGATCCAGGTCCCGAGCCCCAACTGGAGGGCCACCGGCCATCCGAGGGCGACGATCCTCCGCAGGCCCGGGAGGTCGAGCGCATCCCGGCCCCAGGGGATCGAGCCGGTCTCCAGCAGGAAGGCCTTCCGGGACCACAGCAGCAGGGCCACCAGCATGAACACCTGGGTGACGGCGGTGGCGAGGCCAGCCCCCACGGCGCCGAGGGCCGGTACCCCGAAGACGCCGAAGATGAGCACGGCGTTGGCGGCGACGTTGACGACGTTGGCGGCCACCGCCACCCAAAGGGAGGGATGCACGACCCCCCTGGCGATCTGGTACTGACGTAGGGCTGAGAAGGCGAGTGCCAGGGGCAGGGCCGGGATCTGAACCGCCACGTAGCGGTGGGCGGCGGCGCTAAGGCCCGGGTCCTGCCCGAGGAAATGCAGGGCCGGACCGGTGAGCCACCATACTGCCGCCAGGGGAATACTCAGCATCAGGGCGAGGACGAACCCCCGGCGCAGCCCCCGCCCGAGGCCGCGCCGATCTCCGGCGCCGTGGGCCTGTGCGATCAGCGGGTCGTTGCCCAGGAGCAATCCAAACGCGAAGATCAAGGTGCCCCCAAGCCAGAGGCGTCCGAGGGAGGCGGCGTTCAGGGCGTCGACGCCGAAGGCCCCCAGCATCAGCACGTCCACGGTCCACAGCCCGGCGAAGGCGACCTGGCCGCCGGCGGCGGGGAGGGCGATCCGGAGAAGGGTGCGGACTTCTGGGAGGACGTCGTTGGGCTTCATGGCGTCTGAGCAGGTTCAAGGTCCGTGCCGCCGCCTCGGCAGGGCACGCGGACTGATTTCTCAAGGGAATCGAGCGTCCGGGGGGGCCTTTGGGCCCGGTGAATGCCCGGGGCTTGGGCACCCTTGCCCACGGCCGGGGTGGCCCGACGGGTTGGGTCCCCAGGTGGGGCCCAGCCGCCGGGCTCGCTCTTATTGAGGGAAAGCGGAGCGGGTCTCGGGAAACCCTCAGTCGGCCGCGATCCGATTCCGCCCGAGGTCGCCTCGGTGAGGTCCGGCCGCAGGTTTCGGCAGCCTGGGGGCGAGGAGGGCCGTCAGACGGGGGCTCGATCGCAGACGGCGTCGGCGGCGTCGTCGAGGCGCTTCAGTGCCGCGTGCCAGGTGAAGGGAGCTACGGCCCGCTGGACGACGTCCACCGGTCCTGGCCACACGCTGCCGCTGCGGTCCAGGTGGCCCGCTAGGGCCTGCAAGCGATCCGCCAGGACGGCGGCTCCACCGGAGTAGAGGAGGTCCCGCCGCAGTTCGGGGGGGACGTCCCGCAGGAGCTCCGGGTACGCGAGCCGTTCCGGCAGCAGGGGGCGGCAGCCGGCGCCCATGGCCTCGACGGCGGCGATGCCGAAGAACTCGTGGCGGGCGGTGGACACGAAGACGTCGGCTTCTAAGAGGGCTTCGAGGTAGTCGGTCCGGTGGGGCAGAAAACCCCAGCGGCCGATCTTCGCTCCGAGGATCCCGCGGGCGCGGTCGAAGACCTCGGGGGTTCGGCGGAAGCTCTCGCCGAGGACGTCGAGGCGGAAGTCCACCCCCCGCCGGTCCAGCTCTAGGACCGCCCCGAAGAAGGTGTCCGGGTCCTTGTCGTGCTCCCAGCGGGCGGCCCAGACCAGCCGCAGGGGCCCGGGACGCCGCGGCGGTCGCGGGGGGGACGGTGCGACCCCCGGCGGCAAAACGCGGGATTTCTGGAGGATGGAGCGGGCCTCCGCCACCGGCCTGTGGGTGGGCATGCGCCCCATCAGGGCGATGAGAGCCTCGGTCATCTCGTCCCGGTGGAAGGCGGAGTTCCACCAAACTCCGTCCGCCGCCAGGCAGGTGGTGAGGTGGCTGAAGGCGAAGTGGAAGTCCCGGGCGTCCTCCTGGCGGACGGGGTAGGTGAGCTGGTTCTCGTGGAAGTAGACCGCCGAAGGTAGCGACGCCAGATGGGCGGGGGCGAGCCCCTTCCACTCCGCCAGGGACAGCATGGAGGAACACCACACCAGGTCCCAGCCGTCACCGGCGGCGGCCCGGCGGGCCGCCTCCTGCGCCAGGGTGAGGGCGCCGTGGCGCATGCGCCACTTCCAGTGGTGGGGCGGTAGGGTCAAGGCCGTGAACTCGTGGCGACTGCCCCCGCTCCAGCCGTCGAGGAACGCCCGGTGGCTGCCGCCGTAGTAGGGCTCGAGGGCGAGGATCCGCATCGACTCAGGTCCGCCGCCGGGCCACGAGGTGGGGGTAGGCGTCGTCGTCGACGCGGTCGTCCACGACGTCGAAGCCGGCGGCGTCGACCTCCGCGAGGATCCCCGGACGGTCGAAGACGTGGACGAAATTGGGGGCGAGGGTGTCGCCGCGTTCCACCGGTGCCCGTCGGCGGAATCGGCGTACGGCGTTGGCGACGGGGGCTATGGCCCGCAGGCCCGGAGCCCGGCCGACGCGGGCGAGGAACGAAAGCAGCACGGGCGCGCCGGGGCGCAGAAGAAGGCCCAGGGAGGTCAGGAGGTCGACCCGTCGCCCCCTCCCCGCCACGAGGCTATGGGCGCCCCAGCCGAGAACCGCGCCGTCGTAGTCCCGCTTCGGGGCCGCCAAGCCGTCCCGGGGGGAGGGCAGGAGCCGTGCCCCTGGGGCGACCTCGGCGAGGCGCTTTTGGGCGACGCGAAGCAGGTCCGGGTGGCACTCGCAGCCATGGACGGCGTAGCCCCGGGCCACCAGTGCCAGGGCCTCCCGGCCGCCCCCGGCGGCCACCACCAGGAGGCGGCCTTCGGTGGGAAAATGGGCATCCAAAGCCCGTTCCTCCCAGGGCCAGAGCCCCCGCCGGTTGTGCTCGGAGCCGTGGTATTCGGCCCAGCCGTCGTAACAAGCTCCGTCGAGGGCGTGGAGGTCCTGCCGATCCAACAGGCCGAGCCAGAGACCGATCCACGGAATGCGCAGCAGGGGGGGCAGGCGGCCCACCGCGGCCTGGCAGCGCAGCAGGAGTCGGACCCTGGTCCGCGGGGGCGTCCGCCGCGCTTTGGTTCCCATCCGGTCTCCTCGGGCCTGCTTGGGCCCAGGTTCGCTGCGATGCTAAGGTCTAGGCTTGAAATTTGATGCGCTGTGCGCTTCACGCCCCTCGCCCCCGGCGAAGCGCCCGCGGCTTCCGAGGATGTTCTCCGAGGACCCCTCGAATTCTATGTCGGACGTCGACGCGACCCCGCCTCCGTCCGTCCCTTCGCGCCGCACACCGCGGCGCCCGGTGAGAGGAGCCACCATGTCCCAGCCACACTCGACCGTGTTCGCCACCTCCGCGGCGATCTTCTCACTGCTGGCGACCCTGCTTGCGTCCACGGCGGCCGCCGATCCCGGCGCCGTCGATCCCCTGCCGGATCGTCGGGTCGTCGAGGCCCAATTCGATTCCCCGGTCGTTCCGGTGATCTTCGAGTCGTCGGAGGAGCTCGGCTCCGATTTCCGCCCTCCGACCCCGGCGGTGGAGGGGTTCGGGGCCGGCGCCCGCCCCGGCGGCCGCGCCGCCACCAACGTTTTCGCGCCCATCGACTCCGACGCCACCGGGCGCTTCCCGGCCCACGCCGGCATCGCCGCCGGTCCGGATCATCTAGCGGTGGTGGGGGATTCATTCCTCGGCATCTATGACAAGGCCGGTACCCAGCTGGCCCAGCTCACCCTCAACGCCTTTTTCGCCCCCCTCGGGCCGACGGCAGCCCTGCTCCAGCCGAAGGTGCTGCACGACCCCTACGAAGATCGCTTCCTGTTGGCGGCCCTCGAGGTCACGGCTTCGTCCTCCCGCACCTACCTGGCGGTGACCGCCGGCTCGGACCCGCTGGGGGTTTGGAACATCCTCTCGTTTTCGAACCTCACCCTGATCGGCGGTAGCGACCACTTCGCCGACTTCCCCGGCCTCGCCGTCGACGAAGAGGCCGCTTACCTGACGGCCAACCTGTTCGACCTTACCGTGGGCACGTTCGGCGGTGTCCGCCTCTGGACGTTCGACAAGGGGGCCGGAAGCGGCGGGTTCTACGATGGCGGAACCCTGGCGGGTTTCATCCTCGATCCCTTCGGCGCCACCAGCCCCGTCATCCCAGTCCAGCCGGCGATGGTCTTCGACGGGGGCTTTGGAACCGTGGGGACCTACCTGGTGGGATTCTCGGGTCTGAACGACGGGGTGCGTCAGTTCGTCCGCTGGGTGCGCATCCGCAACCCGGTCACCACCCCGTCGATCCGGGTCAGGGATCTTGCCCTGCCGGCGGCCCTGGAGAATCTGCCGCCTGGGCCGCTGCCGGACGCACCCCAGGCGGGTACGGCGACGACGGTGGATACCGGCGGTTCAGAAGTTCTCCAGGCGGTCTGGCGACACCCGGACCTGTGGCTGGTGACCACCATCGCCCCCGCCGCCGGAGATCCCGACGCCGGGCAGGCCACCGCCTACTGGATGCGCCTTGACACGACCCGCACCGGCCGACTCGCTTACCTGGACGGCGGCCCCGTTCGAGGTGAGGACATCGCGGCGGGGACCCATACCTTCTACCCGGCCCTGGCGGTGGACGGCGACGGCCGGATGACCGTCGGCTTCTCGGCGTCGGCGCCGACGACCCAGGTGGGCGCCTTCGGGGCGGTCCGGGAGCCCGGGGCCGCCGC
>JBCDIS010000038.1:0-47896 GCA_038748685.1 Acidobacteriota bacterium | reverse complement strand
GGACCACCACGCGGTCGAGCATGGGGAAATGCAGGACGGGCGCTCGCCAAACCACGATCACGACGCGGCGGAGCACGTGCCGACGATGATCGAGACCGCATTTCATGGCCACCGCCATGACCAGGATGGCGCTGCAGAGCATTCGCATGATGTGACCTTCGGCACCACGAACGCATCGCAGCGTGAGAGTTTATCCGTCGGAGCTTTTCTACCCACGGCCACCTCTTCGCGTGTTGCTTCAGCTGATTCACCTGCGCTTCCGAGATCCCGCGCCGATTTTGGCCAGGTCTCGGTGGACGCATCGCCACCGCTTTTTACGGCGCACTGTTCGCTGCTGATTTGATTCAGGACCGGTAGGCAACGGGGCTCGTCGTGAGCCTGGAACCTTCCACCTGAATCGGAGTCAGCATGCACATTCACGCCTTGACCGGCCTTGTGTCGGTCCTATTCGCCGTGTCCGGCACGGCGACCGTGGCTGAGGCCGCGAACCCTTCCGCGAGTGCCAACCCGTCGGTGCGCGACGCCGCGACGGTGGTCACCGAGTTGGAGTTGCTGTCGCGGCTCGGCGATCATCCCGCGGTCCTCGCGGGCTCGGCCGAGCTGCCCTTGGCGCGAGCCGAGCTGCTCGCCTCGCGTCGATTTGAAAACCCCTCGCTCGAACTCAGAAGCGAAGACCCGAGCGGTGTCACCTCGCAGGTCGAGTGGCTGCTCTCCTGGCAACTGCCGGGACCGGCCCGTGGTCTTGGCATCGAGGCCGCACAGAAGTCGGTCGACGCGGCCGCAGCGCGGGTCGACCAACATCTTCGGACCCTGCGTTCCAGGGTGCGGAAGGACTACGCCGACTGGGCCATCGCTTCGGCTCGACTCGAGATGCTCGCGGCTTTCCTGGCGCGTCTCGACACGCTGGCCGGACGAGAGCGCCTGCGAGTGGAGAAGGGCGAGTCTTCGGGCCTCGAAGCGCGTCGCCTCGGTCTTGTCGTCGCCGCCCTAGAAGTGCGGCATTCCCTGGCCTTGGCCGAGGAGCGCCGGACCCGCGGCGCGATCCGTCGCTGGTGGCCAGACCTTCCCCTCGACGCCCGACCTCAGATACCGACCGCGTTTCGTCTTGCCGATCCGTCAGCCCGTGGCTCGGAGGCCGCGGCACAGGCTGGCGGCGAGCATCCACTGATCGCCGCGTCCCGTGCGCAGGCCGAGGCCGCCGAGCTCGCGCGGCGGGCTAGCGAGCGCTTCCTCGAAGCGCCCGCGTTGACCGCGGGTTGGCAACAGCTGGAAGCGCCTGGCGGCGACCTGAGTGGCCCTGTGCTCGGCGTCGCTTGGAGACTGCCGCTTTTCGATCGCCGCCAAGCCGAGCGCCTTGCGGCGGAGGCCCGTGCGGCAGCGGCTCGGGCCGAGGTCGAGATCACCAGGCGGGAGATTGCGTCGACCCGCGAGGCTGCTCGCGAGCGCTACGAAACCTTGGTGCGCAAGCTCGAGAGTGCGGAGGCCGAGCTCAGTCCAAGCGCGGAGATGCTGGTCGCCGCCGAGACGTCCTTCCGCTACGGCGAGTTGGCGCTCACCGACCTTCTCGAGATCCAGCGTTCGGTGAGCGACGCACAGCTCGCCTGGCTCGATCTCGTGGCCGCTGCGCTGGAGGCCCATCGGGATCTCGAGGCGCTGACGCCGACCGCCGTCAAGTTCGAAAAGCTTCCGAATACCACCGAAAAGGATCCTTGATATGAAACCTTCTCAACTTGTCGAGATTCCAGTCCTGTGCCTGTTCATCCTGGGCCTCGCCGTCCTGGGCACCGCCTGCCGATCGCCGGCGGAGTCCCCGTCTTCGAACGGGGCGCCTGGTGCGCCAGCGGCAGAGTCCGGCTCGGCAGAGCCCGACTCGAAGGAGCTTTCCTCGGGCGACGCGGTGAGATTCGAACCGGCCTATCCCGCCGACGTCAGCACGGAAGCCCTCGACGACGGCGACACCGCCCAGCAGCAAGCCCTTTCGCATGGCGCCGAGCATTCGCATGGCGACGGCGAGCACTCGCACGACCAAGAGCACGGTGGCGAGCAGCACGATGGCGATCACCCCCACGGTGAAGGGGGAGACCACTCACACGGGGACGACCATGGGCAGTGAATCCGCGGGGCGTTGGTTTCGTCATGTCGCGTTCGTACTGGCGATCGGCTGCGGCCTATGGCTCACCGCCTGTGGCCAAGGCCACACCGACCAAAGCGGCGACGACGACCGTGAACACGGTGAGAGCCATGATCCGGCGGCCGGCAAGAGATGGTCGGTCACCGCTTGGGGCTCACAGTTTGAAATCTATCCGGAGACGGACCCGCTAATCGCCGGCGAGATCGCTTCGGCGCACGTGCACGTCACCCATCTCGACGGCTCTTCGCCGGTCGCCGACGGGGCGGTGGAGATCGTCTTCAGATCGCCATCCGGCGAAGAGGCTTTTCGCTCCGAGGCGCCGGTGCGTCCGGGCATCTTCAACGTCGCGGTGGAGCCAAGCTCGCCGGGCGAGTTCGACCTCAGCTTCCGTATCGAGACACCCGCGGCCAAGGAAGAGATCCGCGGCGGCCGTGTCCGCGTGGGCAGCCGGCAACAGCCGGGCGGCATCCTCGTGGCTCCGGCCCCCAAGGGTGGCGACGGTGGCGAGCCACTTCCTTTCCTCAAAGAGGAGCAGTGGCGCAGCGACTTCTCGACGTCATGGGTGCGCCGCGGCGAGCTAGCGCGCAGCCTCGGGGCCCTGGTGCGGGTCCGCCCACCTGCCGGCGGTGAGCGCCTGCTCTCCTCGCCGCTTGCGGGTGTCGTCAGTGCCGGGGTCGCTTGGCCGTATCCTGGACAGCCCATCAGCCGCGGCGCACCGCTCCTCCGTGTCACGCCGCTGGTCGCCGGTGAGCACAGTCTCGCGGAACTGGAAGCCTCGGCGGCCAGCTTCGAGATCGAGAGAACGGCCCTTCGCGGGCGGCTGGCGCGTCTGGAGGAACTCCTCGTGCTCGAAGCCACGAGTCGCCGCGAGGTCGAGGAAGTGCGCCACCGCACCGAGATCCTGGAGGCGCAGCGGGCGGCGGCCGAGAGTGATCTCGAGGCGGCCCGCGCGACGCGCGCCGGCCTGGCCCACGGCGCCATCGAACTCGATGCGCCCTTCGACGGCGAGGTCGCCGAGGTGTCCGTGACTCCCGGCGCCACCATCGCGGCTGGAGACGATCTAGTTCGCGTCGTGCGCACGGACATGGCTTGGCTCGAGGCGGCGTTGTCGCCGATGGACGCGGCCCAGCTCGCGCCCGGACAGCCCCTGCGCGGTCTCGTGCTGACGCCTCGGGGCGGTCGAGAGCCGATCGAGCTGAGCGACGTGCGCTTGGTGTCCGTGGCCCCTGAAGTCTCAGCACGAACGGGAAAGGTCGCGGCCTTCTTCGAGGTCGGGACGCCTGGGGCCGGAGGCTCCCAAGCGCTGGCACTCGGCGTCGCCATGGACGCCGTCATCCTACTCGGGGAGGTGCGACTCGGCGTGGTCATACCGTCGACGGCATTGGTCGACGACGGTGGCGTCACCGTGGTCTACCTCCAACTCTCCGGCGAGAGCTTCCTTCGCCAAGAAGTCCATGTGGTCGAGCGGCAGGGCTCGCGGGTACTGGTCGACGGCCTCGAGCCAGGCCAGCGCCTGGTCCACCGGGGTGGTGACGCCATCCGTCGCGCATCGCTGATGTCGAGCGGGGAGGCCCATGGTCATGTCCATTGAAGACTCCTCGACGCAGAATCCGTCCACTCCGAATCCGTCCTTCGAGGGGCGACGTGCCTCCGACGCTACGAGTGAGAGGAATCCCCCCGAGCAGCAGCAGCGCCTGCTCGACCGCCTCACGCGACTCTCCCTGCGCCAGGCTTGGCTCGTGCTGGCCGCCGCCGCTCTGCTGACGTTCGTCGGCGCCGTTTGGATCGGCGGCCTACCGGTCGACATCTTCCCTGACCTCTCTGCGCCCACCGTCACCGTCATCACCGAAGCGCCCGGCATGGCTCCGGAGGAAACCGAGCTGCTCGTGACCTTCCCACTCGAATCGGCGCTCAACGGCTCGCCCGGCGTGAGGCGACTGCGTTCGGTGTCGGCCGACGGCATCTCGGTACTGTGGGTCGAATTTCACTGGGGCACCGAGATCTACCGCGCCCGACAGGTGGTGGCCGAGCGCATTCAGCGCGCCTCGCTGCCGTCCCAAGCCGAGCGCCCGGAACTGGGGCCAATTTCGTCAATCATGGGCGAGATCACCTTCATCGCCCTGACCTCGGACAGCCTGCCGCCGATGGAGCTGCGGCGCCTCGCGGAGACCGTTGTACGGCGTAGCCTGCTCGCGATCACCGGCATCTCGCAGGTGATTCCGCTCGGCGGCGAGATCCGTCAACTCCAGGTCACCGCGAGCCCGAGCGCGCTCGCCCAGCACCGCATCCCTCTCTCGGAGGTACGGGAGGCGGTGGAGCACGCCAGCCGCAGTCCGGCCGCCGGTTTCCATGTCGACGGCGGCCAGGAGTATCTCGTTCGCGGTCTTGGGCGCGCGCGCGACGAGGGCGACATCGAGTCGGCGGTGGTAGCGGTGCGCGACGGCGTACCGCTGCGCGTGGGCGACCTGGCCGAGGTCGCCTGGGGAGCCGAGCCGGCGCGCGGCGCGGCGTCCTACCGCGACCAGGCGGCGGTGATTCTCTCGGTGCAGAAACAGCCCGACGCCAATACGCTCGAGGTCACCGCGGCGATCGACGATGTGCTCGAACGCCTCACCGCCGCGCTGCCCGCTGGCGTGGTGATCGAGAAAGAGAACTTCCGCCAGGCCGACTTCATCGAAATCGCGATCGGGAATGTCAGCGCGGCTCTGCGCGATGGTGCGATCCTGGTGGTGCTGGTCCTACTGCTCTTCCTCGGCAACCTGCGCACGACCTTCATTTCGGCCCTGGCGATTCCCCTCTCGCTCATCGCCGCGGTGATGGTGTTGGAGGCCCTCGGCCAGACCATCAACACCATGACGCTGGGCGGCTTGACGATCGCCATCGGCCTGCTGGTCGACGACGGGATCATCGCCGTCGAGTGTATTTACCGGCGTCTACGCGAACGGGGCGACAGCGAGCACACCCCGGAGCAGACCGTCGCCGACGCCACGTCGGAAGTCGTGAGCCCGATTCTCTTCGCCACGCTCATCATCGTGCTCGTCTTCCTGCCCCTTTTCTTTCTGCCCGGCTTCGAGGGCCGGTTGCTGCGACCGCTCGGCGTGGCGTTCATCGCCTCCCTAGGGGCCTCCCTGGTCGTGGCGCTCACCGTGACGCCGGTGCTCTCCAAACTGCTGCTTTCCCGCGGGAGGACGCTCGAAGCCCGGGAGCCGTGGCTGCTGCGGGTGCTCCACAAACTCTACGCACCGATGCTCGATGGGTGTTTTCGCTACCGCAGCCTGGTCCTCGCTTCGACGGTTCTATTGGTGCTCGGCGCCGCGGCTTTGGTTCCAGGCCTCGGCCGCAGTTTCCTGCCGTCCTTCAACGAGGGCTCGCTCACGGTCTCGGTGGTCAGCCCTCCGGGCATTCCGCTCGCGGTCAGCGACCGTCTCGGGGGCGAGGTCGAGCGCGCCCTGCTCGCCTTCCCGGAGGTGATCTCGACCAGCCGGCGCACGGGCCGCGCCGAGAAGGACGAACACGTCCAGGGCGTCAACGCCTCCGAGATGGAAGTGGTGCTCAGGCCGCTCGCTGGCGAGCGCGGCAAGGACGACCTTCTATCCGACATGCGCGCCGCCGTCGCCACGATCCCGGGTGTCAACGTCTCCTTCGGCCAGCCGATCAGCCACCGAATCGACCACATGATTTCCGGCTCCAAGACCAACCTGGCGGTGAAGATCTTCGGACCGGACCAGGCGGTTCTGCGCTCCCTGGCTTCCCGCGTTGAGCAGGTGCTCTCCGGCGTTCCGGGCATCGTGGATCTATCGAACCAGGAGCAAGCGGCGATACCCCAGCTCCTCATCGACTTCGACCGTGCGGCGATGGCGCGGTGGGGACTCTCTTCGGCTGATCTCTCGGATACCGTCGAAGCGCTTTTCCAGGGCCGGCCGGCCGGTGAGATCGTCGAAGAGGGCCTGACCTCCAGCATAGTGCTCAGGCTTCCCCCCGAAGTTCGAAGCTCGGTGGATCGGATTGCGGCGCTGCCGGTGACGACCCGGGAAGGCGACCTGATCGATCTCAGCTCGGTTGCCCACGTCAGGCGTTCGCTCGGCCCGTCGATGATCCGGCGTGAGAATGTGCAGCGCCTCGCGATGGTCACGGCCAACGTCGTCGGCTCCGATCTCGCAGGAACCGTCGAGGTTGCCCAGGCCGCCATCGACGCAGAGATCGAGATGCCCGCGGGCTACCTGGTGACCTTCGGCGGTCAGTTCGAGGAGGCCGCGCGCAGCCTTCGGACGTTGAGTTTCCTGGGAATCTTCATCCTCGCCGGCATCTACGGCCTGCTGTTCATGGAGTTCGGTCGGCATCGGGACGTCTTGGTCGTCCTGGTCAACTTGCCTCTGGCCTTGATCGGCGGCATCGTCGCCGTCGCCCTCGGTGAAGGCGTTCTCTCAGTGGCGACCCTCGTCGGCTTCGTGACGCTCTTCGGCATCGCGACCCGCAACGGCGTCCTTCTGGTCAACAACTACCAGCGATTGCAGTCGGCCGGTCTGCCGATAGACCAGGCCGTCCGGCGAGGATCGATCGAGCGCATGGCGCCGATCCTGATGACCGCGTTGACAGCAGGTCTCGCCTTGATTCCGCTGGTGCTGGCCGGCGGCGCTCCGGGTAACGAGATACAAAGTCCCATGGCGGAGGTCATTCTGGGAGGCTTGCTGACGTCGACCTTCCTGAACCTGATCGTCGTGCCGATACTCTTCGTCGGAAATGGCCTTCGGCACCCATCTAGCGAGGTGGGGACGACGCCATGATCTCTCCCACCTCCCGGGGGGCGGCTTGCGCTTGTTTGCCGAGGGACGCCCAGGCGTCAGTGGACGTCGAGGGCGTGCTGCTGGAGAACGTCCAGGGGCACCGCCTCGAGGGCTGCCTCGTGGGTCGCCGCCAGTAGGATCGGCGGCGCCACGCCGGCCCGCAGGGCGTCGACCCAGCGGGACAGGCAGACGCACCAGCGGTCCCCCGCCACCAGGCCTGGAAAGCCGAACTGGGGGGCCGGGGTCGACAGGTCGTTGCCCTCGGCCTTGGAGAAGGCCAGGAACGGATCCGTCACCTGGACGCAGACGGCGTGGACGCCGTGATCCCGCTCGTCGGTTTCACAGCAGCCGGAGCGAAAGAAGCCGGTCATGGGGGCCGTGCTGCATACCTGCAGGTCACCGCCGAGCACGTTCTTGGGGGCTGTCATTGTCGAACCTCCTGGTTCTGTTCCTGGGAGCATCCTAACCCGGTTCCCGACGCCGGGTACGCCTTTTCACCGCCTCTCCTCCGGCCTCGCCGCCATGCAGCCCAGGAAGCCGTCGAGGGACGGCCCGTCGTCGGGCTCGAACCGTTCCTCCAGCAGGGCCATGCCCCGCATGCGGTCGGGGCGGAAGGCCCGGTAGTCCCGCCGCATCTCGCACCAGGCGGCGAGGATCCAAACCGGTCCGTAGAAGGCGAGCCCGAGGGGACGCACCGCCCGCTGGGAGTCGGCTCCGTGGGCGTCGGTGTAGGCGAAGCGGATCTTGCGCCGCTCGCGGATAGCGAGGCGGAGCTCCGACAGGTCCACCTCCACCTGGAGGCGATAGTGGTCCGGGGGGGCGAAGAGGCGGGTCTCGCGGACCATGCCGCCGCTACCCTCCGGCAGCGCCGACTCCACCTTCGCCAGGGCGGCGCGGGCGGCGCGGGCGAGTTTTGGATCGGTCCAGGTCTCGACGATCCGAGCGCCGAGAACGAGGGCGTCGAGCTCTTCCCGACTGAACATCAGGGGCGGCAGATCGTAGCCCCTGAGTCGATATCCGACCCCCGCCTCCCCCTCGATCGGCACCCCCGAGGAGATCAAGTCCCGGATGTCTCGATAGACCGTTCGCGCCGAAACTTCGAGCTCGTCCGCCAAGCGCCGGGCGGTGGTGACGGAGCCCCGGCGCAGCAATTCGACGAGGCGGAACAGGCGGTCGGCTCGGCGCATGGCGGGATTCTGGCACAGGCTGTCGCGGATTGCGGAGCGGTCCGCTTCGGGCTAAGGTTGAACGCCGCCGAGACTTCGATTTCGACCCAAGGAGAGCTACTCGATGCTGCGTGTTTCCCTGTTGATGTTGGGGGCCTTGGGCACCGCCGCCTGGGCCGGTTCCGTGGCCGCGGACCAGGGCGACGACTTCCTGCGTCAGTACGCCGAGACCTACCGTTTCCGGCTCGGGCTGCCGTCCTCCGTCGAGATCACCCCCACCGGGGACGCGGTGCTGTTTCTGCGCTCGCCGAACCGGAGCTTCGTGCGGGACCTCTACCTCTTCGACCCGAAGACCGGCGAGGAGCGCCGGCTGCTCACCTCCGACGACATCCTGGGCGGGGTGGAGGAGGAGCTGACGGCGGAGGAAAAGGCCCGGCGGGAGCGCATGCGCCTGGCGGCCCGCGGCATCGCCGGCTACAGCCTCTCCGGGGACGGAAACCTCATCCTCGCCCCGCTGTCGGGCCGGCTGTTCGTGGTGGAGTGGCGCACCGGCGGGGTGCGGGAGCTGGAGGTCCTGGGGGGATTTCCCATCGACCCGCGGTTCTCGCCGGACGGCACCCACGTGGCCTACTCGGCGGGGGGGGACCTGTGGTCCCTGCCCCTCGCCACCGGGAAGGCCCGGCGCCTGACCGACGACGGCGGGGGCCTGGTGTCGAACGGCGTCCCCGAGTTCGCCGCACAGGAGGAGATGGACCGCGACCAGGGGTATTGGTTCTCCCCCGACGGCCGGCACATCGCCTACCAGCGGAATGACGATGAAGCCCTTCCGGTGTTCACCATCGCCGACCCCTCGGACCCCGGCAAGGCGCCCCAGTCGTGGCGCTATCCCCGGGCCGGCACCGTCAACACCGATGTGCGACTCGGCGTGGTGCCCACCGCCGGCGGCGACACCGTATGGGTCGACTGGGATCGGGACGCCTATCCGTACCTCGCCACCGTGCGTTGGCAGGCGGACGCCCCCCTTACCGTCCTCGTTCAGAACCGGCACCAGACCGAACAGGTGCTCTACGCCGTCGACCCCGCCACCGGCGACCTCACCGAGCTGCTGACGGAGCGGGACGACGCCTGGCTCAACCTCGATCAGGACATGCCCCACTGGCTCCCCGGCGGCCGCCAGTTCCTGTGGACCACCGAGCGGGAGGGGGCCTGGCAGCTGGAGCTGCGGGACCGCGATGGCTCGCGGACCCGGGCCCTCACCGAGCCGGGGCTCGGCGACGCCTTCAGCTATGTCGGCCTCGTCCACGTCGGCTCCGACGGCCGACAGATGATCGTCAAGGGAAGCGAAAGCCCCCTCGACGTCGGCCTCTATCGCCTATCCCTCGAAGGCGAGAGCTCCCCCCGACGGCTGACCGACGCCCCCGGCACCCACGCCGCCACCGTTTCGACGGACGGCTCACTGCGGGTGGTGGAGCGGCAGGGGGCGGACGGCCGCCGCAGCTACGCCGTGCAGGACGGAGAGGGCCGGGCCGTCGGCGAGATCGCATCCCGGGCGGAGGTCCCCACCTTCGAGCTGACCAGCCGCTATGAAACGGTGGGGAGCGACCCCACCTTCCACGCCGTGGTGCTGAGGCCGAACGACTTCGACCCGGCCAAGCGGTACCCGGTCATCGTCCACGTGTACGGCGGACCCCACAAGCAGATGGTGACCCGCGCCGGCTCAGGCTTCTACCTCGACCAGTGGATGGCGAACCAGGGCTTTATCGTCGTCGCCATCGACGGCCGCGGCACCCCCAACCGGGGCCGCGAGTGGGAGCGGGCGATCAAACACAACTTCATCGACCAGCCCTTGGCGGACCAGGTGGAGGTACTGAAGGCCCTCGGGGAACGGTACGGGGAGATGGACCTCGACCGGGTCGGCATCTACGGCTGGTCCTTCGGTGGATACTTTTCCGCCATGGGGGTCCTGCGGCGGCCGGACGTCTTCCGCGCCGCCGTCGCTGGGGCGCCGGTGTGCGATTGGGAGGACTACGACACCCACTACACCGAGCGCTACATCGGCCTGCCCCAGGAGCAGCCCGACGCCTATCGGGTTTCGAACGTCACCACCTACGCCGATCGGCTGAAGCGGCCCCTCCTGATCATCCACGGCACCGCCGACGACAACGTCTACTTCACCCACGCCCTCAAGATGTCCAACGCCCTGTTCAAGGCCGGCAAGGACCACGGCTTTCTGACCCTTTCGGGCCAGACCCACATGGTCACCGACGCCGTTTTCGTGCGCCGCATGTACGAGCGGACGATGGCCCACTTCCAGAAACACCTCGGCGCCCCCGAGGCCCGCTGAGCACGGAGGATTCGGCATGGCCAGGACCATCATGGTGGAACGGGACGGGACCGTCTCGAGCTTCGCCTTCAAGAAGGTCGATCGGTCCAAGCTCTACGGGCGGAAGCGCAGGCTTCCCCTGGACCCCGACGGCGAGACCTGTACCCGCGCCGCCCTCACCGACGACGGCTCCCTGATCCTGCTCCAGGGAATGGTGGCCCAGGGTTACTTCGACGACGGTGGATGCTGGATTCCCCACGGAGACCTGGTGGGGGTGGACGCCGACGGTGAGGTGGTCCCTGAGCGGCCGTCCACCCTCGGAAGGCCCGTCCCCCTCGAAGGGCCCTTCGAGCCCCGGGTGCTCCTAGACGTCCGCGTCCAGTCGGTGTACGCCCTCGAAGCGGAGGAGATCGACGACGCCCTGGTGGCGGACCTCTCGGCGGGCCGGATTTTCCGCCTTCCCTTCAGCTACCGCAGCGACTACAAGCAGGACGACGCCTTCCTCGTGGCGGGGATGGACGACGGTCTCTATGCCCTGGTGGGTCAAAGCGTCGAGCCGGAGTGGTGCTCCCCCCAGGAGCTGCCGGTGATCGAGGACGCCGACGACGACCTGGACGACGAGCTCGACTTCGAGATGTTCTGAGCCGGAGAACCCCGCGATGCGCAAGATGCACCTCACCAACGCCGCCGGCCGCGACGCCACCGTCGACTTCGTCGGCCTCAAGACCGCCAAGGGGCCCCGCCTCGGTTTGCCCGACCGGGACGTGCGATTCCGCCGCTATCTGGCCGCCGCCGAGGGGGGCCTCCACGACGGCCTGGTGGAACGGCTCGGCGACGAGGAATATGGGGAGGCCCTGGTGAACGGAGATCCGGAGGTGGACCTCGAAGCCGTGGGGCGCGCCATCGGCGACACCAACCAGGTGTACCTTTCCGCCGAGGGGGACGTGCTCCACGCTCCGCCGGAGGTGGTGGAGGTGATCCTCGGCCCGGACGGCCAGGAGCAGGAACGCCGGGACCCCAAGGACGAGCCCGCCAATGTCAACGAAGAGCTGCCGATCCGCTGGAGCAAACGGCGGATCCCAAGGCCTGAGCTGATCCGCCGCTTCGTGATTTCCCGCACCCTCCAGGTGCG
Organism: Acidobacteriota bacterium; assembly: GCA_038748685.1. GTDB lineage: Bacteria > Acidobacteriota > Thermoanaerobaculia > Multivoradales > J023 > JAUIJL01. The sequence continues at coordinate 36,360 of JBCDIS010000038.1, read as the reverse complement.
GCATTACGACGGCCTCACCTACGACTACCTCCACGGCATGGCCAAGGACCTGGACAGCGCCGACGAGGTGGCGCTGGTGGGAGCCGGCGTCACCGGCAACAAGCCGCTGATCTTCCAGCAGAACGGCACCCCCTGGCGGGCCTTTCTAGAGGGCCGGGTGGACGGCGAGCGCTACATGTTGCTCCTCCACCTGTCGAACCTGGAGCTTCGCAGGCCGGCGCCGAAGGACGAAGGGGCGTCGTCGTGAGCTTCTACCGCACCCTCGATGCCCGTCCCCTCGGCGACGGTCTTCTGTCGCCGGCGGGGAGCGTGACCGATCCACAGCTGGCGGCCCGGATCTCGGGCTACAAGCGGGCCGTGGCGGGGCGCTACAAGGCCATTTCCCCCGACCAGATCGCGACGTTGCCGGAGGGCCCCACCCTGGTCTCCCCGAAGATCGACGGCCAATTTTGGTGCCTCGTGGCAGACGGGGACGAGGTGGTCCTCGTGTCCCCGAAGGGCAAGGTGATCAGCGGCGATGTGCCCTGCCTGGTGGAAGCCCGGGAGCGGCTGGTGGGCCGCGCCGTCGGCCGCACGATCCTCCCCGGCGAGCTCTTTGCCCTGCGCCGGGGCGGCCGCCCGCGGGTCGCCGATGTCGGGGGAGCCCTGGGCGGAGGCGGCGCCGACGTGGCCCGCCTCGGGTTCTTCGCCTTCGACCTGCTGGACGGCGGCGACGCCGAAGCCCCCGAGCCCGCCGCCGACTACGCCGACCGGCTGCCGGTGATCGAACGTCTCCTGGCCGGAGGGCGGCGGGTCCAGGCGATCCGGACCGAGCGGGTGGGGAGCCCCGACGAGGTCCGCCGCCTCTTCGGCGAATGGGTCGACGGAGGCAAAGGGGAGGGGCTGGTGGTCCGTCCCTTCGACGGCCGGGTCTTCAAGCTCAAGCCGGTCTTCACCCTCGACGTCGCCGTCGTCGGCTTCACCGAGAAGACCGAAGAGCGGGACCACGTGCGGTCGATCCTGCTGGCCCTGGTGCGGGAGAACGGCCAGTTCCAGCTGGTGGGTTCCTGCGGCAACCTGGGGACGGACGAGTTCCGCGCCGAGCTCTACCGCGCCCTGGGGCCGACGGTGGTGGAGTCGTCGTACCGCTTCGCCAGCTCCACGGGGGCCCTCTACCGCTTCGTCGACCCGAAGATGGTGGTCGAGATCAAGTGTACCGACGTGCTGGTGGAGGACAGCTCCGCCCGTCCGGTACGCCGCATGGTCCTCGATTTCGCCCCCGGCGTCGGCTGGACGCCGGTGCAGCTAAAGTCCGGCGCCAGCCTGCTGCACCCGATTTTCGAGCGGATCCGCGACGACAAGCAGGTGGACACGGTGGACGTGCGGGCCGCCCAGGTCCTGGAGCGGGTCGAGATCCCCGAGCTCGACCAGGCGGTGGCGCGGGTGGAGCGCCCGAAGAGCGAGATCGTGCGGCGGGAGGTCTACACCAAGACCACCAAGGACAAGCTGGCGGTGCGCAAGCTGCTCATCTGGCGAACCCACAAGGAGGAAGTGGACCCCGCCTACCCGCCCTTCGTCGTCCACTGGACCGACTTCAGCCCCGGCCGCAAGCAGCCCCTACAGCGGGAAGTGCGCCTCGCCCCGGACCTCGAAACCGCCGACGGTATCGCCGAGGCGATGCTGGCGAAGGGCGTCAAGCGGGGGTGGGTCCAGGCCAGCTGAGGACCCCGACCCGATCCCCGGGGAAGGGCCTCAGCGCCGTTCGGGGCGGACCTCCAGGCTGACGGTGACCTCCCCCGGGGGCAGGGCCCCCACCAGCGTCAACAGCTTGCCCTCCTCGGGAACCTCGATCCGCAGGGGTTTGACCCCCGAGGCCAGGCCGGTCCGCAGGGATCTCAGGGTCTGCTCCGGGTCGGCGGCGTCCGCCTCGGCGGGGATGCGTCGGTCCTCCATTTCGAACGCGGAGGTCACCATGATCGCCTCCTGGATCTCTCCGAAGGGCATGCGGAGGTTGCGCTCGGCGACCCCGGTGCCGGGGATCGAGGCCGTGGCTTTGACGGTGTCGAACCCGGCTAGCTCCGCCCGCAGGGTGTACCGCCCCTTCGGAACATCGAGGAGTCGATAGTGGCCGTTCGCATCGGTGGTGACGGTCCAGCGCTGGGGGCTGCCCCCGACCAAAGTCACCGTGACCCCGGGAAGGGGGGAGCCGTCCGGATCGACCACCTGACCCGCCACCCCCTGGCTCCCCGGCGGTAGCTTCACGGCGGTGAACGCCCCGCCGGAGGTGGACCGTATTTCACGTCGGGACTCCGCAGGCCACAGCGTCCCCTCGGCGAACCGATAGCGATGACTCTCCGGTAGCAGCAAGCGCCAGCGGTGGACGCGGACCGCGGCCCGCGGCGACGGCAGGCTGAGCTCCAGGGCTTGCCGCTTCGACCCCAGCGGGCTGAAGCCGCGGGTCACCATCTCGACGGTGGCCCTCGACCTGCCGCCAAAGGCGAGGGGGATCGCCAGGACTCCGCCCCGCTCCACGGGTCGGACGGCTTGACCGTCCACGGTCACCGACCAGAGCTCGAGCCCCGGAGTCAGGGACCAGTCTAGATGTCCCGAGGGGCGATCGATTTCGAGGACGTCACGGTGGACGAGGGTGCCCTCCTGGGTCATCAACGTGGTGGTCCGCCGGTCCGCCAGCTGGGCCTGGGAGACGTCCGCCGCCGGCAGCGCACGGATCCGCAGCGAGGGGGCTGCGCCGCCGGTGTCCAGAAGCCGCCACGCGGCGCTCGGGCCGACCGCCGCTACGTCGCCCCCCACGTAGCTCGGCAGGTCGTCGAGATCCACCCGCCGCCACGCCGCCGCCGGCTCCGGCGTCACGTCCGCCGCGATGGAGGGTGCGAGGACGAGGTAGCGGGCCCTGGGGGGCGGCCCCGGAGTGATCGGGGCCAGGGGCAGGACGTCCCCCAGGGGTAGGGGCCTCGACTCCAACATCACGTGACCTGCGTCGTCGAGGCGCTGGGTACGGGGAACGGTCAGGCGGTCGCCCTCGGGCCAGGCCGACGAAGGCCCCTCGTCCGTCGCCACCTGGTCGAGGTCGAACCCGTTCGGCAGGTCCACCTCGAAGCTCGCCAGCTCCCCCCGGGACACGTCGTAGGTGACGATGTCCCGCCGCGCCATCGAATCCCGCCCCAGCTCCACGATCGTCACCACTTCGGTGTGGGCCAGGAGGCGGTCGGCGTCGCGGGTGTCCACCCGGCTGCTGACCTCCAGGAGGTGCCTCGAAGCGCGGCTCAAGGCCAGGTGAACCCGCTGGCGTCCGGGGGCGGGCCCGTCGTCGGCCGTCCAGGGGGCACCCCGGCTTTCGTCGGAGGCCACCACCGGCACGGCGCCCTCGCATCGCCAGTCGAGCTCCGCCGGCAGATCCACCACCGCGCTCGCCACCGGTGCCCCGGTGGCCGGCAGCTGGATCGCGCCGACGGGTGAGGCGAGCCGGGCGCGGGAGGTCACGATCACGGTGTAGCGCCCCGATTTCGGGGCCACCAACACCATGGAGCCCCCGTCTCGATGGAGGGACGCCCCGGCGTCCGCCGGCTCCACGGTGGCCCCCGTCGGCAGGCCGGCGACGGCGAGGGGAACGGGCTTCGCCGGCGTGCCCCTGCGCTCCACCTCGTACCGCGCCTCGAGGATCGCGCCCCCATCTTCGATACGAACGAAAAGCCGGTAGCTCACCAGGGCGTGGATCGGCGCCTCGGCGGCGTCGGAAAGGGCCTGCGCCCGAGCCCGGGCCGCCTCCGCCTGGGCTTGGAGGCGATGGTAGTCCGCCACCGGAAGGGTGACCTCGCCGGCCCCGGACCCGTCCTTCCCGCCGGCCGCCGCGGTGACGGCGAGCAGCGAAAGGCCGACGAGCATCAAGGTCCACGACAGCATCCCTGGGATAGACCTCGTGTGGGCTTCGAGCCTCGACATCAGAACCACTCCTTCCTGGGGTTGTCGTCGTTCACCTCCACCCGCAGGGCCTCCGGATTCGGGGCCATGGCGTTCCAGGCCGCCTCGACAACCTCGAAGCCGTCTCCGGGATCGAGGAACCCGCCCCCGACGGGAACCGCTACGAAGCGCGCCAGCTGTTGGCCGAGCTGGGAGGTGGGGGCTTCGCGGTAGATCGACGGCGGCGCCGAGACCTTTCCGGCCCGTTCCGGCCGCGCCAGGGAGTACTCGGCCCCGGACCGTAGGATCGTCCGCACTTCGATGCGGGCCACCGGCGCCGACAGCTTGGGCATCGGCAGGGCGATGCTGCGGTCACGGTCGCCGCCGCGGAGGCCATCCCCGATCGGAACCAGCGCCGTCAGGTGGACCCTCTGGGAGCCGCCGTTGGAGGTTAGCGGTACCCCCCACGCCCCATGGACCTCGCCGGGGAGGATCCCCAGACCCTCGCGGCTCGCGGTCAGGAGCTCCGAGCCCGTCGGCAGCTCCAGGGTCAGGAGCGGAGCGCCGGTGCTGCGGACCTCGGCCCACAGCCGGTAGAGGGCGCGGCCGTCCTCCCCGACGAAGGCCTCCAGCCACAGATGGTCGACCTGGGCGGCGAGGACGTCGGTGGACTCCGCCCATTCCGCCCGCCAGCGCGGTGGCCGACCCCGTTCCGCCAGCACGAGGGCCTGCCCCGGAATGCCCCGCCAGCGCTGGGCGAGCTGGCGTTCCCACTGGGATTCCGGCGCGCGGGCGTCGCCGAGGTCGAGGAGCTCCAGCAGACCGTCTCCTTCGACGGCGATGTGGCCGACCGTCATCGAGCTGCGGCTGCCGGCGGGTACAAAGGGCGCTAGATCGAAGGTGTCCCCGGGGCCGGCGCTGGCGGTCATGGCGACCTCTAACCGACCCTCCGCCGGCGCCCCGGGGGTCACCCTGAGCACGCCGTCCTCCACCCGCCATCCGGTGGCGTCGTCGAGGGTGACATCCTCCACCTCGAATCCCGGGGGAAGCGGCAGCTCGATCGAGGAGAGCTGGCCCTGGAGGACTCGGATCTGGATCTCGGCCCTCAGGTTCCGGGCGTTGCGCCCCACCACGAGGCCGACGGCGGCGCGGCTCTCGAAGCGCAGGGGCAGGGACTCGCGGCCAGGGGCGCCGGAGGAGCGGTGGACATCGAAACCCACGGTTTGACCGGAGCCGGCGGTGAAGCCCCTTCCCCTCGGGCGGTCGTCCGTGAAGGCCACGGGGCCCGTCACCCGCACCTCGTCAGCGCCCTCCGGCAGGTTCAGGCGACCGCGGACCACCGCGGCGGCGGGGGTGACGAAGCCGAGCCTGCCCACGTGCCGCGTCACCAGCTCGTCCCGTTCCACCGGAAGAACCGAAACCAGTCGCACCCGATGCCGTCCCTTCCCCCGAATCCGCAGAGCGGTTTCGGGCTCGGTGACGATCCTGCCTTCGAGGCCGCCGAAGTCGGCGTCGACGAAGGTGCCGAGGGGCGATAGGGGAACGGTCCGCCAGCCCTCGGCGTAGAGGCTGAGGGTTAGGTGCTGGGTGAACCGTGCACTGTCGCCGTCGAGGTCGATGTCCAGGTCCGCCACCTCGAAGGCGAGGGGAGCCGGCGGCTGCGGCTCCGGGTCCGGGGCGGAACGCCCCTCCCGGCGGAGCTCGTCATAGCGTTCCAGGGGAAGGGTTACCTGGGCCTCCGCCGACCCGAGGCCGGCGACGATCCACAGGCCGAGGGCCAGCGCCGCCGGTCCGACGGGGCGTCCCGTTCCCCGTCGTGGCATGGGCGGCCCGCAGCGGGCCGGACTCTGTCGAGATTCGGTGGATCGTCGTCTGAGCATGGTGCACCTCCAGGGCAAGCGGCAAGGGCTTCGGGGCTTGAAACAGTGGGGCAGCAAGATCCGTGCGAAGGGGCGGCCGGAGGGCCGAGTGGGGGACGCGGGGGTCCCGACCCGCCCCGGCGGGGTGGCCAGTCGGATCATCTTCGGGGCGAGAGGCGCCCCGGCGGTCGCTCATCCTGCGAGCGATCCAAATCCTTGGACACCGCAGCGTCCCTGGGCGCAACCGAGGGGGTTCGCCGAAGTTTCTGGGCTCCGACCCGTCGCCGCGGGCTTAGGTAGAGGCATATTTGCAAAAGTTGAACTCTCGAACAGCGGTCGCTAGGATCCGCGGATCCATTTCATTTCAGGTCCCAACGGGTCGGGTGGTGAAGCCCCGCGGCGGAGCGGTCTGTCCCGCTGTCCCGCCGTCTTTACCCGTCGAACGCGGTCGCGACGAGCGCAGCGTGTTCGACCCTTCAGCAGGAACGCCTATGTCCCAGCCCGTCCCCCCCTCCGTCGAAGTCGCTTCCGTCATCCCCTCCACTGCGGAGTGCCGAGTCGGCTGGCGCCGCGTTCTCGGCGCCCTGATTCTCCTGATCCTCACCGCCGGGTGGACCCAGAGCGGGGGGCAGGGTGCCGGCGTCCTGGCGGAGCACGTCTACACGAGCCCGGCCTGGGGCACCGTCGACTACTTGATCTACACCCCGCCGGGCTACTACACGCCGGGTAACAACGCCCGCTACCCGGCGGTCTACTGGCTCCACGGCTCCGGGGGTGACCACCTGGACCTGGCGGGCACCTTGGCGGGGCTGTCGACTCCGGGATCCAGCGCCTCCGAGCGCATGGACGCCGCCATCGCCCAGGGGCTCGTACCCCCCATGATCCTGGTGGCTCCGGCGTCCCCGAACGGCAGCTGGAACGACGACCTCACGGACCTGGTGACCCGGGACTTCGTCGCCCACGTGGATTTCAATTGGCGCACCATCGCCGATCGCAGCCACCGCTCCCTAGAGGGTTTCTCCCTCGGCTCCCGGGCCGTCTCCCGTTACCTGAACGCCGACCCGTCGCGCTACGCCGCGGGTTCCATGTCCGGCGGCGGCTTCGAACCGCAGCGGTTCACCCAGGCCCAGGACGACCTGCGGATCGACGAACCGGCCCTGCGGATCTGGGTGGGGGAGCTCGACGGTTTTCGGGTCGACGCCGAGGCCCTCCGGGACGAATTGGTGGCCCTCGGCCTCGACCACGAGTACCAGGTGGTCCCGGGGGTGGGGCACTCCAGCGGAGCCCTCTACGGCGGCGCCGGGATCGAGAATCTTCAGTTCCACGCCGAGGCCTGGGCCGCAGCGTCGATGGTGAGCGCCGGTGCCGACCAGGCCCTTTCGTCATCGGCCCCGGTGGCCGCCGCGCTCTCCGGCTCGCTCGCCGGTTCCGGCCTGGCGCCGACCTTCGCGGTGGAGTGGCGCCTGGCGTCGGGACCTGCGGGCATGGCGGCGATCGCCAACCCCACGGCCCTCAACACCGGCGTGACCTTCGCCGCCCCGGGGACCTACCGGCTACGTCTCGAGGTGGACGACGGGGTGGAGCGTTTCCACGACGCGGTGACGGTGGACGTGGCGGACCCGGGGGCGGGGCTACTGGCCCATTGGAGCTTCGACGACGGCAGTGCCGACGACGTCTCCGGCGCCGGCCGTCACGGAGTCCTGCAGGGGCCCTCCTTCGATCCCGCCGGACGTTCCGGGGGCGCCCTCTACTTCGACGGCGTCGGGGATCGGGTGACCGTGCCGGACTTCGACCTGGGCACCGAGCTATCCGTGGCGCTCTGGTTCCGCGCCGTCGACCTCGTCGGCACCAGCTTCCAATACCTCTTCAGCCACGGGGCCTTCGACGTGCCCCACAGCCTCAACGTCTACCTGCCGGAGACCGGATCCCCCGGCACCGGCGCCGATCAGCTGCGGACCGTGCTGCGGGACGCCGACGACCCCGGCGGACGCTACCTAGACGTTCCCGGTCCCGGCCCCAACGCCTTCGACGACGGCGACTGGCACCACGTGGTGGTGGCGGTGGACGGCTCCGGAACCCGGATCGACGTCGACGGCGAGGTGGCGCGGTTCGACGCCCAGGGTGGCGGCCCCTTCGATCCCGTCGTCGACCTGGTTCTGGGGGGCCGTTCCGTGTCCCCCGCCAACCGCTACTTCCAGGGTTGGCTGGACGACGTGCGGGTCTATGGACGAGCCCTCGAACCGGCGGAATCGGCGGCCCTGGGCTCCCCCCAGCCGGTGGACACCCCGCCGACGGTGGACGCCGGCCCGGCGCGGGCGATCCTCGACGTCGAAGATGTGATCCTCGACGGCTCCGTGGTGGACGACGGCCTGCCGTCGCCGTCTGCGGTGTCCTGGGGCCTGGTGAGCGGTCCGGGGGCGGCCTACCTCAGCCACCCGACGAGCCCGTCCACCAGCGCCTCCTTCTCCGCCGCCGGCACCTATGTCTTCCGCCTCACCGCCGACGACGGGGCGTCCGTCGTCAGCGACGACGTGACGGTGACAGTGGTGGACGCCACCGTGGGGCTCATGGGGCATTGGCGCCTCGACGACGGCGCAGGCACCGTCGCCGCCGACGCCGCGTGGGCGAACGACGGCCAACTGCGGGGGGACGCCGCGGCGCCCATCTGGAGCGCCGGCGCCGTCGGCGGCGCCCTCGACTTCGACAGCGCCGACCGTCAGGCGGTGGTGGTGGGGCAGCCGGCGGAGCTCGACCTGCGCCCCGCCACCGACGAACTGACCCTCATGGCCTGGATACGGGTTCCGGCGGGGGCCGAGGGGACGATCGTCGGCAAGGCCCACGCCAACCTCGGCCAGCGGCAATACCAGCTCTACCTCTACGACAACGACCGGGACGGCCGTTCCCACCTCTACGCCAACATCGGCGGCCGCGCCAACATCCAGGGCCGGCTGCAGAACGTCCGGGTCGACGACGGCCTCTGGCACCTGGTGGCGGTGGTCCACGACGCCGCCTCCGGCACCCAGCAGCTGTGGGTCGACGGCGTGGCCGTCGGCGTCCCCCAGAGCAGCGGCACCGCCACCAACGGGGTGGACGTCTGCCTAGGGGCCCGCCGCGCCGCCGGCGACAACTCCGGCTTCGGCTGGGCCCTCGACGGTCAGCTCGACGACGTGCGCATCTATGACCGGGTGGTGTCGGCGGAGGAAATGGCGGCGCTGCTGGGGGCTTCGCCCTGATTTCCGGTTAGATTCCGGTCGCCGCGGCTGGATCCTCAGTGCCAGTCATGGCTGGGGGTAGGGGAGAGGCGCTCGATGGGCCACACCTCCTCCGCCTTGATACACATCGAGCCGTCCCGGCGCTGGAGCATTCCCTCGATCACCAGGCCGTTGGCCCCCACGATCACCTCCCGCCGGCGGGCGAGGAGGTCCGGGGAGAAGATCGCCTGGGCCATACCCGTCTCGTCCTCCAGGGTCAAAAAGAGCATGCCCTTGGCGGTCCCCGGCCGTTGGCGGACGATCACCGAGCCGGCGAAGGCCACCTTCCGGCCCGACGGCAAAGCCTCCAGATCGGCGCAGGTCGTCACCCCCCGTCGACGCAGCTCCCCGCGGGCGTAAGCCATCGGGTGGGGTCCGGGGGTCAGGCCCGTGGCTTGGAAATCCGCCGCCGTTTCCTCCAAGGGGCTCATCTCCGCCAGGGGAGACCCCGCCTCCCCGGGCAGCGCCGCCAGCAGAGGCCCCGCCTTGCGCCCCAGCCGCGCCGCCTGCCACACCGCCTCCCGCCGCGTCATCCCAAAACCCACCAGGGCCCCGGCGTAGGACAGCCGGTCGAGGGCATCCCGGTCCAGCCCGCAGCGGTAGGTCAGATCCTCCAGACTGTCGAACGGCCGCCTGCGTCGCTCCGCCTCGATCCGCGCCCCCACCTCCGCCTTCAGCCCCCGCACATAGCGAAGCCCCAGCCGAATCGCCCCCCGGACCTCACCTCCATTCCCCCGTCTCTGCCTCTGCCTCTGCCGAGTCTTCGCCTCCCCACGTGGCTCTCCCCGACGCCGTCGATCGAACAAATACCGCCGTCCCTCCTCCCTCCCTCCTTTTCCTCCGCCACCCACTCCGCCTCCCACTCCGCCTCCCCCGACACCCGTCCCCCCAGCCTCGGGTCCCGAGCACAGCGACCGAAGCGGAGCATCACCCCCACCTGTCCCAGAGAGCCGCGCTCCCTCGTCGTCCCTTCGCCCCCCGTCGCCGTCCCCCGAAGCCATCCCGAAGGGATGCGACCCTGAGGAAGCGAGCACGGGACCCGAGGCGGCCCCACGCGAGTCGCCCGTCCCCGAGCCGCCCGTCCCCGAGCCGCCCATCCCCGAGCCGCCCGTCCCCAAGTCCTCCCAGGTACACCGCCAGCCGGACCGCGTGACGTCGATGGGTAGCACGCGGACGCCGTGGCGCTCGGCGTCCTTGAGTAGGGTCGCGGGGTGGTAGAACCCCATGGGCCAGGCGTTCAGCAGGGAGACGTAGAAGGCGGTGGGGTGGTGGGCTTTGAGGTAAGCGCTGGCGTAGGCGATGAGGGCGAAGCTGGCGGCGTGGGATTCCGGAAAGCCATAGAGGGCGAAGGAGGTGATCGACTGGACGATTTGATCCTGGACCTCGCCGACGATGCCGCGGTCCGACATCCCGCTGCGCAGCCTGCGCTCGATGGCCTCCATACGCTCGGCGGAGCGCTTGAAACCCATGGCGCGGCGTAGCTCCTCCGCCTCGCCGCCGGAGAACCCCGCCGCCACCATGGCGATCCGCAGCAGCTGCTCCTGGAAGATGGGGACCCCGAGGGTGCGCTTCAGGATCGTCTCCAGGCTCGGGTGGGGGTAGCGGACCGGCGCGCGCCCCTGGCGGCGGTCGAAGAACGGGTGGACCATGCCCCCGACGATGGGACCGGGGCGGATGATCGCCACCTGGATCACCAGGTCGTAAAAGCGCTTCGGGTCGTTGCGGGGCAGCGACGCCATCTGGGCCCGGCTCTCCACCTGGAACACCCCCACCGTGTCGGCCCGGCGCAGCATGTCGAACACCTTTGGGTCGTCCTCGGGGAGGTGGGCGAGGTCCACGTGGACCCCCTCGTGGCGGCCGATCAGTGGCACGGCCTCTTCGAGGGCGTTGAGCATCCCGAGACCGAGGAGATCCACCTTGATGATGCCGAGGTCGGCGCAATCGTCCTTGTCCCACTGCACCACCACACGCCCGGGCATCGACGCCGGCTCCAGGGGCACCACCTCGTCCAGCCGCCCTTGGGCCACGATCATGCCGCCGGAATGCTGCCCGAGATGCCGGGGCAGGTTCTTGATCCGCTGCCAAAGGTGCAGGAAATGACGCACCCGGAGATGCCCGGGGTCGAAACCGGCGGCCCGGATCTCCTCCGTGAGGTCCCGCTCATCGCCGCGGGAGACGTCGTAACGCAGGCGGCCGAGGCGCTTCGACAGCTTGCCCACCTGCTCCATCGAGAACCCCAGGGCCTTGCCCACCTCCCGCGCCGCCAGCTTGTCGCGGTACGTGATCACGTTGGCGGTCATGGCGGCGCCGTGGGGACCGTAGCGGGAATACACGTATTGGATCACCTTCTCCCGCTGGTCGCCGGAGGGGAGATCGAGGTCGATGTCGGGCCACTCCCCCCGTTCCTCCGAAAGGAACCGCTCGAAGAGAAGCTCCATGCGCACCGGGTCGACCGCGGTGATCGACAGCGCGTAGCAAACCGCGCTGTTGGCTGCCGATCCCCGGCCCTGGGCCATGATCCCCTCGCGCTTGCAGAAGCGGATCAGGTCCCAGACGATCAAAAAATAGCCCGCCAGATCGAGCTTCTCGATCATCCCCAACTCCTTCTCCAGCTGGGCCTGGGCGCGGGCGGTCAAGGGGCGGAAGCGGGCCCGGGCCTCGTTCCAGGTCACCTGACGGAGGAACGACGCCGCCGTTTCGCCGGGGGGAAGGGGGAAATCGGGGAATCGATAGCCGAGGTCCGCCAGGGTGAACTCCAGCTGGTCCGCCAGCACCACCGATTCCTCCACCGCCCGCGGCAGATCGGCGAAGAGCGCGAACATCTCCTCGGCACTCTTGAGGTACCGCTCCCGGTGCTGGTCCAGGCGGGCGCCGGCGGCGTCGACGTGGGTGTAGTGCCGGGCGCAGGTGAGAACGTCGAAGAGGGGTTTGTCCCGCGGAGTGGCGTAGCGCACGCCGCCGGTGGCCACCAGCGGCAGCCGGAGGCGATGGGCCAGCTCCACCAGGGCCTGGTTCCGCTGCTCCTCCGAGCGCAGGTGGTGGCGCTGGAGCTCCACGTGGACATGGCCGGAAAACAGGTCCCGCAGCCGCCCCAGCAGACCGCGGCCGGCCTCCATGCCGCCGGATCGCAGCTCGTGGGCCAGAAGACCCTCGGCGCCGCCGGTGAGGCAGTGGAGCCCGGCGGCGTGCTGACGCAAACGCCCCCAATCCACCCGCGCGTCCCCCTTCGGCCGGCCGCGGGCGGCGGCGGTCAGCAGCTTGCAGAGGTTGCGGTAGCCCCGGGCGTCGCGCACCAGGAGCGCCAGACGGTGGCCTTCGAGGGAGCGGGCGGCGGCCTCCCGGCGGGTCATCTTCGCCGTGCGGCCGGTGGGGGGCGCGTCGCGGTCCGCCAGCACCACCTCCGCCCCCACCAGGGCCCGCGTCCCCGCCTCCTTGGCGGCCTTGTGAAAACGGGGGGCCCCGGCCACGCCGTTACGGTCCAGCAGCGCCATCGCCGGCAGGCCCAGCTCCGCGGCCCGGGCCACCAGATCCTCCGGCAGGGACGCGCCGTCGAGGAACGAAAAGGCCGACGCCGCGTGCAGCTCGACATAGCGCCGGGGCACCCGCCGCCGGGGTCGGTACTCCCGGCGACGGACCTGCTCCTTGCGGGCGCCGGGGGAGAGGCGAAGCTGGCGGAGGCCGTAGCCGAAATCCCGGGACGGCGGTCCGGCGGGCTCCGCGGGGCGGCCGGAATCGGCGCCTTGACCGGTGGCGGTGTGGAGGTTCGGGTCGTCGGAGCGCTGCTTGGGGAACCGCGGGTCGTGGGGTCGTCTGCCCATGCCCCACTATAGCGTAAATGGGGCGTAAGTTGATCTTCCGAGTCGGCGCTCAGGCCCCGTTCGCCAGGGTCCGGGCGATGGTGAGCCACACCTCGGGATTGATCCCGAGGCCCACGTGGGAACCGCGCACTTCGACGTTTCGGGCCTGGGGGTTGTAGCAGTCCACGCACGACCGCCAGCCGACGACGCCGTCGGACTTGCTGAAGATGGCCGTCACGGCCTGGGGGAAGCCGAGCCGGTTGCGGCGGTGGATGTCCTCCTCGAGGGCGGGCAGGTCCAGGCCCTTCTCGCGGACCATTCGATCCGCCACAGCCGTGTACTTGGGGCCACCGACGATCGGGGTACCGAACGTGATCACCTCCCGCACCGAGTCCGGGAACAGCCGGGCCACCTCCCGGCAGAGCACACCCCCGAGGCTCCAGCCGATGAGGGTGAGGGGGGCGCCGTCGAAGTCGGCGCGGGCCTCCACGGTCCTGGACCCGAGGCGCTGGATGTCGTCCTCCACGTCCCCCCGATTGCGCCCCAGGCCCCAGTCCGAGGCGCGGTAGCCGAGGGCCCTCAGGAAGGAGCGGAGGGGCGTCATGGAGAGGCCGTCCGCCAGGTAGCCCGGCACGAGCAGGATCGGACGACCGTCCCCCCGGGGGGCGCGGGCCAGCTGGGGCAGCTTGAAGGCGACCCCGAGCCAGTCCAGGGGAGCCCGCACCTCGAGGAAAGTCGCCAGCCGGCTAGGGGGCTCGCACTCGGGGGGACGATCGGGGGGGATCGACGCCGGGCGGTGGGCGGGGGAAGGCTCGTGGGGGTGGTCTGTGGGCATCGTGGGCTCCTGATTGGCTCACATGATTGGTTCACATGTGAACTAATCGGAGGGTACCACGGAGCGTCCGGGAATCGTCAAGGGATTTAGATACGATGGTGCGGCGATGCGATCCCCGGTCCCACTTCCCGAAGTCGACGGATACCCCTCCTGGCTTACCGTCGGCAAGACTTTCCTCAAATGCCAACGCGTCCTCGCAGGGCTGCTCCGGGAACTCGACCTCACCATCGCCCAGCACGAGGTGCTGGTGGCGGTCTACCGCCAGGGGGGATCGACCCAGGGGGAACTGGCGGAGCGGCTCTTGGTGGTGAAGAGCAACGTCTCCGCCCTGATCCGCAAGCTCGAGGACCGCGGCCTCGTCGACCGTGGTACGGACGCCGCCGACGCCCGTCGCCGCGTCCTGCACCTGACCCCGGCGGGTCGGCGGCTGGTGCGTCGCTCCTTCGCCCTGCAGAACCGGGTGGTGGAGGCCATGATGTCGACCCTCGAACCCGGCGAGCTCGATGTCTTGGACTCGATCATGGACCGCGTGTCCGGCGCCCTGGACGATTTGCAGGCCGAAGACGACCGGAGCCGACGCTAGTTTGGACCGGTCCCCCGGCTTCCCCCGGGCCGAAGGCCCAGGTGAAGTCGAGTCGAGAGCTCGCCCTAGCTCAGATGCACGGGTCCAGTTACGGGGACTGCCACCAGGCCCAGGCGAGGTGCCCCGGGGACTGGTCGCAGCGGTTTCTCACCACCCGAACCCGGTAGATACCGGACGTGGGTGCCTCGAAGTCGACGATCTCGAAGGTGTCGTCGAAGCTGCTCGACGCGGCGACCCGGGCGCCGTTCGTCCAGATCTCCAGGTCGAGATCCGCGGCGGGGCGGTGGTGGTAGTCATCGAAGGTGGCGGGCTGCCCCCAGGCGACGGCGATGCGGGTGCGGCGACCGGCGGCCAGAGTGATGGTGTCGACCTCCGCTTCAGGCCTGCCGGCGCAATCGTAGGGGACGGTGTCCCAGCTCCGGCCGTTGCCGTTTCCGGCGGCGTCGGCGGCCTGGTGCAGCTGCACGGCGCCCGCTCCGTCGCGGTCCGAGAACCCGGCCCGGCCCTCCACATTGAGGCCGGCGGTGGCGAGGAGCAGCGCCTTCACCGCCTCGGGATGGAAGCGGAGCCTCGGATCCCGTTCGAAGAGCAGAGCCACACCCCCCGCCACCATCGGCGAGGCGTAGCTGGAGCCGCTGCCTGGGGTACCGATCCACGGGGCCCCGTCGACGGTCGTGACCAGGTCCATGGCGGGGGCCACGAGGTCCGGCTTGCGGCGGTCACCGTGGGCGGACGCGGGGTCGGCGTAGCTGGAGCACAGGCCCAGGGTCGGCGCACCGGGGACGCGGTCGTCCAGGCTGCCGACGGCGATCACGCCGTAGCCCCGCCCCGGGCTGGTGACGCCGCCCCCGTCGTAGGCGCAGGGCCATCCTTCGTTGCCGGCGGAGGTGACGAAGGTGGCGCCGCCGATGAAGGCGAGGTCGTCGAAGGTCCGGTCCAAGATACCCGGGGCGTCGCCTTCGCGGGTGCCCCAGCTCAAGTTGACGGCCCGCACCCCTTGCTCCAGCTGCCACAGGACCGCGTCCTCAAGCTCCGCGACGGAGCCGGAGCAGCTACCGGAGACCACCAAGGAGGCGCCGGGGGCGATGCCGGCCTCGGTCGAGTGGGGGCCGGCGAGGATCCCGGCGACGCCGGTGGCGTGGGGGCTGGTGCAGAGGGCTTCCCGGGGCTGAAGGGCCAACGGCAGGAACGGATGGATCTCCGGAACATGGTCCGCCCCTACCTCCACCATACCGACCCGCTCACCGCC
The DNA here is from genome assembly GCA_038748685.1 of Acidobacteriota bacterium. GTDB lineage: Bacteria > Acidobacteriota > Thermoanaerobaculia > Multivoradales > J023 > JAUIJL01. The sequence goes on along the minus strand of JBCDIS010000038.1, from coordinate 20,889 downwards.
GCCGAGCGTGCCCGCGAGGTGGACGATCCTGGCGCCGGTGGTGGTGAGCGCCGTGGCCATCTCGGGCCGGGTTTCCCTGACGGGGTACAGAGCGGCCACGCCGGGCCACGACGCCACCTGCTGGATCTGACTGGGCCGCAGCTGGGCGAAGAGCACCGGGGCCCCGGCGGCGGCACTGGCTTCGGGATCCAAGCCGGTGAGGCCGGCGAGGACCGGCTCGGCGGCCTCTGCCGCCCGCTGGCGTAGGTGGGCGGTGAACGCTTCCGCCAGGTCGTTCAGGGTCTCGATGGACAAGGGCTTCGAGGCGGTCGGCCGCTTCGGGGCGCGGGCCTCGAGGGACGGGTCCACCTCCAGCCAGATCCCGACGTCGATCAGGGCGGTGGGATCTGCCTCCGGCAGCAGCTCGGCGAGCTCGGCGGACATCTTGCCGTGGCTGGCTAGATGGAGCCCCCGCTCCGTGTTCCAAAGGGCTTCGGCGGCGACGGCGTTTCCTTGGGGATCGAGGCCGACATCGAAACGGTCCCCGGCTGTGTCCACCAGCTTGTAGCGCCACACGGTGGTTCCCGTCTCCGGTAGGTCCATCCGGCCCCGCTGGAGGATTTCGGCGCCGCCGACGCGGCTCTGGAGATTCGCCTCCTCGATCGCCCGGAGATCGAAGTGCCGGGGCCGCAGGAGGGCGTCGAGCCCGAACTGAAGAACCACCTCGATACTCTCCTTCGACCCCGAGGTGTCGGTGGCGACGAAGCGGACGAAGAGGGCCCGCGGATCGGCGAAAGACACGTGGGTTGGCAGGGGCAGGCTCAGGACCGAGGGCGGGCCGCCGGGCGCCGGCGCGGAGAGCTCGGCGAGGGCCACCACCGGCGTCCACGACAGATCGGTTCCGGCACCGTGGTGCAGATCCGCCAGGGGGGCCACGGGGCCCAGGGCGACTTCGAGGTCCTCGATCGCCAGGGTCAGGAGACGTTCCTGGAATAGTTCGAGGGTCATTGCGTACTGTCCGGCGCCGAGGTGCTGGGAGAGGATCCGATGACCGACGGTCGGCGGTGCGGGGGCCCCTGGGGCCGGCTGTCCCCCCAAGAGCCACAGGATCGGTTCCGCCCCCACCCAGCCCAAGCTCGACGAGTCGACGCAGGCGGCGACCCGCACCACCTCACCCGGCTGGACGTCGGCGCCGTCGAAGGTCAGCCGGTAGCCCCCGTCCACCGTGGCGCCCTGCGCCACCGGCATGCCGAAGGGGTTCCCGTGGTCCACCAGCACCTCGAAGGCGTCCTGGACCTGATCGAGGTGGAGGTTGAGGCCGTCCACCAGGGAGGGGGAGGTGTTGAGGATGGAATAGTTGAACGCCGCCTCCTTGCAGGGCTGTGGCGCGGGTGGCGGGGGGTCGTCCACCAGGTTGCCGGGGATCTCGGCATGGGTGACGAGCTGGCAGGCGAGAAGCATCCCGACTGCGGCGAGCCAGCGGCGGTGCCGGGGAGCGGTTGGGCGATTCGAATATCTCGGCATGGGCGGTTCCTCTAGTGGTGTGGTACTAAACCTTTCGGCTCTGGAGCCGTTCTGTGGACCAACGCGTCCTGCTGCCACCTAGAGAGGGCCGGCGTGCGCTCGTTGCTCAACCATGAGAGGATTCGGAGAGAATGGTCAGGCAATTCACGGACAAGAGGCTCTCTCCGGACCCCGCAGAGGATCCGGCGGCCGATCCGGAAGCCCACCGGCGGGCCCTGCATCGCTTCGAGGCCTTGATCGGCGAGTACGGCAACGTGATCCGCGGTGCCATTCGCAAAGTCGCGGGCCGAGAGCACGGGCATCTGGTGGAGGATCTGGAGCAGCAGGTGGCCCTCGAGCTGTGGAAACAGATGGCCCGTGAGCAAACCATCGACCATCCATCCTCTTACCTGTACAGAGCCGCTGTACGGGAGACCATTCGCCTCGTCCGCAAGCTCCGCCAGCGCGGGGAAGAGCCCCTCGACCCCGCGGAGGCGCCGCCCAGGGACGAGGCACCGAATCCAGAGCAGCGGTTCGCCGGCGGGGAGATCGCCGGCAAGTTGGATCGCATCACCGCCGGGCTGGCGAACGATCGGCGTCGGGCCGTCGTCGCCCACCTGGCGGGCTATCGAGTTCGGGAAATCATGGACGAGTACGGCTGGACCTACCAGCGGGCTCGAAACCTGGTGGCGCGGGGAATGGCGGATCTCCGCCGGGCGCTGCTCGAGGAGCGGGACGATGGATGAGCATCTCGATGACGAGACCTTCCTGCAGCTGGCCTGCGGAGAGCTCGACGCCTTCAGCGAAAGGGCGGCACGGCGCCACATCGAACGCTGCGATGCGTGCCGCGAGATCTGGGACGCCGTGGCCCACGTCCAGGCCGCGGCGGTGGAATTCGACCCCGGCGCCATCGCCCCGTCGTCCCCTGGGCCTGCGTTGGCCCGGCCCGAGCCCGGCCCCGTTCCGGTGCCCAGGTCCCCAGAAGCCGGGGGACCCCCCGGGGACCGCCCGGCTCAGGTCCCGGGCCGGCGGCGGGGACTGCGGCCCTGGTGGCTGGGCCTGGCGGCGGCGGCGGCTCTGGCGGTCGTGATGGTCGGCCGGGGCCCCGCCCCCGTTGTCGATCCTCCGCTTCATGGGGGCGATCCGGTGGAACGCTCGGCCTCCGGCGAGGTTTTCGAAGACCTGACCCCCGATGGCCCCGTGGCGGCCACGGACGTCGGCTTCGCCTGGCGACCGGTGCCCACGGCGATCGGCTATTCGCTGGAGCTCCTCGACGGCCTGGGGGAGAGGCTTTGGGTCGGCGACGGCTTCGTCGAGCCGTCGGCTCCGTGGCCCCCTTCGGTGCCCCGCGAGGTGGGACCCTACTTCTGGCGGGTCACCGCCCACTTCAGCGGCGCCGAATCCCCCCGGACCTCTGAGCTGGTGGCCTTCGAGCTGGTGGCCCCACGGGGCTGAGGGGCGCCCGTTGTAGAAGAGCTCAGCCTTCTCCGGACAGGGTGAACGCGGCCCACACGTGGGGATGGGCGAGCCGCGTCGATCCGTTCGTGATCAGCTCCCGGCGGGCGAGGGCGAGGGCCTCCCCGGGGGGATGGCCGTCCCGAACCCGGGCGTAGAAGCGGACCATCAATTCGGCGGCGCCGTCGTCGTCGACCCGCCACAGGGAGGCCACCACCGACCGGGCCCCCAGCCAGTGAAAGGTTTGGGCCAGACCCTGCAGGCCTTCACCCTTCTGTTCGGTGCCGACGCCGGTTTCGCAGGCCGAAAGGGTGACGATCTCGGCGGATACGGGTCCGTGCTCGGCGATCTCCCAAGCGTGGAGCAGGCCATCGTGGGCCGAAGGGCCCGGCCCCTGGCCCTGGGCGAAGGCGAGGGACGAGTCCCGGGGGAATCGGCGGTCGAGGATGGCGTGGGCGGCGACGTGGAGGTAGCGAGCCCGCCCCAGCCAGCGCCGCGCGGCCCCCTCGGTGGCCCTGTCCCCCACGAAGACCTCGGCTTCGGGGAAGAGCTCGGCGATCCGTGCCACCTCGCGGCCGCTGCCGGGGAGGGGCCGAAGCCCCAACCCCTGCACGAGGTCGTGCTCCGGGGGATAGGTGGGGTCGCCGAAGGCGACGAAGCTTCCGGCCTGTGGCTGTACGCCGTCGGTCCGGTGATGCTCCAGGACTCCAAGGGAGGGGATGCGGGTCAGGATGTGGCGCTGGGCGAGGAACTCGCCGCTTTTGCGGTCCCCCACGAGTGCGGCGAAGGGCAGGCTCGCCAGGGGGCCCTCGGCGGAGATCCGCAGGTGTTTTACCCCTTTCAAGGCGGTATCGGCGGGCCGTAGCACCAGGTCGTAGAGGCGCGCGGCCTGTTCCATCAGCGCCGGTCCGTAGGGCTCCGGTTCGCCATCGGCCGCCCGGTTTCCCCGGGCGATGAGGCTGCGCAGCACGTCCACCCGGCGCTCCAGGGTGTCGCGGTCGACGTCGAGGACGAAGGCGTCGAGGGTGCGGTGGGTGAGCACGAAGAGGAGGGAGCCCCTGCGCCGGACCGAGTAGAGGAGAAACGCCGAGTCGGGGTCGAGCTGGGCCCGCAGCTCCTCCAGGGTCAGGGGCTCGGGGTCGTCTTGGAACGGACGTGGAGCGGTGGCGTGCCGGAGGGTCTCCCCTCGAACCTCCCGCTCCAGCTTCAGTCGGCGGATGTCTCCCCGTAGCTTGCCGATCTCCGCGGCGGGGGTGGCCGCTGGCAGGCGCCCGAGGCGGGCCAGCAGCCGGGCGATCTCCCGATCCAGCCGTCGACCCTCGCGGTCAGAGGATTCCTGGCCGTGGGCCGGGCGGCCAGGGGCGCGACGCAGCACGTCGCCGCGGGCCGCCCGGCCGCGGGAGCCGTCCAGCAGCACCAGGGCTTCGTCCGCTCGCCCCCTTTCCACCAGTAGTTCCGCCAGGCCGGGGTAGTAGTCGTAGTAGTCCTGGGTGAACCGCGCCCGCGCCTCCGGGTCGCGAATCCCGGAGCGGAGGACTTCCAGGATGTCGAGGCCCCGGCGCCAGCGCCGCTCGGCGGCTTCGGCGTCCCCCCGCGCCCTGTGGACTTCGCCGAGAACGTTGAGGGCCGACATCGCGGTGACCCCGCGGGGCTCGGCGGAGTCGAGGATCTCCAGCGCCTCGGTCAGCACCGCCTCCGCCCGGTCCAGCTCCCCGAGGTCGAAAAGGGCCCACGCCAGGGGTTGTAGGGACGCGGCGACGGGGAGGCCGCCGGCGGCGGTGCGCCGGCGGGCTTCCACGGCCCGTTCGAGGAAGGGCAGGGCCTCCCGCGGTCGGTCCCGAATGGTCAGCAGCGAGCCGACGGCCGAGTCCAGGTGCATGGCCGCCAGGGGGTTGGGGTCCAACTCGGCGATCTCCCCGAGGACCTCCTCCGTCAGGCGGTCGGCGGCCTGGCGTTGGCCCCGGTGGTGGGAGGCGACGGCGAGGCTGATCCGGGCCCGGGTGGCGTCGAGGGACGGCTGGGGCAGGTCCAGGAGGGCCCGTTCCAGGACAGCCTGGCTGCGCTCCACGTCCCCGGAGCGCTCGTACAGGTGGCCGAGCTCCAGGAGGATCCGCGGCATGAGGGAGTCGTCGGCCCGGGTGGACCGCAGATCCCCCTCCGCCTGGCGGTAGAGCCGCTCCGCCCCGTCGAGATTCCCCTGGACCCGCCGGATCTGGCCGAGGCTGTAGGCCAACCAAGCGGAGAAGGGGCCGGGCCGGCCGCGCTGCTGGTCGAGGGCGTGGAGGAAGTGGGTCGCGGCGGTGTCGTAGTCGCCGTCCACATAAGCGGAGGACGCCATCGCGCCGTAGGCCCTTGCCTCCAGGCCGCGGCCCAGGGGGAGGGGCTCGGCGATGGTGAGGGTGTCGCGGCTCAGCTCGAAGGCGATGTCCGTTCGCCCCAGCCACTTCTCGCACTCGGCGGCCCGGGTGAGGCTGGCGGCGAGGGCGGGGGATTGGGGGTCGAGGTCGCGGCGGAGGGAGATGGCTTGGTCCACCGCGCTCTTCGCGTCGCCGTAGCGACCGCGGCGGGTCAGCTCCACGGCCTCCCGGTGCCAAAGGAGGGCCTGGAGGGCCGGCGAGCCGAGGGCGGAGCGGGCCGAGGCGAAGGCCCCTTGACCGGACTCGACCTCCCCGGCGCGGATCCACGCCCGGCCCTCTCGGCCGCGGGCCCAGGCCACCAGGTCTGGATGTTCGTAGGTCGCCGCCAGTCGGCCCCAGGCGCGGGCGGCGTCGGCGGGCCTGCCTCCGGCTTCGTGGTCCAGGGCGGCCCGGTGCTCGGCCCGCGGACCGGTGCCGCCTCCGCCTGAGGACGGCCGGACTTCGAGCCTCCAGAGGTCGGCTCCGATCCTGAGCCCGAGGCGAGCCCCGTCGCGCCGAACCTCCAGCCTCACGGGTCCTCGGGGGGCCTGCTCCTGCTCCAGCAGTCTCAGGTCGAGGGGGCTGTCGAAGGTGCCCCGGGCCTCTCCACGGCGCCAGGCCAGGAGGACGTCCCCCGGCAGCAGGCCGGCTTCCGCCGCGCTTCCCCAGGCTTCGACGGAGTGGACTTCGAGCCCGTCGGCCCCCTGCCGCGGGCCGCAGGACCCCAGGGCGAGGGCCGCGGCGGCTACCACGGCCGCGACCGTCACCCGCGTCGGTCTCAGTGGACCCAACCCCCCGCCGGCCCCTGCTCCAGCCGCAGCTGCTCTTGTCGCGCCTGCTCCTTCCGCGCCTGTTCTGCCAGGGCCCGTTCCTCCGCCTCCCAGACCGCCAGCATCTCGGCGTCCCGCTGCTTGCGGCGGGCGAAGGCGAGGAGGAATAGCAGGGTGATGGCGATCCACAGGGTCACCGAGCTGGTGAGCAGGGGGACCCAGCGATGCCACACGTTCAAGTGGCGGAAGAACGAGCCTTCGAATTGCGACAGGGTGAGGCCGGTGGCGCCGCGGAACGCTTCGGTGAACCGCTGGCCTTCGGCGACGCCGGCGAGGATGCGGGCGGGGGCCTGATCGCCTGAGGTGTCGATCAGATGGCGAACGCTGGCGAGGGACATGGCGTAGGCCCGCTGGGCCGACGCCCGGCCGGCGAAGAATCCCCGCTCGACTTCGGCGAGGGTCAGGTGATCGTGGAAGGCGGCCAGGATGAGGCGTCCCTGGTCCTCCAGGCCCCAGCCTCGGTCGGCGTAGAGGGCGAGCCCCTCATTGAACCAGCGGGGGACCTCGTGTCGACCGGAGGCCCGGGCCACCAGCACGTGGGCCACCTCGTGCCTGAGGACCTGTTCCAGGTCGTCGTCGGGGTAGTCGGGGATTCGGCTCGGGATCAGTACCACCGTGCCGGCGGCGCCGAAGGCGTAGGCCACCGCCCAGGACGGCGCCAGCTTGGCCTCCCGGGAGCCCTCGGGGGCGAGGACCACGCGGATCGGCGGCCCGGGATCTTCGAGGCCGAGGAGCTCCATCACGGGGACGAGGTGGTCCGTGTCCATCCCCTCCAGAAGCTCCACGGCCCCCGCCAGCTCCGGCGGGGCTTCGAATCTCAGCTCCGGCGGCGGAGGGGCGGCGGCGAGGAGGGGGGGCGCGACGGCCATGACGGCGAGGATGAGCGCCGTCAGCCAGCGGCGGACGAAGTGGGGGATGGGGGCGGAATGGATCAGGGGCATGGTGGGTATCCGGGGGGCGGCGTATGTCCCTTGGAAGGGGCTCCGTCGCTGAGATGTAGACTAGAACCGCATCGCCCCCATGAAGATTCCCGCGCCCCATCCGGAGGAGGACGCAGCGCCGAGGGACGGTCCGTCGGCGCGGGTCCCGGCGCCGGGTTGGACGGAGGCCCATGAGCCGAACCGACATCACCTGGAACACGTCCGAGGCGATTCGCCTCGCCGCCCGGCGTGGGGAACGGCACGGTATTCGGCGTCGCTTCGTGATCGCCATCTCCGCCCTCGTGGCCTTGGTGTTGACGGCCCAGGGGGCCTTTCTGGTTCTCTTCGGGCATGCCTATTTGGAGCGGGAGATCGAGCGGGAGGCGCGGTCCTTCGCGTCCTTGGCGGCGGCGCCCCTGTGCGACGGCTACGCCCGACACGGCGCCAACTCCGCCGAGCTGCGGGCCGTGGCGGCACGGCTGCTCAAGCTATCGCCGGACCTCGACGGGCTGGCGGTCTACGGCGTCGACGGAACGAAGCGCTTCCGGAGCGACGGCGGTTCGGAGCTGTCCGCGGAAACCCGCCCCGCCGACCCCGGGGTACGGACGGATGCCGGCCGATTGACGGAGGCCCTACAGAGCCGGGAGCCGGTGGCCTGGCGGGGGACCGGCACGGATGGCCACCGTCACTACGTGATCGTCCAGCCCTTCGTCGAATCCCAGGGCCGCCATCGGCACTCGGCGGTTTTTTGGATCTCCTACGACAGCCTCCAGGGGGCGATGCTCGACACCGGCTGGCGGGTGGGGCTCCTGGCCTTCTTCGCCCTGGCCCTCGGCGTGGCCTGCGCCTGGGTGCTCTCGGCGCAGAGCCTGCGGCCCGTCGAAACGCTGATCCGCGGCGCCCGCCGGCTGGCGAAGGGGGATCTGGAACACCGGATCCGCCTGCGGTCCGGCGACGAGCTCGAGACCCTGGGCACCACCCTCGACCACATGGCGGAGCTGCTTTCCCGCACCTTCAGCGACCTGGAGCGGTCGAACGTCCGCCTGGAGCGCCTCAACCGGGAGCTCAAGGAGATCGACCGGGTGAAGAGCGATCTCCTCGCCAACGTCTCCCACGAGCTGCGGACCCCCCTCACCGCTATCCGCGGCTATGTGGAAGCGATGTCGCTGGGTCTCCTCGGGGACATGACGACGGTGCAGACCGAATCGCTACAGGTGGTGGAGCGCAACATCGACCGGCTTCGGCTGATGATCGATCAGCTGCTCAGCTACTCCCGGATGGAGTCGGGGCGAATCGAGGTGGACCTGCGGCCCTTCGACCTCGAAGCGGTGGCCCGAGACGAAGTGGAAGCGGTACGGGCCGCCGCCGGCGACCGGCGGCGGGTGGAGCTGAGGACCCCCGGCGGCCTGCCGGAGGCCCACGGTGACCCGGGGCTGATCGCCCAGGTGCTCGAGAACCTCCTCACCAACGCCGTCAAATTCTCGCCCCCCGGGGCGCCGGCGGTGCTGACCCTCGGGGCGGTGGAGGGTGGACTGAGGGTGGAAGTGGCGGACGAGGGGATCGGTATTCCGAAGGAGGAACGGGGAAAGATCTTCGACCGCTTCTACCAGGTGGACGCCAGCTCCCGCCGCCAGTACGGGGGCATGGGGCTGGGCCTCGCCATCGTTCAGGAGATCCTGGAGCTGCACCAATGCTCCATCGAGCTCGACACCGCCCCGGGGGAGGGGTCCACCTTCGCGTTCGTCCTGCCGCTGGCGATGGAGCGCACGGGCTACGTCCGCCTCCAGGCCCCCCCTCGAGCGGCCGTTGTTGAACCCCGGGTGGAGGACGGGGTACCTTGAGGATGTGAGGGCGGGGCTTGCCACTCGTCCGCCGACCGAACCCTATGCTGTTGATTTGACTCTACGACCCTGGTTCCATGACACCGATTCCTTCCATGGGGGCGCCACCGTGAAACCACCGAAGATCCTCGCCATCGACGACGAGCCGGACGTGCTCGACCTCTTGAAGCTGGTGTTGGAACGTTCCGGCTACGAGGTGGTCACCAGCCCCAACGGTACGGAAGGGCTGATCCGGGCCCACGTCGAAGGGCCGGATCTGATCCTCCTCGACATCATGATGGAGGAGATGGACGGTTGGGAGACCCTGCGGCTGCTGAAGCTCGACGACGAGAGCCGCGACGTTCCGGTGGTCATCCTGTCGGCCCGCGCCGAGCCCAAGGACAAGATCCGGGCTCTCCAGGAGGGGGCCGTCGACTACATCATCAAGCCCTTCTCCGTCGTCGACAGCCTGGCCAAGATTCGCGCTCTCCTGGACGTCGACGGTTCCGGAGGTGGGGACACCGCGTGAGTGGACGGGTGCCGTACGGCGAGCTGCGGGCCGACTGGCTCAAGCTCAGGGGTTGTCTCTTCGACCCCATGACCCGCCTGCCGGCGCTGCCGGCGGTGGTGAACGACGTGCGCCGGCGCCTCGAAGTGGGGGAGGAGGTGGGGCTGGTCTACGTCGAGCTGCCGAGCGGGGAAGGGGAGCTGGCCAACGGCTGGCGGGTCCACGATCGGCTGATCCTGCGGATCGCCGAGGCGCTGACGGCGTTCCGTGACCGGGTGTTGGGGGAGCGCAGCATCGTGGCCCAACTGGGTGTGCGCAGCGATCAGCTGGTGGTCTTCGTCGATCTCGAAGATGGCCCCCAGACTTTCGACCGCAGGCACCGGCAGTTGGTGGCGGAGCTGGAGGCGGCGCTGACGGGGGACTTCGATGCCGCGCCAATGCCCCGCAGCGCGTGGGTCCCCCTACGGCCCGAGCCGAAGGTTCGGCACGAGCGATCGATCTACGCCGCCGTGGCGCGGGCGCAGGAGCTGTGCCGACGGGCCGAAGCCCGCCTGCAGGGGCGCCGGCTCGGGGAGCTGCGGCGGATGCTGGAGGCGTCGGAGATCTCGACCCGATTCCAGCCCATCGTCGACCTCGCCGCCGGCGGAGTCTACGGCTACGAGGCCCTTTCCTCCGCCCCCGGGACGGAGCCCTTCGAGTCCCCGGAGACCCTGTTCACCTTCGCGGAGGAGAGCCACCTCATCGTCGAGCTGGAAAGGCTATGCCGACAGGGTGCCTTCGGGGCCTTCGGCTCCCTGTCGTCCCCCGCCAAGCTCTTCCTCAACTGCTCGGCCCACGCCTTCGGCGACCCCGACCTCGTGGAGGACTTGGCGGCCGGCGCCGAGGCCCAAGGGCTGGCCCCGTCGGACGTGGTCTTGGAGATCACGGAGCGGGTGGCGATCACCGAGTGGCAAGAGTTCCGGCAGCGGCTGGGGGAGGTTAGGCAGGCCGGATTCCGGGTGGCGATCGACGACATGGGGTCCGGCTACTCCTCCCTCCACGTGGTGGGGGAGATTCGGCCGGATTACCTCAAGGTCGACGCCACCCTCGTCCATCGGCTGCACGAGAGCGCCATCAAACGGGATCTTTTGGAAGCCCTCGCCGGCCTGGCCCGGAAGATCGGCGCCCGGCCCATCGCCGAAGGCATCGAGGTGGCCGAGGAACTGGCGGCGGTGCGGTCCTTGGGGGTGTCCCTGGGGCAAGGATTCCTCTTCGCACGTCCCCAGTCGGCGACGGTTGGCGGCGCCGTCCGTTTCGCCGTTCCGCCGCGGTCCTGAGGCGCTTGGCGCTTCCCGGCGGCGTGGGGATGCGAAAACCGAAGTTCCTCCGCCTTCGAACACAGAGTTGACCGTCCACGACTTTCCTCCAGGAGCCGACCGTGAGCCACGATCCAGCGACCCCCCGAAGCCGATTCGCCCTCATCCTTTTGATCGTTTTGACGTCGACCCTCCTCGCCTGCGCTCCGAAAGCGTCGGCGGGGGACGGCGGGCGTACCTCGGCCCCCCCTTGGGCGGGGCATGACGCCTTCGAGAAGCCCGGCGACGAAGAGCTCCGGGACCGGCTCAGCTCCATGCAGTACGACGTTACCCAGCGGGACGGTACGGAGCCTCCGTTCCGCAACACCTACTGGAACCACAAGAAGGACGGCATCTACGTCGACCTGGTGAGCGGCGAGCCCCTGTTCGCCTCGGTCCACAAGTTCCGCTCGGGGACCGGCTGGCCGTCCTTCTGGCGCCCCATCGATGACGAAGCGGTGGTGCGGCACGAGGACACCAGCCTCGGGATGCGGCGGGTGGAGGTGCGCTCAAAGACGGCGGATTCCCACCTGGGCCACGTGTTCCGCGACGGCCCGAGGCCGACGGGGCTGCGCTACTGCATCAACTCGGCGAGCCTCGACTTCGTCGCGGTGGAGGACCTGGAGGCCCGGGGCTACGGTGACCTCCTTCCCCTCTTCGAGGGCGATGGCGGGGGCGACGGCGGTCGCTGAGCGGGATCGGCGGTTCGCCGATCCCCGTCTCGACCCGGCTTCGCGGCTCGCTCCGCGCTACATTTCGACCTCGAACTGATCGACGCTGGCGTCCTGTTCGGGGCTGGCGCAGAAGCGACACAGGGTCGGTTCCGGGAAGACCATGACGACGGTCATCCACAGGGGCTCGTCGGGGTCCGGCGTGGTGACGCCGTCAAAGCCGAGGGCCGCCGACTGCTCGGGGGTGAATTCCCCCACCAGCACCGGCTCGTCGCCGGAGCAGATGTCCCGCTCCCCGAGGTTCAGGGTCCCCGAGATCCCCGGCCGCCGCACGCGGAGCACCGCGCGGTAGCAGTAGAAGGACGCCACCTCCAGTCGGGCGGTCTGGATCTCGCCGGGGACGGCGTGGGGCTTGAGGACGAAGCGCAGGCGGACCTTGTGGTTGTCCACGGACGGGGTGACCCGCAGATAGTCGTCGTCGGAGGCGTCGAGCTGGGGCAGGCCGCCCCCCTGGATCTCCCCTTCGAGGACCTCGAGGTCGACGAGATCGAAGCCTGGAACGAGGGTGCCCTGCCCCGGTCCTCCCCCTGGCGTGGACCCGCCGCCGGCGCTTTGGGTCCTGGGGGATGAAGAGGCCCCCTGGAGGGTGGGACCGGAGATCGGCGCTGAGGACGGAAGGGGCACCGCCGACGCCTGACGGATCTCCGCCGACAGCGGCTGGAGGGCGACGTCGAAGCTGGCGGCGAAACCCTGCTGGGGGCCGCCGGGGTCCCCCAGGGTGTCGGGGCCCACCGTCAGCTCGCCGTTGAAGGAGCCGCGGACGACCACGTCGCCGCCGTCGAGGAAGATCTCCGTTCCCGCATCGTCGAGGACATCGCCGGCCTGGAAATGGCGGGTGCGGTGGCAGGCGGCGGCGTCGTGGCGGGCGACCATCAGGTCGCGACCGGTGGCGCCGCCGTAGCCGGTGACGAAGGGACGACCGAAGGCGTCTGTGACCACGGCGAGGCCGGTGTCCTCACCGGCGTCCTGCGAGAAGTAGAGGCAGCGCTCGATGGCTAGGTCCGAGGACAGGCGGGCGAGGAAGTAATCCCGGTAGCCGGCGTGGGGGCCGGCCACCGCGGGTCGGTGCCAGCCGGTCACCACCACGTCGCCGTTCGGCGCCAGGGCGACCCCGCGAGCGCCGAAGAGGTCCCCGCCCCCCTCGCCGGCGTTGTCGCAGAGCGCACCGCAGTCCTGGCCCCCGCGGCTGGGGCCCCCCGGAACCGGGCCGTAGAAACGGTCGTAGCGCAGACCGCCGGAGGGCGACAACACCAGCACGAAGGCGCCGCTGCCGGTGACGCGGGCTCCGCCGCCGTCGGCCCAGGCCAGCCGGACCTCGCCGACCACCACGAGGTCCTCGGTCCACGGGTTCACCGCCAGGTCCTCCACCGAGCTCCAGGCGACGAAGGAGGGGTCGAAGCTGGTGACGCCGTCGAAGAGGCTGTGTCCCGGTCGGGCGGTGCAGACGGGGTCGGGGTGGCTGTCCTCGTAGCGCTGCCAGAGCAAACTGCCGTCGCTCTCCCGCTTCTCGAGGAAGGCTTGGGTTCCTTGGGCGCAGGTCCCGTCCTGGGACTGGGCCCCGTACCGCCCCCCAACGTAGGTGGAGCCGTTCCCCGGATCGTCGACCTGTGCCGTTTCGATGATCGGGACGTCGATCGGCAGGATTACCGGGGCGATCGGCACCTGCACGGCGGTGGCGGCCTGCGCCGACGGGGCGAGGGCGACGGCCACCGCGAGGGCGGCTGCGAAGGTGGCGGCGGCGGAAACGGGGGGGAGCCTCTTCATGTCTTCCTCCTTTACCGGCGGGGGGCGGTGCGGGCGCCATCTGCCCGGGCCGCGGCCCCGCGGGGGCATCCTGACAGGACGGGGTCCCCCGGCTCGACGAGCCCTTCGATGGACGGTTCGTCCAAGAACGTCCGATTCGGACCGAAAAGGGATCAAATCCGTTTCGCGGATTGGTGCAAGGGGCCAGACTCCGGTGGTTACCGCGGCCGGGGTCCGAGTATCCGGGATGAGTTCAGATAGGATAACGGCGTCATGAGCAAGCTCGTACAGATCGGTGAACAACGCCGTCGGGACGGCGACTCGACCGCGGCCCCCGCCGCCCGTCAGCGCCGCCCGGACTGGCTTCGTATCCGCCTCGCGACGCCCCAGCGCTATCGCGAGGTGAAGTCCCTGGTGGATCGGTTGAGCCTCAATACCGTCTGCCAGGAGGCCCGCTGCCCCAACATCTACGAATGCTGGGGCGAGCACGGCACCGCCACCTTCATGATCCTCGGCGACGTGTGTACCCGCCGCTGCGGTTTCTGCGCCGTCACCTCCGGCCGCCCGCCGGCGGGGCCGGACCCCAAAGAACCGGCACACGTGGCTGAAGCCGTCGCCACCATGCGGCTGCGGCACGCGGTCATCACCTCCGTCGACCGGGACGATCTCCGGGACGGCGGTGCGCAGCATTGGGCCGACGTCATCGAGGCGATCCACGGTGCCAATCCGGAGACCGCGGTGGAGGTGCTGACCCCTGACTTCCGAGCCGTGCCGGACGCCCTCGACATCGTCCTCGGCGCCCGCCCGGAGATTTTTTCCCACAATATGGAGACCGTGCCTCGGATGTACCGCAAGGCCCGTCCCGGCAGCCGCTACACGCGGAGCCTGGAGCTTCTGGCGGACGCGTCCCGGCGCCGCGACGCCGGGGACTATGCCGGCCGCGTCAAGACCGGCATCATGCTGGGCCTCGGGGAGACGCCTGATGAGATCCGCGGGACCCTTCGGGACATCTACGATGCGGGGGTCGAAGTGATGACCCTCGGCCAGTACCTCCAGCCAACGTCGAAGCATCTGCCGGTGGACCGGTTCGTTCCCCCCGAGGAGTTCGCTGAGTACAAGGACTACGCCCTGGGACTCGGCTTTGCCCACTGCGAGTCGGGTCCGCTGGTGCGGTCGAGCTACCACGCCCACGAGCATGTGGGGAATCGGCTGCGGGCCGGTGGCCGGGAGATTCCCGACCCCACCGCCGCCGGCGTTGCGGTCTGATCCGCAGGTCCGGGAATCCAACGGCGATTCCCGGACGAATCGCTAGAATGGTGGAGTGTTTCCACCCGTTCGGGCAGTGGACGCCGACGGCCTGGGGTCGATAAACTCGACCGTGAGCCGCGGTCCGATCCCGGATCCGGACAACCCGCGAACCATCCCATGACATCTAATGCTCAGGACTTTCGGATCCGCCAGCTCGACTCCGTCGACATCGGAGCCATCGTCGACATCGACGAGAAGATCACCGGACAGTACCGGCCCCAGACCTGGGAGGCCCGTTGTTCGTACTACCTGCGGCGGGACCCCGACGCCGCACTGGTGGCCGAGCATGACGGCCAGATCATCGGCTTCATGTTGGGGGAGGTCCGTTCCGGCGAGTTCGGGCTCGAAGAGCCCACCGGCTGGATCGAAGTCTTGGGGGTCAACCCTGCCTACCGCGGTAAAGCCGTGGGGCGGAGACTCGCCGAGACCATCCTGGAGCATTTCCGAAATCGGGACGTCGATACGGTCCGCACCCTGGTCGATGAACAGATGGAGGGCATCGCCGGCTTCTTCAGCTCCCTGGGCTTTGAGCCGGCAACCCTGAGACCGTTCGTCAAGAAGCTTTGAGCGCCGCACGTTTCAGGTCGGGCGCTCCATTGCGCCGCCGCCCGCGGTGAAGTCTGGCGAATCCGAGGAGCTAAAATCATGGCCGTACGCGAAGTCCTGCTACCGAAGATCTACCATGACGCCGTCGAGCGCTGGCGCGACACCTTCCTCCCCGATTTCGGCTTTCTCCTGGATTCCTGGGAGAAACACTTCCACAAAGAACCGAAGTTCAAGCTCTGCGCCTTCCGCGAGCTGGGAATGTGTGACGAGATCGAGTGCGGACCCAAGAAGGGGCAAGCGAAGGCCACGAAGCCTTCGGAGCTTGACGAGGACCAGGCGGCTCACCTCCTCGGGGCCATCCGCGCGCAGGCGTCGACGGAATTCGGCTCGATCCAGCAGCATCGCTTGACCCTCGCCCGGGCTCAGGAAGAAGAAGATCAGGTCTGGGTTTTGCGGATGATGGCGGAGGAGCTGCGCCACGGCTACCAGATGCTCCACCTCCTGGTGGACGAAGACTGGAGCTGTCAGACCCAGCAGTCCAGCGCCGACATGGTGGAGGAAATCCTCTCCATGCAGACCGGCTCCCACGTCTTGGGGGCATTCAACATCGATTTCGATTCCTTCGTCGACAACGTCACCTTCTGCGCCCTCATCGACCGAGTGGGCAAGTATCAGCTCGCCATGCAGCGGGTCAGCGCCTACAAGCCCATGGCGGAGTCCATGCCCAAGATGCTGCGGGAAGAGGCTTTCCACCTCGCCACCGGCGTGATTCCCCTACGCCGCTGGGTCGCCAAGGCCGCCCGGGGTGAGGTCTACGTGACGATGGACACCATCCAGAGGGCGATCAACAAGTGGCTGCCCCGGGGCCTCGAAATGTTTGGCGACGAACGTGGGGGCGGCTCCAACGTCCGCATGGGCCTCAAGCCGAAGAAGAACGCTGAAGCCCAGGACGACTACTATCGGGAAGTCTCCAAACTGGTGGACGACCTCAACAAGCGGTACCTGCGGGCGAAGCTTCCGGAGCTCTCCATAGGGGAGGCTCGGAAAGCATTGGAACGGCTCAAGCTGGAGCGGGGACGGGTGCACGGGGTCGACTACGAGGAGCTGATCACCATGCCCCACAAAGACTTCTTCCGCCGCCGGGGTGTGCCGGCATTCGCCCTGGTGGGGGTCGACGGCGAGACCTTCGGCGACGTGGAGACCTACATCGCCCACTTGGCCTTGAAGCTGCCGGAGTCCTACCTGGCGAATCGGGACTTCAGCAACTACGTGTCGACCCTCCGCAAGGTGGCTGCTGGGGAGCTGACCGGCGGCGACGCCGCGCGGCAGATGCCGGCCCTCCGGCGGGTGGGGGGCAGCTGCCCCTGCTCGAAGTCGGTGCGCTGGGTGCGCGACGAGCCCCTCGTCGCCGATCCAGGACAGGTCGAGGTCCATGGCGGCTGAGGCGTTCGGCCTGAGCGTCGGCGCAGCGTAGGAAGTGTCGTCGGTCCACCACCGCCCGCTTCGGCGGAAACAACCTTCTGGACGAAGCCGCACGTGTCTGTATTCGATCGACTGATCGTCACCACCCTTCCCCTGGTTCCAAAATTCATCGTCGGTAAGGTGGCTTCCCGCTACGTCGCCGGCGAGACCCTCGACACGGCGACGGCGGCCATCCGCGCCCTCAACGCTGAAGGTTCTTCCTGCACCGTCGATGTGCTGGGGGAGGAGATCGCGGAGCGCACCGCTGCAGACGCGGCGGTGCAGCAGTATCTGGAACTGCTGGAGCGCCTGCGCCGGGAGCAGCTCGACACCGGCGTCTCCGTCAAGCCGACGCAGCTCGGCCTCGGTCTCGACGAGGATTTTTGCCGCGAGAACTGCGACCGGCTGATGGAGAAGGCCGCGGAGCAGGGCTGTTTTCTTCGCCTGGATATGGAGGATCGGCACGCCACGGACGGAACGATCCGGATCTACCAGCACCTCCACGATCGCTACGGTTCCGGAGTCGGGATCGTATTCCAGGCCTACATGCGCCGGACCCTCCAGGACATCGCCGAGCTGCCGAAAGAGGGGGTCAACGTACGCCTCTGCAAAGGGATCTACATCGAGCCCCGGGAGGTGGCCTGGAAGCTGTATGAAAGCGTCCGGGCGAACTACCTCGCCGCCCTGGAGAAGCTCTTCCGGCAAGGGGTCTTCGTCGGCATCGCCACCCACGACGAATACCTGCTGTGCGGCGCCGTGGCGCTTATCGACCGCCTGGGGGTGCCGAAGGAGCAGTACGAGTTTCAGATGCTGCTCGGGGTCGAGGAGACGCTGCGGCGGATCCTGGTGGCGGAGGGGCACCCGATGCGGGTCTACGTTCCGTTCGGAGCCGACTGGTACGCCTACTCGATCCGACGCCTGAGGGAGAATCCGAAGATCGCCGGACACGTCGCCAGGGCCTTCTTGTCCCGCGGCTGACGGGCGGTCTTCCACCATAGCCGGGGGACCCCATGACCGACTCCGTACGACTCGAAAGCCTCGCCGTGCTCGGAGCGGGGAAGATGGGGGAGACCCTGATCTCTTCCTTGATCGGCACCGGGGTGGTGGAGCCCGGCGCCGTGACGGCGACGGCCGTCCACCAGACCCGCCTCGACCGTCTGCATTCCACCTTCGGAGTCCGAACCACCCTCGACAACCGTGCAGCCGTCGACGGCGCCGAACTGGTGCTGCTGTGCGTCAAGCCTCAGGTGGCATCAGGGGTCATCGCCGAGGTGGCGGACCTCCTGGGGCCTGAGCAGATCCTGTGCTCCATCGTCGCCGGCCTCACCACCGCCGGCATGGAAACCTCCCTGGAAGGACGGGCGGTTCCGGTGGTGCGGGCGATGCCCAACACGCCGTCACGAATTCGGCGCGGCATGACGGCGGTCTGCGGAGGTCTCCACGCCACCCCGGAGCACCTGGCCCTGGCCCAGCAGCTCTTCGCCAGGATCGGCAGGAGCCTGGTGCTGGACGAGAGATATTTCGACGCCGTCACCGGCCTGTCCGCAAGCGGCCCGGCGTTCCTCTACATCGTCATCGAGGCGATGGCGGAGGGGGGCGTGAAAGCGGGACTTCCCCGCTCCGTGGCCACCGAGCTGGCCGCCCAGACCTGCCTCGGGGCCGGCCACATGGTGCTCGAGACCGGCGAGCATCCGGCACTGCTGAAGGACGAGGTGACCACCCCCGCCGGCTGCACCATGGACGGCATCCTCGCCCTGGAGCAGGGGGGGCTCCGGGTGACCCTGATCCAGGCGATCCTCGAAGCCGTTCGCCGGGCCGGCGGCCTGGTGGACGGCTGAGTCGCGACGACGGTTTTCCCGACCCGGTGGCAAAACGGGGCTGTGGTCCCCGGTCCCGGTGGGATTTGGGGCAGCCAGGGACGCTGGGATAGCATGTCTCCTGGCGGAGCCGGTCCGTTCGCCGTGCTCCGCATCGAGCTTCCCTTCCTTACTGATTCACCCAACTTGCGACGCCGGAGGACCCGATCTTGGGCCGCGACGACACCGCCACCGGAGAGCTCACCACCGATCTCAGCACCAAGCTCGAGCCTCCGACGTTCGTCGAACCCGATACCGGGGAGCTGCGGGAGCTGCAGCGGCAGGGCAAGGACCTGGCGATCGAGGCCAGCGTGATCCTCTTCGCCCACCCGGAGGATCGGATGTTGGGAACGCGCTTCCGGCTGCGGCCGGATCGGACCCTCGAGATCGGGCGCTCCTCCGGCTGCGATCTGAGCATGCCCGGCGTGAGGTCCCTGTCCCGCCGCCACGCCCGCCTCGAACACACCGGGATGATGGTCCAGATCGAAGACATGGGTTCCACCAACGGAACGTACGTCAACGACCGCCGCATCGGTGAAGCCCATCGACTGCGCAGCGGCGACCGATTCCAGGTGGGCGCCCTGCACTTCAAGTTCCTCCACGAGCGGGATCCGGAAACGGCCTACCACGAGGCGATCTATCAGCTGGTCACCTGCGACGGCCTGACACGGATCTACAACAAGCGCAAGCTCGAGGAGGAGCTGGCCCGCGAGTTCCCCCGCGCCCAGCGGCACCGGCGCCCCCTGTCGCTGGTGTTCTTCGACATCGATCACTTCAAGCAGGTCAACGACACCCACGGCCATCTCTGCGGCGACTTCGTGTTGCAGCAGATCGCCCGTCTGGTGCAGCCCTTCCTGCGCACCGAGCAGGTCTTTGCGCGGGTCGGAGGGGAGGAGTTCGCGATCCTGTGTCCGGAGATGGACCAGCGGGGGGCGCGGCTGCTGGCGGAAAAGCTGCGGGGCCGGCTTTCGTCGGAGCGGTTCACCTATGCCGACGTCGACCTCCGGGTCACCTGCTCCTTCGGCGTCGCCGAGATGGAGCCGACCATGCGTCGTCCGGAACAGCTCTACGACCTGGCGGACCAGGCGATGTACCGCTCCAAGCGGGAAGGCCGCGACCGGGTCAGCGTCGGTCTCTGAGCCGCTCGGGACCCTACCGACGGCGGCGCAGATTCCCGATCGGCGGATGGCTTCGGGGGCCGCCGCCTCTGCTAGACTTCGGCTCGCTCGAGCCCCCAATGCGGGCGTCGGCGTCACCATGCTCACCGACCTGCATATCCGAAATCTGGCCGTCCTCGAAGCCGCGTCGATCGAATTCGGTCCGGGCTTCAACGTGCTCTCCGGCGAAACCGGGGCCGGCAAGTCGATCGTCGTCGATTCCCTGGCGCTGCTCTCCGGCGTCCGGGCGTCGACGGAGCTGATCCGTACCGGAGCGGAGACCCTGACGGTCACCGGCGTGTTTCACCCCGAGGGGGAGGCCTGGCGCCGTCCCCTGGAGGCCGCCGGACTCGAGCCCCAGGGGGACGAGCTGGTGATTCGCAGGGAGGTCAGCCGGGCCGGCCGTAATCGCGTCTTCGTCGACGACCAGCCGGTGACCCTCAAGCTGCTGGCGGACCTGGCGCCGTCCCTGCTGCGCATCCACGGACAGCGGGAAGAGCTGGGCCTGGTGGATCCCGAGCTGCAGAGAACCTGGCTCGACCGCTGCGGCGGCGCCCAGGCCGCGGCACCCCTGCGCTCGGTGGCCAAGGCCTTCGATGCCTACCGGACGCTGGCCCTGCGGCTCGAAAGGCTGACGGGGGACGAGCGGGCCCGTCAGGAGCGGATCGACTTCCTTCGCTTTCAACTCTCCGAAATCGACGGCGCCGGCCTCGAAGCGGGGGAGGAGGACGCCCTCCGCCAGGAGCGGGAAGTCCTTCGGCACGCGGAGGCCATCCAACAGGGTCTTTCGCAGGCGGCGGAGGTGCTTTTCGATCGCGAAGGGGCGGCCCACGGCGCCCTGGCCCGCGCCCTCCAGGCCCTCCAGGGCATCGTCGACTGGGAGCCCGCCGCCGCCGCCTGGGCCGGTGAGGTGGAGGAGCTCGAGATTCGCCTCGGCGAGATGGAGTCGGCCCTGCGCCGCCGCATCGACGAGGTGGAGGCGGATCCCCGGCGCCTCGACGCTGTGGAGGACCGCCTGGCGGTCCTCGAACGGCTGCTGAGCAAGTACGGGGCGACATCAGCGGACGTCCTCGCCCTGCGGGATCGCCTGGACGGTGAGCTGGCGGAGCTGGAGGACGCCGAGGGCAGCCACGCCGAGCTCGAAGCGCAGATCACCGAGGCCCTGGAACGCTACCGGGTCGCCGCCGAGAAGCTCACGGCGGCGAGGAAGCGCTGGGCCAAGCGGTTGACGACGCGGGTCCACGAGCACCTGCGCGGTCTGGCCCTGGGCAAGGCCCGCTTCGAGGTGGACCTCGAACCCCGGCGCCGGCAGGGCAGCCCCCTGGTGGTGGGGGGAAACGGC
>JBCDIS010000037.1:0-48551 GCA_038748685.1 Acidobacteriota bacterium | reverse complement strand
GCTCAGACACGGCGAGGATTTCGATGGAGACAAGTTCTCGCCCGCGGCGCTTCCGCCTGAACCAGCTTGACAACCAACAGAGTATCTACCCCGGAGACGGTTGGGCGGGAGGTCAGTCCATGCGGAAGGACCTGCGCCAAGGATACGCCCTAGAGCGATCCGTTCCTATGAATCCGGCTTTCGGATGACCTGACGGTAGCCCACCACCCGGTCCCAGTCGTCAAGGGCGGTGAGGTGGTAGCTCCCGGGTGCCAGGCGGCGTTCGAGGTCTTCCGGCAGGTCGAGATCCGAGACGCCCTCCACCCGGTGGCCGGCGGCCGGGAAGCCCAGGGGTGAGGGAGACAGCTCAAGCCAGCGTGCCCGCCCGAGGTCCCCAGGGGAAACAGCGCCCCGCGAAGCCGGCTGGTCTATAGCCTCCGCCAGGCGTTCGAGGAGGGCGCCGTAGCGACGGCCGTACCAGCGCCTCCGGAAGCGCCGACGCGACTCCTCGAACCACCCCTGGGCCCTGGGCTCCCGCTTCGAGCTCTGGGCGTAGGCGTGGATCGCCTCGGCGCCGGGGACGTAGACCGACCTGAGCCCGGTACGGGCCAGCCGCATCAGCCAGTCCGTCTCTTCGAAGTAGAGCCGGTAGCCCTCGTCGAAGGGTCCCACCCGCTCCCAGGCGTCCTGCCGGACGGCGAGGAGGGCTCCCGAAAGCTCGAAGCAGCGTCTTGGAGACTCGGCCCGCCAGCAGCGCCGGGCGTGGCTCCTCCACGCCGAAAGCGCCAGGCCCCGCCACGGTCGGCCGCGGGTCGCCAGGGCCCGCAGCAGCGCGTCCCCACGGCTGCGGCGTTCGGTGGGGGGCAGCTGGAAGCCCCCGGGGCGGTCCCAGAAAAACCGTGGCCCGGCGGCGCCTGCCCCCGCCTCGAGGGCGGCCGTCAGGGCTTCAAGGCAACCCGGCAGGACCTCGACGTCGGGGTTGACCACCACGAAAGCGTCGGCGTCGGATCCGGCAAAGCCCAGGTTGGCGGCGCCGGCGTAGCCGAGGTTGCGGCCGGGCTCTACGAGACGGGCCCCGAGATCCTGGACGGCTTTGAGCCGGCGGCGCCCGTCGGCGGTGGATCCGTTGTCCACCACCGCGAGGTCCAGCCCCAGGCCGGCGGAGGACGCGTCTTCGATCAGGGCCGAGGCGGCGCGGACGGCCAGGTCGGGGGTTTGGTAGTGAACGAGGGCCGCGGTGAGCTTCATGCCCGGGGGGCACCCGCCTTTTCGAAGGACTCCTCGAGCCGGTCGAGGAGGGCGTCCAGCGTGTAGCCGCGGGCGCACCGCAGGCCGGCGTCCCGCAGTCCGCGGCGCCGCTCTGTGGGCAAGATCTCGTCGATCACCGGCACCAGCGCTTCGGGTTCGCCGTAGGGATAGCGGACGACGGCGGCGTCCGGGAGGACGGCGAAGGAACGGATGCGGGTGAGGGCGACGGGCACGCCGCAGGCCATGGCTTCGAGGGGGGGCAGCGGAAAGCCCTCTTCGTCGTGGGATGGATGGACCAGGAGGTCGAGCCGCTGGTAGAACGCCACCATCTCATCGGTCGAAAGCCGGTGATAGAACTGGTCGGTGGCCTTTAGGGCCTCCTCCTCCGGCGACAGCGGCAGGGACGAGGCGTGGTGGATTTCGAGGTGGACGCCTCGATCGCGGGCCATGCGGAGCCCCAGAAGGGCCTCGCCGATGCCCTTGGGCCGGAGGCCGAAGGGGCCTACGACCCCCACCCGCAGGGGATCGGGGCGTTCCCGAAACTCCCCGGGGGTGAAGTGGTCGCAGTCGATGGCCTGGCCCAGCAGGTGGGTCTCCACCCCGTAACGCTCCTTGAGCACCGGGGCAAGATGGGCGGAGATCAGGAGCTTGGTGGTGGGCAGCCGGTAGGCGGCGTCGATCTCGTGCAGGATCGGCGCGTACTCCCGATGGACCCCTTCGTAACCCTGACAGAGGTGGAAGGGGTGGTCCGTGCCCGAGGCGCAGACCGGAGCCAGGGTTGTGTAGAAGGTACCGATGCAGAGATCGGCACGGGGGATCGCCCCCGGCTCAAAGATGGGAACTTGACGGTAGGGGACGGTCGTCTCGTGCCAGGTGGGGGCCGGATCCGGCCCTACCACGAGGACGTCATAGCCGCGGCCCGCGAGCCCTTCGGCGTGCTCGAAGACCACCCGGATCCCGCCATGGAGCTCGCTCGACGGAAGCACGTAGACGACGCTCGGCATAGGTTCTGGCCTCGGGCCTCAGGGCTTTAGGGCGAAGACGCAGTTACGGCAGATGAAGTCTTCGGGGGCAGCTTCGAGACCGTAGATGTAGCGCCGCATGAGGGCGAGGCCGGGGCCCCGGAGCACCTCGTCGACGGTCTGGCGGTTGAGATCCCCCACAATGTGGTGCTCGTCATAGTCCTCGCAGCACAGCACCACCTTGGCATGCGGGGTGATGTGAAGGTGCTGGAGGGGCCGGGAGCCCACGTTCTCGCAGCCGCAGAGCTGCGGATGTGGGGCCGACGGTTTGAGGCCCAGCTCCAGGTACCCGGCCCGGTCCATGACCTCGTAGGACTTGATCACGAACCGGCTGCCGGCGAAGCGCCTCTGGATCTCCTCGTGGTCTTTCCGGTGCTGGTCGTTCCCGGTGCCGAGGACCACGATCTCCATGTCGGGGGCCACCGGGAGATCCTTCGCGTGGTCGAGGTTCCTGAGGATCTGCTCCACGTTGCCGCTGCCGCGGTCCTTCTTGTAGGTGTCCTGGTCGAGGGTCGAGAGGTTGATCGACAGGTAGCGAACCCCCCCCATCTCCACCATGGCGTCGAGGCGCTTGCGGGTGAGGCCGGAGCCGTTGGTGAGCACCGCCGGCGGCAGGCCGGCGTCCTTGATGGAGCGGACCTGATCGAGGAACCGCTTGTCGACGGTGGGCTCGTTGTAATTGATCATGAAGATCCCCTCGATCGTGTCGCGGTAGGCCGCGAGCTGTCTCAGGATGTCTTCGTACTTCTCCGTCGGCATGAAGTAGGACTTCCGCGGGTTGATCGACACCGGGCAGAAGTAGCAGGCCTGATTGCAGATGGTGTGGGCTTCGAGGGAGACGTACTTGAGCAGGAAACGCTGGTCGAGGTCGTCGGACCGTTCCACCAGCCAACCCTGCTCGGTGAGGCTCCGGAGCACCGCCGGATCGAGGGTCGCCGGCCGTGCCTGACCCGATTTCAGAGCCCGCAGCTCGGCGCAGCCCGGTTCGCCGTCGAGCAGGGTGCGGTCGGTGAGGGGGTTGTAGACACGATCGTCGCCGAAGTGGAGGAACGGATCGGGGGTCAGGGCCCCGACGGCCTTCGGGGCGGCGCAGGTCAGCGTTTCGAGGGTGGTCGTCATGCGGAGAACCTCTGGGCGGCAACCACTCCCACCGGGGAGCGCTCCGCCGGGACCTGGTGCCAGGAGTGTTCGATATCGAGCAGGCCGAGGGCATAGTCCTGGCCGTCGATCCGAAACGCCTGGGTCAGGAGTCGCTGATCGTAGACGTGGAGCCCTTCTTCGTCGAGAAGGTAGCAGTAGAGGTCGAATTCGCCCTTCACCATCGGCAGCTTGGGCACCTCTAGCCGCACGCGGTACGAGGTGTCGCCGGTGAACGGAGCCAGGTCGTCCCGATGGGTGGCGAAGGCGCCGACCTGGACGCCGTCGGCGCGGTCGAGGCCGACGCCGAGGTGGAAGCGGCGGGCCGGATCGGTGGTTTCCCAGGCGACCTCCAGGGCCATGGGGTCGAGGTGCCGGTAGCCGCGATCACCGTGGATCAGCCGGGCCTCGGTGAGGCGGGCGGGACCCTGCTCCACCTCGGCGGCCCTGTCCGACTCGGAGGCCTCCCCCTTGCGCATGAGGTAGTGCTCATACTCCCGGATCACCTCCGCCGCCGGCCCCAGCTCCTGGGCTCGGCCTTGGCGCAGCCACAGGGCCCGATCGCAGAAGTTGTCGACGTAGTACATGGCGTGGGAGCAGAAGAGGAAGGTGCAGCCGTCGTCCAGCAACTGGCGGATGCGGTCCATGCACTTCTTCTGGAAGTAACCGTCCCCCACCGAAAGGGCCTCGTCGATGATCAGCACGTCCGGCTCCACCTGGGCGGCGATGGCGAAGCCGAGGCGCATGGCCATGCCGCTGGAGTAGGTCTTTACCGGTCGATCTATGAAGTCTCCAAGCTCGCTGAAGTCGATGATCTCGGGGGTCTTGGCGTCGACCTCGGCGTCGGAGAACCCCATCATGGCGGCGTTGAGGCGGATGTTCTGGCGCCCCGTGAGCTCAGAGTGGAACCCCATGCCGAGCTCCAGGAGGGACGCCACGCGGCCCCCCACCGTCAGCTGGCCGGCGCTCGGCACGGTGACTCCGGAAAGGATCGCCAGGAGGGTGCTCTTGCCGGCGCCATTCTCCCCGATGACCGCCAGGCTCTCCCCCCGCTTTAGCTCGAAGCTGACGTCGTCCAGGGCCTGGATCGGCCGATGGCGGGGGGTACGGGACACCATCTCCCAAAGCCTTTGCCAGGGATTGGGGTAGATCCGGTACGTCTTGCTCAGATGGCTGGCGACGACGAGGGGCGCGCTCATGGATGACGCTCGGCGGGGATGGGCGATGGGGGGCAGGGCAGCGGAGAACGGCGGGGCCGGGCGAATGCTATCACTCCGCCCGATCCGGTCGCTCTACCGCCTTTCCCACCCCCGGGCGTCGGCCCCCCTGGCCCCGCACCTACTCCCGGAAGAAGGGGTAGTCCCCCAGGATGATCGGATCCAGGTTGTCGCAGGCGGACGTCAGCTCCACCGCCTGGAGGCCGACGGAGAACAGGCCGCTGGCGGTGTGGACCGCCGTCACGTGGCTCTGGGCGATGTTGCCCCCGCCGGCGGGGAAGTCCACGTCGCCTGTGGGGGCGTCCGGCGGCAGGTTGAGGTTGAGGAACGCCCACCCGAAGTCGAAGGGGGAGCTCAGGGGCGCCTCGCCGAAGGGGTAGCGCCCCGCCTCATAGGGGAAACAGGCCGGATCGTCGTCGTCCGGGGGCGAGATGATGCCGCCTAGGAAGAAGCACAGCTCCACCGCGTCCTCCGCCTCGTCGAAGACGACGACCTGGGTCTCGTTGAGGGGCAGCCAGTCGGGTCCGACCCCGCAGGTGGCCCCCGAGGGCAGCAGATTGTTGGCGGTCGAATCCCGCCACACGATGAGGTCGGTGCCGCCGGTGAAGGCGCCGCCGTCCAAGAAGCGGGTGGCCCAGGAGGTCCCCAGGGGTTCCCGGTTGTCGATGCCGCCGAGGGCCTGCGTGTAGCGGCCGTAGAAGGTGTAGTTGGTGGGGCTCGACGATGCGTCGAACCCGTCCTCCGCCTCGATGTGGACGAGGCTATCGCCGAACGCCGAACCCTCGACGGGGTCGACGATGAAATAGTCGCCCCAAAGCTGGTTGACGTTGCTGGTGATGGAGGTGAAGTACAGCGGGTCATTGGGGTCGAGCACTAGGCTGCACTCGTTGACATTGTCC
The DNA here is from genome assembly GCA_038748685.1 of Acidobacteriota bacterium. GTDB lineage: Bacteria > Acidobacteriota > Thermoanaerobaculia > Multivoradales > J023 > JAUIJL01. The sequence continues at coordinate 43,049 of JBCDIS010000037.1, read as the reverse complement.
ACCGTCATGTAGCCGCGGGCGATGCCGTCGTCGAAGGACTGCCCCAGGCAGGCGCCGCCGAGGCTGGCGACGGGGAGCCCCCGGTGGCCGTTGGACAGCCGGTCGAAGGCGGTGCCGGTGACGACCGGATCGGGGAACGGGAAGAACGCTTCGCAGTTCGGAAAGTCGCCGTCCCACGCCGGGTTGTTACCGTGGGGGCTGATGGCGTCGTTGGGATCAACGACGTCGGTGGCGGTGATCGGCAGGGTCCCCAGGAAGACGTCCCGCAGGTTCACGGTTACGACGTCGTAGCCAGTGAGGTAGAGATCGAAGTCGATGGTCGGGGCGGACCAGTCGGTCCAGAAGACGACGTGGGCGAGGGCCGGCGCCGCCGAAGCGTTGTTGATTGAGAACAGCGTGTTCACACAGTCGTCGTTCTCGATGTCCACTTCGAAGTAGGGCAGCAGGAGGGTAGCCGCGGGGACCGCGTCGAGGGTGCACATCTCGGCCCGGGCCGCGGGGACGCAGAGCGCCAGGGCGACCAGGAGGACCGGCAGCAGCAAACGCGCGGACGGCACCGCGGGGAGGGGCTTGGGGGCAGAGCTCATGGGTTTTGTCCTTCCTGAGGTTCGAAATCGCCGCGGATAATACCACCTACGCTTTCGCCCCAGGCGGAGAGACCGCCGGACTCGAAACCATCGGCGAAGATCAGGGACGGGGGCGCCGAGTAGACGTGGACGTCGAGCACCGTGTTGCCGGCCCGGTAGAAGTAGGGCCCGGCGAACTTGCCGCTGCGGGGGTAGAAGTTCCGCAGGCCGTGGGCGTTGGTCTCGTAGTAGTCCCCCCAGTAGTCGACGGTCTTTCCGTTGCAGGGGTCGAGGTAGGTACCCCCCCCTTCGGTGATCTCGGTGACCCGGTCCGTCTGCCCGAGGCGGCTCAAATCCAGCAACTGCTCCACCGCGCCGCCGTCGGCCCCTTCGATGGCGGCACCGTAGTAGAGAAATGGTCGGCCGGAGCTCTCGGAGTAGGTCACGAACTGCTCGCTGGTGTTGGGCCAGAATCGAGCCTCGCGGCGCACCCTGGGGGTCCCAAGGGTGGTGCAGCCGTCTCCGTCGAGACAGTGGTCGACGGCGTAAATATGGATCTCGTCTCCGCCCTGGGTGGGTGACGTGGCGGCCACCGCGGCGAGGTAAGGGGTCCCGCCCCGCGTGAACATCTCGACGCCGGCGGCGGTGGGGGGGCCGACAAAGCGCAGGACGGCGGTTTCCGGTCTGGCGGGGTCCCCAAGCTCCCAGATCTCCATGGGCAGTAGCTCGTTGGCCGAGGCGGCGACGTAGATCTTGCCCCCGAAGGGAAAGACGTCGAGGTACCGACGGAAGGTGGAGGTGGGGATCCGGCCGAGGAAAATGTCAGATCCGCATGCCGAGGTGCCCCGCTCGTCGAGGCAGGGGGTGACCAGGGAAGACGCCGCGGTCACGTCGTACACCGCCAGACCAACGTTGATGTCGTCACTGGCGACCACCGCATAGACCCGGCCATCCGCCTCCACCAGGCGGACCTGGCGACTCGGGGTACCGACGTCCTGATAGTGCAGAACGAACTGGCTGCCGGTCCAGGTCCAGAGGGTGGTTCCGACCTCCACTTTCCCAGAAAGTCCCAAGAGCGTCACGCCGCCGGAAGCCAGGGCGTCGACGTCTTCGACGAGGCTGGGGTTCTCGAGGGGAGGGCTAGGGAAAGCGAGGAAGTGGCCTCGCCAGCCGTCCCGAAAGGACAGGAGCCGGGGTCGCTCGCTGAAGATTCCCTCAATGGCCCAGCTCTGCAGACCCGCATTGTAGGCAACGAACAGTCGATCGCCGACGATGTCGACGGCCTTGAACAGCTCGTGCCCGGTGGCGGCGCCGGGGAGGGTCGTGCCGGCGATGCGGTCAGTGCTGTCCCGCTCCCGCGGCAGCACCGTTCCGGGCATCGCGGGCCGAAGACCCTCCGGCCAGATCTGTTCGCCCTGCCGCATTTCGGGAACCGGAGTAGCCGGCGAGTTGCCGCCGCAGGTACCGGCGGCTAAGGGCTGGGGGGCGGTCCAACTGAGGGCGGCGACGGCAAGGACTCGGAGGCAGGTCGAACGGATCACGGCATAGGGCATCATGGCAGAATCTCCACACGAAGGTCTTGAGCCAGGGGTTCGTCGAGGTGACTGAAACCACCTTAGCACAGAATATGCTTACAAAGCATATTCTGTGCTCGTCCCTTCCTGCTCACCTTCGGACTCTGACGAAACCTCTAACCCAGGACCCCTTCGAGGAGCTCACACGCGGCGACGATCTCCCGCGGCGGAACATGGCAGTAGCCGAACGTCAGCCCTTGTACGGAGCGTGCCCTCCGCCCATCCAAGACGTAGCGGGACAGGGGGGCGAGGTCGAGGCCGACTCTGGCGGCGTCGCGGGCGACGCGGCGATCGTCGAAACCTCGATCCTCAGACCAACGGGCCGCAAGGTGCATGCCGGCGTTCTGCCCTGAAATCTCCAAGGCCGACCCGAAGCGGCGTTCCAGCTGATCCAGCAGGAGGTCCCGCCGCTCTCGGTAGAGATCCCGCATGCGGCGCAGGTGGGCCACGAGGTGGCCCGCCTCCATGAAATCGGCCAGCACTTCCTGCGGGGCACGGGGAACGTGGCCGTCGGCGAGAAAACGCCCGATCTCGAAGGGTTCGATCAGCTCCTCCGGCACCACCAGGTACGCCAAGCGTAGGGCCGGAAAGAGAACCTTGGAGAAGGTCCCCAGGTAGAGGACCCGGCCACTTCGATCGAGGCCTTGGAGAGCCTGGGTCGACCGGCCAGCGTAGCGGTATTCGCTGTCGTAGTCGTCTTCGAGGATCCAGGCCCCCGTCGATTCGGCCCACGCCAGAAGCGCGAGCCGCCGCTTGAGGGTCATGGATACCCCCAGCGGGAACTGGTGGGAGGGCGTCACATAGGCCAGGCGCGCGTGGGCCTCCAGCCCGGCGCCGACGTCCACCTCCAGGCCCTCGCCGTCGACGGGGACGGGAACCAGCCGCGCCCCGGCCCCCACCAGGGCTCCGCGGGCGCCCAAATAGCCAGGATCTTCGATCCACGCGGCATCCCCGGGGGCCAGCAGAAGACGCCCCACGAGGTCGAGCCCCAGCTGCGCGCTGGGCAGCATCAGGATCTGGTGCGGCCCACAGCGCACGCCCCGCATGGTGTTGAGGTGGAAGGCGATCGCCCGTCGGAGCCGTTCGTTTCCCCGCAGGGGGCCGTGCCTCAGGTCGGAGACGGCGGTCTGCCTGGCACGCCGGGCGGCGAGTCGCTGCCAGGTGGACAGGGGAAACTCGTCGAGGGCGGGAACCCCCACAGAAAAAGCGCGGGGGCGATCGGGATCCCGCCCCTGCTCCTGGGCCATGATGCGACTACCCCGCGTCGACAGGCCTTGCTGCCGACCCAGAGCCGCCTCCGGATCGGCGGGCGTCCCGGTTTGGGGCAGCGGGGTCGACGGCTCGGCCTCCTCCGCGGTTTCGGCGCTGCGGCCCCCCGCGCCGGACAGGGCCTCGGAGACGAAGCTGCCCGAGCCCACCCGGCTCTCGATGAAACCCTCGTCCAGCAAACGGTCGTAGGCCGAGGTGACGGTGTTGCGGGACAGTCCGAGATCCGAAGCCAGGGTCCGGGTCGACGGCAGCCGGTGCCCCGCTGGGATGGCGCCGCGGAGGAGAGCGTCCCGCAGCCCGTCGTACAACTGTCGATACAGGGGAACCGGGCTGGCGTCGCTCAGAGCCAGGGACTCGAGCACGGGTCCGATCGCGTGTTTCGCCACCCTCTTCGTCCCTTATCTAGGTGGGGCTACTCGGCGTGGACCCAATCCGGACAACCGGCCAGGTCGTCGCGGGATCGCTCCGTGCCGTCGTCGGCGAGGGAGATCATGTAGCCGTGGGGCCCCTGGTATCCGATTCCCGGAAGCTGCGGGTTCTCGTGCCACGCCTCCATTTCGAAACCGATGTCTTCGTTGGTGAGGTTGGGGGCGTAGAACATCACGTGGGGCGGGAACCAGCCCAGGCGGTCGGCGGAGGGGTTATAGGGCCGATTGTAGCGGGACAGCATGTACGCGATGCCCGGCCTTCGGGGCGAAAGAAAAGTCCCTTCGTCGAACCCCCGGTCGATCCGATCCTGGATTTCCTCCACCGGCTTGCCGTCCATCAGGAGCCGGCCGAACTCGAGGATCTTGGGTACGATCGTCGCCGCCCCTTCACGGTCGAAGCAGGTGGGCTTCAGGACCCTGGGATGATCCCGGTTGACGATGCACGTGAAGTTGTTGCTCCCACGCCGGGCTTTACGGTAGCCCTCCTCCTCTAGCAGGTAGACCGTCGCTTCCCCGCGGAGGTGGCGCGGCGCCGCACTCAGGGCCAGGCCCATTTCACAGGTGGTGGGCAGCACCTGGACCGTCATCGCCGTCGCCCCCTCGCTTGCGGGGGTCTCGGCCGCGGCGGCCAGGGGCAGCAGAAGCGCCATGAGGATAGCAACGTGCCGGCCGGGGACTCGGTTGGGCCCGGTCATCACGCCGCCTCCACCGGGCCGAGATCCCGGAGACCCGAGGCTTCGGGCTCCGAAGCGGAGCCCTGGAGGTAGAGCCGTTCGAGGACTTTGCGGTGGTGGAGCTCATGCCCCCAGAGGATGTAGGGCATCGCCCGAACGGAGAATTCGAGGCCGTTGGCGATGCCCCGTCGCAGCCAGGTTCGATCGTCGAAGGTCCTGAAGATGGCGACGCTGCTTTGCCTCGCCCGAACGAAGGTCTCGAGCAGCCGAGGCAGGGGAATCTCTTCTGCGTTCGAGATCCTGGCCCAGTGGTCCTGGTCGAAGCCCGGGAGGTGGGCCGGATCCTCGCGGGCGAAACAAAGCCCGCGGTAGGCGAAGGTCCATTCGGTGTCGATCAGGTGCCCAATCACCTCACGGAGGCTCCACTTGCCCTCGGCGTATCGATAGGTCTCGGCGGCGCCGCTCACATCAGCCAGCAGCTCCCGGGTCCTTTCCGCTTCCCTGGACATCCCATCGAGCACCTCACCGTCGGGCGCCTGATCGATGTAGAGACCGTAGTAGCTGTCGTACTCGTCCTTTGCTGGTCGTTCCAAGGTCATGTCGTCCTCCTCGAAGTTTCGCCGCCGGCGGACGCCGGCTGCGGGTGGGGTACGGAGGCAGTCTAGGAACGCTAGTGGCCCCTGTCGAGATCCACTATTTAGCCGCAAGATGGAGCCAATTAGATCTGCAAAAAGAAAGCCGCCGAAACCGGCGGCTTTCTTTCGGTCGCGGTGGGCCCGGCCTTATCAGGGAACGATATTGAGGCCCGAGAAGGTCAGCGGAGCCGAAATCTGGTCACCCTTCTTCGCCCGAACCTTGGGCAGCTTGAAGCCCAGCACCGTGAAGGTGTGGTTGATCTGGCTACCCGCCGGGAACGTCGAGGAGAAGTCCCCCGTGTTGTCCCAGTCGAACTCGAAGGAGGTCGGATTTCCGGTGGCGGTCACCACGAAACGAATCGGCCGATCCACTTCGCAGGTGAATCCGCCCAGGGCGCCCTGGGTGCAGTCAGGGGACGCGCCGATGTCGATCGTGAAGCTGACCATCTCCGGCGGCTCCGGCGAGGTGACGCCGGTGACGTTGATGGACTCCTCACGGCTGATCGCGGTGACGTTGCAGTTCTGGGCCTCCACCGTCACGCGGTAGGTGCCGGAGACGTTCGGCGAGGTCCACTGGTACTCGATCTCGTTGTCGTCCTCACCGAAGTCGACGACGGAGCAGCGGGTGTAGCCCGTGCTGCCGCAGGAGGTCGTGGAGCCGTTCTCCGGATCCTCGATGGTCCAGCGCCACTCTGTGGCACTCTCCGTGTTGGCCGTGATCCGATAATTCGCGTCGCCGAGGTCGACGACGGTGAACGCCGGGGTCGAGAAATCGAGGGTCCCGAGGGGCTCGATCGTCAGCTGGATCGTGTCGGTATCGGTACCGTCGGCGTTGCTCGCCTGCAGGGAGATATCCACGGGGATTCCAGCCCCCCGGGCCTCCACCAGGTCTCGGATGGAGGTCAACGGCTCCGGCAGGCCCCGGTTGAGGGCGAGGGGCGGGAAGGTCGAGCTCCACCCCGTCAGCAGGCCGGACTCGAAGTCGTCGGCGAAGATCTCGTCCGGCGGGTTGACCGAGATACCGGAGGTGTCCCAGACGAACGACGCCGTATTTCCGGAGGCCAAGAGGACGCCCCCCTGATCCCGAGCTTCCCAGGCATAGTTGAAGCCGGGTCGGCCGTCGATGTCCGCGTTGAAGTTGAGAACCGTGCACACCGGATGGGTCGTGCCGGAGGGGGAGTTGTCGATCGAACGGATGCGGGGACGGGGATCCTGGATGTTCACCGTTTCGCGGTTCTCGACCAGGTCGGGATCGCTGCGGCAAGCGTCCTTCAGAGCCCACACCTCCACCTGCTTGTCGGGGCAGTCGGAACCGGCGCAGAGGTTCCAGGTAATGGCCCGGCTGGCACCGCCGATCCCGAGACCGGTGGCATTGGTGTCGTCCGCGAACCACTCCCAATTCTCGGCGCCGGTACAGTTCTGAGACGTGGCGGTGAAGTTGATCGCATCGCCGAAGTAGTACGGCGGGGTACCGCCGGCTTCGGTGGTCACCACTGGATCCGCACCGCCGCCGCCGGCGCCGCGGACGTGGACGTCCAGCACGGTCTGCGCCGCACGGTAGAAGTAGTTTCCGGAGAACTTTCCGGTCCGCGGGTAGAAGTCCCGTAGACCGAAGTCGTTGCGCTGGTAGTAATCGCCCCAGTAGTCGACCGTGGTGCCGTTACAGCCATCCACGTAGGTGCCGCCGCCGTCGGTCACTTCGGTGATCACGTTGGTGGTCCCGAGGTTGGTGATGTCGAGCAGTTGCTCCACCTGCGAGCCGTCGGCCAAGAGGGAGGCGGCGCCGTAGTAGAGGAAGGGGGTGTTACCGCTCTCGGAGTAGGTCAGGAACTGCTCCGAGGTATTCGGGAACGGGCGGATCGGACGGTTCACTAGCGGGCTGCCGAGAGTGGTGCAACCGTTGAGGTCGAGGCAATCATCGACGTCGAAGATCTTGATGCGATCGTTGGCGTTCCCAGCGGTCGACTCCACCAGCGCGAGGTAGGTGTTGCCGCCCTTCTGGATGAACTGCATACCGCGTGCGCCGTTCAGGCCCTGGAAGCGCATCTGGGCGTTGCTCGGAATTGCGGGGATCGAGATCTCCCAAATCTCCATCGGCAGGAAGCTCAGGCCGGAGGAGACGGCGGCGTAGATCTTGTTGCCGACGACGATGGTGTCGATGTAGCGACGCAGCCCCGTGCCGGGCAGCTTGCCGAGCCGGATCGCCGCACCGCAGCCGGTGGTGCCGCGGTCGTCGAGACAGGGGTTGACCAGGCCCGCCGCCGCGGAGGCGTCGTACATCACCACGCTGTCGTTGGTGTTGTCGCTGACGCCGATGGCGTAGACCTTGGTCCCCGTGTCGACAAGACGAATCTGCCGAATGGTGGTGCCTTCGTCCTGATACTTGGCGATGAAGTTGGAGCCGTTCCATTCCCAGATGCTCGGCCCCACCGGCTCCTTGCCGGTCACCGCGACGATGGGGTTGCCGGCGCCCGGATCCAGAACCTGGATGTCCTCGACGAAGTTGAGCTGCTCGGAGGACGGGGGGAAGTCGAGGAAGTGCCCCTGCCAGCCGTCCCGAATCGACAGGCGAAGGGGCAGCTCGGCGTTGGCGCCGCCGATTCTCCAGGCCTGAATGCCGGCGTTGTAGGCGACAAAGAGGGTCGAGCCCAGGATGTCGACGCCCTTGAAGTACTCGTGACCGCTCGAAGCACCGGGGATGGTGGTGCCGGCGATGCGCTGGGTCGTGTCACGGTCGAGGGGAATCCTCTCACCGGGATCCCCCGGCCGGAAGTTGCTCGGCCAGACCCGCACGCTTCCACGGAACTCCTCGACCGGTGTCGCGGGGCTGTTGTCGCCGCAAACGCCGGCGAGCGTCGGAGCGACGGGTGCGAGTAGGGAGCTCGCAAAGATCGCGGTGGCTAGCCAGCGTTGAACGGGCCGTCGATCGGGACGCATAGAAGAATCTCCTTGGATCGGTGCGCAGGCGCTCTGCCCGCTACGTTCGGACTCGCGGTCGAAGATGCATGGCCGGACGGCCCTGTTGGGACGAGAGGATATTGAAGCAAGCTAACGAAGCAATATGTTGGCACAACATGAAGGGGTTTGCAACAGCATCGTGCAAGCTTCAAGGAGCTAAGGACCTATGACTAAAGGCCCATAGGGGCTACCAAAACGAAAGCGTGCCGTGCTCGAAGATGAGCGGACGGATCGAACCGAGAGGGGGCGCCGGGCTTGGACCGATGCTTCAGCGGCAAGGGCCGAAGCGGGGGGCGAGGAGGCGGGGCGGGGGCGGAAATCGAAGGGTACGTAAAAGGGGCCCGATCCAAAAGGATCGGGCCCCAAACCAAATCGACCTACAACCTATCAGTTGCTCGCGAACGGCGGGATGTTGCCGGTGATGAGCGGGTCGAGGTTGTCGCAGGCGCTGGTCAGCTCGATGGCCTGGAGGCCAACCGAGAACAGGCCGCTGGCGCTGTGGATCGCGGTGACGTAGCTCTGCGCCAGGTTTCCACCGGAAGCAGGGAAGTCCACGTCGCCGGTCGGGGCGTCGGCGGGCAGGTTCAGGTTGAGGAAGGTCCAGCCGAAGGTGAACGGCGAGGCCAGCGGGGCATCACCGAACTTGTAGAGACCGGTCTCGAGCGGGAAGCAAGCCGGGTCGTCCTCATCCGGGGGCGAAATGATGCCACCGGTGAAGAAGCAGAGCTCGACAGCGTCCTCGGCCTCGTCGAAGGCGATGACCTGAGTCTCGTTGAGCGGGTACCAGTCGGGACCGACACCGCACACCTCGCCGGCAGGCAGGGTGTTGTTGGCGGTGGAGTCACGCCAGACGGCCAGGGTGGTACCACCGGTGAAGGCGCCGCCGTTCAGGTAGCGGGTGCCCCAGGAGGTGCCGAGGGGCTCACGGTTGTCGATGCCACCGAGAGCCTGGGTGTAACGGCCGTAGAAGGTGTAGTTGGTGGGTTCCGAGGACGCGTCAAAGGCGTCGTCAGCCTCGATGTGGACGAGGTTGTCGCCCTGGGCGAAGTTGTTCGCCGGGTCAACCCAGAAGAAGTCACCCCACAGCTGGTTCACGTTGCTGGTGATCGAGCTGAAGTAGGTGGGATCGTTCGGGTCGAGGACGAGCGAGCACTCGTTGACGTTATCGATCGTGACGTAGCCACGGGCGAGGCCGTCACCGAAGGACTGACCGAGGCAGCGACCGCCGAGGCTGGCCACCGGGTTACCGGTGTGGCCGTTCGACAGACGGTCGAAGGCGGTGCCGGTCACAACCGGGTCGGGGTACGGGAAGACCACCGAGCAGTTCGGGAAGTCGCCGTCCCAAGCCGGGTTGTCGGCGAAGGCGCCACCGTGGGGGCTGATCGAGTCAGTCGGGTCGACCGTGTCGGTCGCGGTGATCGGCAGGGTGCCGTTGAACACGTCACGCATGTTGACGGTGACGACGTCGTAACCGGTGAGGAAGATGTCGAAGTCGATGGTGGGGGCCGACCAGTCGGTCCACATCACGACGTGAGCGAGGGCCGGAGCGGCCGACGCGTTGTTCACCGAGAACAGGGTGGTGACACCGCCGGGGTTATCGACGTCCACCACGAAGTGGGGCAGCAGCAGGGTCGCCGCCGGCACCGCATCGATGGTGCACAGCTCGGCGAACGACTGGCCGCCCAGGGCCAGCAGGCCCACGATCATGAAGACAAGAGCAAATTTCTTCATGCCTTATCTCTCTCCATTGTCGCCAGGGGGTTGACCCGGCAACGGTCTTCAGATGATGCAGTCTTGTCCATACCCAACGCGGATATGGAGGTTGCCAACCTTCTTGGCTGGCTGCGGGGTAGCTGGTGGTGCTACCTCACGTCTACGGTTCGGCGATCACCTCCTGTTAAAAGTCTTGCGAGAACTGAGTCTCTTTGGAATCTCTGTTGGGAGATCGATTGCCGTGCCAGGGGCCCTTCCCGTGGCTGGGAGTGGTACTCCGCTCCCTTCGACCCCGCCTGCGGGGCCCTTTTTCTGGGTGTAGGGACTCTTCGTCGGCAATACCGAACTAATCTAGGTCAATCCCAGTCGAGTGTCAAGACCTTGTAACGCCAGGGATTTTCGCCGTCGGTGAGGGGCCGACGGCCCGCAAGACTTTCGTGTGGAGGAACGGTCCGCGGCGGCTCGTCGTGCCGCGGACCCCTCTTGCGTCAGGGCGCTTGGGCTGCGGCCTGGTCGTCCCCGCCGGTCGATAGGGTCCAAGCGCGCACCGAACCCTCCTTCGCGCAGCCGGCGTGGGAGAGGTCCGGGATGCCCGGGTAGCCGGTGGGCTCTCCTGCGAAGCTGACGATGATCTCGTCGCCGCCTTCGCGATCAATGTCGACCACCCGAACGTGGAAGCCCTGGCAGCCGGCGATCGGCGCCGGGAGCTCTTCGGACTCTTCGTAGGTCCAGCCGCCGTCGGCGTTGCCGAGGAAGAGCCAAACTTCCCCTTCGCCGGTCGTCGCGACGATATCGAGGCGACCGTCGCCGTCGACATCTCCGGTGTCGATGGCGGCGATGCCCTTACGGGACTCCTGCGCCATCAGCGGCTGACGGGTCCACCCGAGATCGCCATCGGAGATAAGAATGTCGATTCCCGTCCGCCACACCTGTAGCTCGTGGTTCCGGTAGCCGACGATAAGGTCCTTCTGGCCGTCACCGTTCAAGTCGACGGCATCCAGGGAGGAGATCAGCGCGGAGGGCCGGAGCTGGAGGATGGCCCGGGTTTCCATGGCTCCATCCTCCGAGCCGACGCTCAAGATGTGCTCGTTGCCGAGGCGCCGGGTGGCGCTGACCAGCTCCGGGTGGCCGTCGCCGTTGAAGTCGGCGACCACGAAGTCGTCCCCGAAGTCCGCCTGTTGAATGTCGCGGGCGGGGCGCTCGGGAACCCAGGTGCCGTCCCCCTGGTTGAGGTACACGAGGAACCCACGGGAGGTGTCGATGAGCTTGCCGAAGCCCTTCTCCTCCTGGCTCCGCTGAGTCCCGGTCTGCGTACCCTTGGGACCTTCGCCGAGGGCGATGACGTCCATCCGGCCATCGCCGTTCCAATCGATCACGTCGATGGCGCGGGACGAGAAGGCTGTGGCGTCTCCCCCCCGCCCCGGGAAGTCCAGGCCGATGCCCTCGGTCCAGGCCCGGAAGCGCCCCTCGCCATCCCCAAGGAGGACGAGAAGGCCGCGGAGGTGGAAGCCGAAGGCGAGATCCTGGTGGCCGTCCCCGTTGAAATCGGCGGCTGCGGCGTCGCCGTAGTCGTAGGGCTGATCCCGCGGGTAGTCGGCGTCACGCCAGGCCCGCCAGTTTCCGGCACCGTCCCCGAGGAAGATGTTCGGATGGGACGCCCCTTTGCGCCGGGCGCTGAAGACGATGTCGAGATGGCCGTCACCGTTCATGTCGGCGATGTCGAAACCGTTGCGCCACTGTCCGGAACGGGGGAGGCCGTTGTCGAACTCCCGAAGGCGGAGCCGATCAGCCTTCGCCAGGTCGATCTCATAGGACGCCCGAATCTGCTCCTTCTCCTCTTCACTGGGTCCGGTCTCGGGGGGCTTGAAGCGCTCGGGCTTCTTGATCCACTCGAAGTACTTGACCCAAAACCACTCGTCGTCGTGGTCGACAACCTCGAAGATCGCACCGCCGGGCATCTTGACCCGATTCTCGTCGATCCACTTGAAGGCCTTCTCGACCTTCGGGACCCGGGCCACTCGATACCGCAGGTTTGGCGTATCGGTGGTGAACCATTCGAACTCCTCTTCCGCCTCCGGCGTTTCTTCGGCGGCTTTCGAAGACTCGGCGGGGGCGGTCCCTTCTGCCAATGCCTTCGCGGCCGCGGCGGTCTGACCGTAGGCGGGCACGACCGCGACGCCAAGCAGCACCAGGCAGGTCGCGATGATCGAGAACGTCGGGGCGGGCGCCGCAGCGCGGGCCACCGAACCAGGCGATTCGAGGGTCATGGAAGCTTCTCCTTGCGGGCTGGGTTCGGGTCGCCGAACGCGATTTCGACGCGCTCCGGCTAGGGGCGGGATCTTATGGGATGGAGCCGGCGTGCCGGATCTTGGGGCCCAGGTTTTTCGGAACCTTTACGCCCTTTGGGCCCGACTAATCGGGCTCCGACGGCTCAGAGCTCGTCGGGGAAATGGGGCTTCATGCGACGAAATAGGGCGAGGCCGATGACGAGGGAAACGGCGGCGGCGACCACCAGAGGAACGAGGTTACCGGCCTCCTCCAGGGTGCCCCCCAAGAAAATCTGGCGGTACAGACCGACGAGGGGGGTGGTGGGATTGGCTTCGAGCATCCCCACGTGCTCTTCCGGCACCTGACTGATGGGGTAGACGATGGGGGTGAAGTAGAACCAACCCATCAAGAGCATCCCCAGCAGCTGGCCGATGTCGCGGAAGAAGGTGTTGGCGGTGGCGGCGAAGAGGCCGACCCCCAGGGTCAGGCCTACCTGAAGCGGCAGGGCGACGGCCAGCAGGGGCCAGCCGCCGAGCTCGAGCTGCCCCATCACCGCCAGCACCACGACAAAAAAGACCGACGCGATCACCTGGTGCTGGATCGCCGCCAGGACCACCGCCAGGACCAAGATCTCGGCGGGGAAATGGATCTTCTTCACCAGGTTGGCGTTGTCGGTGATGGCGGTGGCGGCCCGCTGGATGCCCTCTTGAACCGCCAACCACGGAATCAGCCCGCAGAAGAGGAAGATCGCGAAGTTCTCGGTCCGCTCACCGGTAAGGGGGATCTTGAGCACGGTGGCGAAAACGAAGCTGAACAGGACCAACTGCCAGGCCGGCTGGATCAGGGACCAGAGAAAGCCGAGGAGGGAACCGGCGTACCGGCTCTGGAAGTCGCGCTTTACGAACTCGCGCAGGAGGAATAGGTATCGCATGGAGGGTGGTGTTTCGGCCCGGCGGCAAAGCTACTAAAGCTTGACAGACATGCCAATGCGCCATAAGGTACACAGGCTCTGTCGCCGTCGCGCAACGCGTTTCCCAACGCAATCACTCTCTTCGGCATCCCCCAGAACAGCCTTCCAGGGCGTCGAAGACGCGGCGGAGCGTATCATTCGGTGTCAGGCACGGGCAGCGGCCCAGCGATCGTAGAACTCGGAGACGACCATGGCATTCGTCCACAAGATCCGTCAGGTGCAATTGATTGGCCCCAAGATTCGGAAGATGCGCCGTGAGCGCAAGCTGACCCAGACGGAGCTGGCGACCCGCATCGGCATTCAGCAGTCCGACCTCTCCCGCATGGAAAAGGGCGAGTATCGGGTCAGCCTCGACACCCTCTTCAAGATCCTCACCGAGTTCAACGTCTCGATCGGTGAGTTCTTCGAGGATTACGCGAAGGACGCGCTGACCCCCAAGGACGTACAGATCGTCCGCGATCTCAACCAGCTGCCGGCGGACGCCCGCCGCGAAGTGGAGGCTTTCATCGCCTTCAAACGCAGCCGGTCCGGGGAGGACGAAGGCCCCGCAGCCGCCGACCTCGACGACCTCCAGCGCAAGTCCGGCTGACGCCCCTGAACCGGCGGAACCACAGGGTCACGCCGAGCCGACCGAAGCCCGCCCCCCGGCGGGCTTTCGTGCGTCTGGACCCGCGGGCTGATCGGAACCGGCCCTGCCGACCCCTACTGCACGTAGCCTAGGGCCCGGAGGCGGCGAAGGGTCTCGTCGTCCCGCTCACCCTCTCCGAACGGGCGGCGGGGCAGGCGGGTCCACAGGAACACCGACGCCCCTTCCCGGTCCGCGGCCGCGGCGGGTAGGTAGGTCTCCACCAGCAGATCCCGAAGCGACCACGGGCCTGCGCCGGCGGCCCGCGTCGGGAGACTCGGCTCGATATCCACACCGTCGACCGTCAGGTCCACCGCCGTCAGGGACCGCAGGGCGCCGGCGACGGAGAAGCCCTTGTCCAACCCATCCCCGGAGAGCTCGAAACGCAGCGCACCGCCGTCGACCTCGAAGGTGTCCCCGGGCCCCAGGAACAAGGGGCGGACCACAGACACGTCTAGTCCATCGACCTCGATCCGCCCCGAGAGGCGTTGCCCCTCCCCTAGCCCCGAGGCGACGATCCGCAGCCCCTCCAGCGACGGGTCGAGGTCCTCCAGCATCGCCTCGGATGCGCTCCCCCTCGGAAACCCGCCCCCCCCGGCCAGGTTGGTGCGCTCCCCGGGGTCCGTCGCCAGGTCGTACGCTTCGAAGCGGCCCATCCGCTCGATATCCCGTCGCCAGAGTCTCGCCTCTCGATCGTCTTTGGGGGCGAAGGCCGCATGTCGATCGAAAAACAAATTCTTGGACTTGCCGTCCACCTGGGCTAGCCGGGTCGGCCCCGAGCCGAAGTGGCGGGCGCTAGCCCGGAGCTTCGGTAGCGGGGCGCCCGCAAGGGCCGGCAGGAGATCGTGCCCCGGCATCTCCGGGTCGACGGACGGGGCTCCGGACGCCGCCAGGAGGGTCGGCGCCAGATCCAGAAGACGGACGGTGCCCGCACGCCGGGCCCCCGCCGGCAGCCGGTCGTCCCACCGGACCACCAGCGGAACGTGGATCTGCTCTTCGTAGAGGGTCTCCCCGTGCTTCCATCCCCCGTGGTCGAAGAGCTCCTCGCCGTGGTCCGAGGTCAGGACCACCAGGGTTCGGGCCATCACCTCGGTGGGGATGGCGTCCAACAGCTCACCGATCCGCCGATCCACATAGCGGATCTCACTGTCGTAGAGGGCAGCGATGTGGGCCAGGTCCCGCTCCTGATCCTCCATCTCGATCTCGCCGAGGTAGAGACCGTGGATGTCGGTCCCCCGGATCTTGCCGGCATAGTCCGGATAGAACTCCGAACGGCCGTCGACGAGGTCCGGGCTGGTGTAGGGATCGTGGGGGTCGAGGTAGTGAAGGTAGAGGAAGAAAGGCTCCGGCGGAGCCGCCTTCAGCCACGGCAGGGCGGCGCCGTTGATGTCGTCGGCGTGGCGGGCCATGGAGGCGATGTCGTAGGGCGCGGTGGTGAAATCGTCGAAGCCCTGGGCGAACCCGTTGCCCCGGTGCAGGGTCGGGTTGGCCACGAAGGCGGCGGTCCGGTAGCCGCGGGACGCCAGCCCCTCCGCCAGGGTGTCGGCCTGCTCGGGGATCCCCCACGGCAGGCCGTCGCCGTCGAGCATCTCCGCCGGTGGACGGCCGGTGAGCATCGACGCCATGGACGGCAGGGTCCAAGGAGCCTGGGCGTAGGCGTCCTCCACCACCACCCCGCGGTCGACCAGCCGCCGCCGGATCTCGGGGCTGGTGTCCCGTCCGTAGCCATAGAAGCTGAGGTGGTCGTAACGAAGCGTGTCGACCACGATCAGCAGGATGTTCGGAGGGGGCTCGGCGCCACCGGACGAAGGCTCCTCCGGCGATTGGGAGCAGCCCGCGAAGAGGCCGCCGAGGAGAACGGCGGCCCAGGCGGTGACCCGGCGTACGGACAAGGCGCCCTAGCGACCGACGGCGGAGTCGGGCCCCGGCTCAGAGGTCGGCCTATGGGCCAGCCGGGCCTCCCCTTCCAACTCGAGGGGAGCTCCCCCCAGCGCCGCCCGCAGATCTTCGCGGTGCGATAGGAACTCCGCCAGCAGATGCTGCGGGATCGGCTCCGCCGGCTGCTTGCGCAGGGCCATGGGGTTGATGTACTTGCCCTTCTGCTTCATCCGGTAGTCGAGGTGCGGACCGGTGGACAGTCCTGTGGAGCCCACGTAGCCCAGGACGTCGCCCTGGCGCACCCGCTGCCCCTGACGAACGCCGTACTTGGACAAATGAAGATACATGGTCTCGTAGCCGTGGGAGTGGCGGAGCTTGACCATCTTGCCGGCCCCTTTGCCCCAGCCGACGAAGGTGGCCGTGCCGTGGGCGGTGGCACGGACCGGGGTTCCAGTGGGCGCACCGAAGTCGACCCCGTAGTGGGGACGATAGCGCTTCAGGACCGGATGGAACCGGCGGTGGCTGAAGCGGGAGGTGACCCGGGTGAAGGGTAGGGGGGAACGCAGAAACATCTTCTGCAGCGGACGGCCGTCGCCGTCGTAGTAGCCGGGGTCCCCTTCCTGGTCGTACAGATAAGCCTCATGGACCACCCCCTGGTTCTCGTACTCGAGGGCCAGCACCTGGCCGACGCCGTCCTGCTGGCCGTCCAGGAAGATCTCTTCGAAAACCACCCGGAAGTGATCCCCCTTGCGCAGATCCCGGTTGAAGTCCAGATCCCATTGCAGCACCCTGGACATCGCGAAGGCGAGCTGGGGTGGACCGCCGGCCCGTTCGACGTCGAGGATCAGGGCCCGATCGAGATGCCCTTCCACGCGCCGGACCTCGACGGTCCGAACCAGCTCGCGCCAGGACGTCGTCCAACCGCCCGCGGAGCGGTCGAGGGAGACCCACCCTTTCTTCGCCAGCAGCAGGCGCATGCGGTCCAGCTCACCCGCCGCGGTGTAGTAGGCGAGGCCGGTCTCCCCAGCCTTGACCCGGCGCAGGTCGATTCGCTCCCCGAGGGCAGTGACCGCGGGCTGGATCGAGCTGCGGTCGAGCCCCAACTCGTCCAGCAGCCCGCTGACGGTCTGCCCGGAGCGGAGGGTGAAGGGAATCGGCACCGGGCCGAGGGCCGCTTCGGACGTCTCCCCGAACGGCGATTCCGGACGGGCCACCGGCCGCTCCACCACCCGCGGCGAGCGGGCGGCGAGATCCATCTGGTAGGTCCACACCGCCAGGGACGCCGCGGCGACGCACAGCCCCAGAACGAGGGCGCTGCGCTTCTTGGGGCTGGTCGAGAAAAGGGGCTTCGTCCACATCCGGGCCGTTCCTCCAGGAGGGGGGTGCTGCGAAATCGATGTTCAGGTGGGGTCCGAAGTGCTGTCGGCACAGCATGTTAGCACGGGCCGGGAGTCCGGCGGGCGCGGGCCCCGGATGCCCAGGCGCTCAGAGCCCCCGCGCCATCTCCCGGATCACCCCCCACGCCTCCTCCACGTGCCGGCGCTCGGTGCGGGTCTGTCCGATCGACACCCGCAGCACGGTGCGTCCACGGACCTTTGTCTGGGTCAGATAGATCCGGCCGTCGTCGTTGAGTTCGTGCAGCAGCCGCTCGTTGAGCTCGTCGATTTCGGGGCCTGGAGCGCCGGGCTCCGACCGCAAAGAGGTGGGCATATACCGGAAGGTGAGGAGCGAGAGATTGGGACCGGTGACGAGCTCGAAGTCGTCCTCCGCCTCGATCCACCCCGCCATCTCCTCCGCCAGCGCGATGTGCTCCCGCAGCGCCCCCCGCAGTCCCTCGGCGCCGTAGCTGCGGAGCACGAACCACAGCTTCAGGGCGCGGAACCGACGGCCGAGGGGGATGCTCCAGTCGCGGTACTCGGGGACTGCGCCGGTTTCCCGGGAGGCGAGGTAGGCGGGCAGGATGGTGAGGGTACGCTGGAGCGCCTCGGGGTCGCGGACGTAGTAGGCGGTGCAGTCGAAGTTGGTGAACAGCCACTTGTGGGCGTTGAAGACGAAGCTGTCGGCGTCTTCAAGACCGGCGGCCCAGTGGCGCTGCTCCGGTAGTACCAGGGCACTCCCCGCCCACGCCGCGTCGACGTGGAGGAAGACGTCCTCGCCGCGGCAGACCCTAGCGATCTCCGCCAGCGGGTCGCAGGCGCCGACCCCCGTGGTGCCGAGGCACGCCACGACGGCGGCTGGCACGGCGCCGGCGGCCCGATCTGCCCGAATCGCTTCGGCGAGGGCGGCGGGGTCCAGGGCAAAGCCGTCGTCCGTCGGTATCTGCCGCAGGTTCGACGCCCCAAAGCCGGCGATCTTGACCCCCTTCTCGATCGACGAGTGGGCCTCTTCGGACGCGTAAACCGTCAACCGCCCCTGGGCCGGCAGCCCCTCTTCGTTGCCGGCCCAGCCGGTGGCCCGCTCCCGAGCCGTCAGCAGAGCCACCAGGGTGGCGGTGGACGCCGAGTCTTGGATCGAGCCTTGGAAGTCCCCCGGCAGCGCCAGCAGATCCCGTAGCCACTCCATCATCCGCTGCTCCAGCTCCGTGGCGGCGGGGGAGGTCTGCCACAGCATGCACTGGGCACCGAGGGCCGCCGTCGCCATCTCCGCCAGCACCGAGGGCGGGCTGGAGTTGGCGGGGAAGTAGGCGAAGAAGCGGGGGTGCTGCCAGTGGGTCATGCCGGGCAGCACGATGCGCCGAAAGTCCTCCGCGATGGCGTCCATCGACTCCCCCCGCTCGGGCGGAGCGTCGGGTAGCTGGGCGAGGGTCTCCCCGGGCTGCACCTGGGAACGGACCGGCAGATCCTCGATGGATTCGAGGTGGTCCGCCATCCAGTCGACCATTTCATGGGCGTGACGACGAAAGTCGGAGATCTTCATGGCTGCATTCTCTCCGCCATGGCCAATCGGCCGCAAACAAAAACCCGGTGACGGGCACGGAGCCGTCACCGGGTTCATGGGGTACCCGTCGGCGAACAGGCCGCCGACGGGCAGGGGTGGTCAGTCTTCTTTTTCGTTCGCCACCCGGAGCTTGGTCGTCGCTCGCTGGATCGCCAGCATACGGTCGTCGACCCACAGCGACTCGCCGCCCTGGATCGGCAGTTCCTTCGCCGCCTGCAGCTCCGCCTCGACGTGCTCCAATTCGAGCTCGGTGGGGCTGCGGGCCGCCTCGGTTAGGACCGTCAACCGGTCGTCGACCATCTGGGCGAAGCCGCGGTCGACGTAGAACAGATGACGCTTCTCGGCGGTCTCGACCCGCAGGACGCCGATGCCCACCTGACACAGGAGGGGGGCGCGTCCCCGCAGGATGCCCTGCTCACCGTCGTGGGCGGGCAGGGCGACGAAGGTCACCCCGTCGGTTTCGAGGATCGCCCGCTCCGGGGTGACGACGCTGCAGTGGAAGGTTTTCTCGGCCATGGTTTCGAACCTCGCTTCGGCGCGGTTGGCGATCAGGCGGCCAGCTTCTTGGCCTTCTCGTCGGCCTCTTCGATGGCGCCGACGTACATGAAGGCAGCTTCCGGCAGGTGATCCCACTTGCCTTCACACAGCTCTTCGAAGGAGCGGATGGTGTCGTCCCGGGAGCAGTAGATGCCCGGGAAGCCGGTGAACTGCTCGGCGACGTAGAAGGGCTGCGACAGGAAGCGCTCGATCTTCCGCGCCCGGCCGACGATCACCTTGTCGTCCTCGGACAGCTCGTCGATGCCGAGGATGGCGATGATGTCCTGGAGGTCCTTGTAGCGCTGCAGGATCTGCTGCACCTGGCGGGCCACCTGGTAATGACGCTCACCGATGTACTCGGGAGCCACCAGGCGGCTGGCGGACGCCAGCGGATCCACGGCCGGGTAGATCCCCTTGTCAGCGATGGAACGCTCGAGGTTCACCGTCGAGTCGAGGTGGGCGAAGGCGGTGGCGGGGGCCGGATCGGTGTAGTCATCGGCGGGGACGTAGATCGCCTGGATCGAGGTCACAGCGCCGGCGGACGTCGAGGTGACGCGCTCCTGAAGCTCTCCCATCTCGGTACCGAGGGTGGGCTGGTAGCCCACCGCGGAAGGCATACGGCCGAGCAGGGCGGACACCTCGGAGCCGGCCTGGGAGAAGCGGAAGATGTTGTCGACGAAGAGCAGGGTGTCGGCACCGGTCTGATCGCGGAAGTGCTCCGCCATGGTCAGGGCGGACAGCGCTACGCGGAGACGGGCACCCGGCGGCTCGTTCATCTGACCGAAGACCATCACGGTCTGGTCGATGACGCTCTTGCCGGTGTCGCCGATCTTGGCGTCCTGCATTTCGAGCCAGAGATCGTTGCCCTCACGGGTCCGCTCGCCGACCCCGGCAAAGCAGGAGTAGCCGCTGTGGAAGCGGGCGAGACGGGCGATCAGCTCCTGGATGATGACCGTCTTGCCGACGCCGGCGCCGCCGAAGAGGCCGGCCTTGCCGCCGCGGACCAGGGGACACAGGAGGTCGATGACCTTGATGCCGGTCTCGAAGATCTCCGTCTTCGACGACAGGTTCTCGAGCTCGGGGGGCGAGGCGTGGATCGGGCGGCGCTCCTTGGCGGCCACCGGGCCGCGGCCGTCGATGGGCTCGCCCACGAGGTTGAACACGCGGCCCAGGGTCTCATCCCCGACGGGCACGCTCACCGCTTCGCCGGTGTCGGCGATCGTTGCGCCCCGCTGGAGGCCGTCCGTCGAGCCGAGGGCCACGGCGCGGACGCGACCGCCGCCGAGGTGCTGGGCGACCTCGCACCACAGGGTCTCGGTCACGGTCTCCCCCATGATCGTCTGGGTGACGTCCACCTTGAGGGCGTTGTAGATCGCCGGCAGCTGCTCCTCGGGGAACTGCGCGTCGAGGGTGGAGCCGATAACCTGGGTTACGGTGCCAATGTTTTCGTTTGCCATCGGAGGTATCCCCGTCTGTGATTCCAAAATCTCTGTGACTTCCGAAGGTCGGAAGGCTCCTGAAGGTCTCGCTAGATCTCTCTCACCCTCAGTCGAGGGCGTTGACGCCGCCGATGATGTCCAGCAGCTCCATGGTGATGTGGGTCTGGCGCGCCCGGTTGTACTCGCGGGTGAGCTTGGTGATCATGTCGCCGGCGGCGTCGGTCGCCGCCTTCATGGCCACCATGCGGGCGACGTGCTCGGACACCACGGCGTCGATGAAGCATTGGAAGAGGCGCATCCGCACACTGGCGGGCAAGAGGGCGTCCAACAGCTCCTGCGGCTCGGGGGAGAATTCGTACTCCACCGAGGAACCCGCGGCCCCGTCTCCGTCGAGGGGCTCCAGCGGCAGCAGCTGCACGATCTCCGGCTTCTGCCGACTGGTGGACTCGAAGCGCATGTAGGCCACGTGCACCGCCCGAATCTCGCCGGCGGTGAACTGACGCATCAGCTCGTTGGCGAGGGGTTCGATCTCGTCGAACTTCGGGTCGTCCGAGAGGTCGAGGATGTCCCGGGTGATGGGCCGGCGGAGGAACTTGAAGTAGTTCACCCCTTTCTTGCCCACCATGTGGACGTCGACGTTGCCGTCGTTGCCGTCGATGTGGCTCACCGCCCGCCGCAGCACGTTGGCGTTGTAGCCGCCGCAGAGTCCGCGGTTGGAGCTCAACACCACCAGCGCCGAACGCTCGGCCTCGGGCCGCTGCATCAGCGGATGGTCCGAGCTGCCGGCCGCCCGGGAAAGATCCGCCACCAGCTCGCCGAGCTTGTCGCTGTAGGGCTTGGTGGCGACCGCACGCCCGAACGTGGCCTGGAATCGGGCGGTGGCGATCAGCTGCATTGTGCGCGTGATCTTGCGGATGTTGCGCACCGCCTTGCGCCGCTTGACGAGTACTCTTCGATTGGCCATCGCGTGTCCTTTTCGCCGACCGCCGCCGCGCCCTCAGGGGACGCGGCGACGATGCGCCGAAGTGCTCAGTCTTCGCCAGTCCAGTGGGACTTGAAGTTGGTGGTCACCTCGGTCAACTTGGCGGCCAAGTCGTCCGACAGGGCACCGGTCTTATCCGCCTCCTCCAGCACCTCCGGGAACTCGTCCTTGAAGTGCTGGATGAGGTCCGTCTCGAAGGCGAGCACCTTGTCGACGGGGACGTCGTCGAGGAGGCCCTTGGTGCCGGCGAAGATGCTCACCAGCTGGTGGGTGTAGGAGTAGGGCTGGTATTGGGGCTGCTTGAGCAGCTCCACCATGCGACGGCCGCGGTCCAGCTGGCGCTGGGTGGCGGCATCCAGATCGGTGCCGAGCTGGGCGAACGCTTCCAGCTCGCGGTAGGCCGCGAGGTCGAGGCGCAGGGAGCCGGAGATCTTCTTCATGCCCTTCCGCTGGGCGTTACCGCCCACCCGGGAGACGCTGATACCGACGTTGACCGCCGGCCGGACGCCGGCGAAGAAGAGATCCGGCTCGAGGTAGATCTGACCGTCGGTGATGGAGATCACGTTGGTCGGGATGTACGCCGAGACCTCGCCCTCGAGGGTCTCGATGATCGGCAGAGCCGTCATCGAGCCGCCACTGTCGGGGAAGCGGTGGACCTTGAAGTCATCCTTGTCGGAGAGGGAGTCGAGCCAAGCCTCGGCGCGCTCCAAGCCCTCCGGGCGATGGTAGAGGCCGTCGTCCTCGTCCGGCCGGTGCTCCTCGGGGGCGCCGAGGCCATCGGGGTGCTTGCGGACGATGCTCCGGTCGGTGACGTCGTCCGCGGTGTCCTTGGGGACGATGCCGAACTCGTCGCGGAGCTTGACGGCCCGCTCCAGCAGGCGGGAGTGGAGGTAGAAGACGTCCCCCGGGTACGCCTCGCGGCCCGGCGGGCGGCGGAGCAGCAGCGACAGCTGGCGGTAGGCCTGGGCCTGCTTGGAAAGGTCATCGTAGACCACCAGGGTCGGCTTGCCTTCCGCGTACATGAAGTACTCGGCCATCGCGGCGCCGGAGTAGGGCGCGATGTACTGCAGGGGCGACGGATCCGAAGCCGACGCCGAGACGACGATGGTGTAGTCCATCGCACCGTTCTCCCGCAGCTTCTCGACCACCCCCACCACCGTCGACTCCTTCTGGCCCACCGCGACGTAGACGCAGACGACCCCGGAGTTCTTCTGATTGATGATGGTGTCGATGGCGATCGCCGTCTTGCCGGTCTTGCGGTCGCCGATGATCAGCTCACGCTGGCCGCGGCCGACGGGGATCATCGAGTCGATGGCCTTGAGGCCCGACATCATCGGCTCGGTCACCGGCTGACGGGCGGCGATGCCCGGCGCCTTGAACTCCAGGGGACGGCTGTGGGCGGCGTTGATGATGCCCTTGCCGTCGAGGGGGCGGCCGAGGGGATCCACCACGCGGCCGATCATGCTCGGGCCGCAGGGAACCGAGAGCAGCTCGCCGGTCCGGCGGACCTCGTCGCCCTCGCGGATCTCCAGGTAGTCGCCCATGATGACGACGCCGGCGGAGCCCTCTTCGAGGTTCAGAACCTGACCCTTCTGGCCGTTCTGGAACTCGACGAGCTCGCCCGCCATGGCGTTGTCCAGGCCGTAGACCCGTGCGATGCCGTCGCCGACTTCGAGGACCTTTCCGACCTCCGCGACGTCGATCTCGCTCCGATACTGCTGGATCTCTTCGGCGATGACCGAGGAGATTTCATCGACTTTGAATTTCATCGAGATGTTACCTCTTCACTGCTCCAGGACCCTGCGACTCCTCTGGATCTCTCGCTTCGAGCGAGCGTCGAGGAGTTGACGGAGCTTGCGGATTTCGTTCGAGACGCTGGCGTCGACCTTGCGGTCCTCGACGTGCATGACGATGCCGCCGATCAAGGATTCGTCGATCTCTTCGTGTAGATCGGGCTTCTTGCCGGAGTATTCGGCGATGGTGGCCCGGATCCGATCCCGTAGCGGATCGTCGATCGGAACCGCCGTGCGGACGTGGACGTCGATACGGCCGGCCTGGTCCCGCAACAGCTGGCGGTACCCTTCGGCGATGGCCGGCAGCAGGCCGAGACGCCCCTTTCGATGGATCACCTGAAGGCCGTCCACGAGCAGATCGCTCAGCTTGCCGCGGAAGATCTTCTCTAGCGACGCGGCACGGTCGGCGGCGTCGATCCGGGGACTGGAGACGAAGTTTGCGAACTCTTCGTTCTCGGCCACGTGGGCCGAGAGCCACCGAAGCTCGTCCTTCACTTCTTCAGCACGCCCCTGCGCCACCGCGAGGTCGAGCAGCGCTTGGCTGTAGACCCGGGCGACGGCGATCTGAGTGTCGTTGACCTTCGACATGACGGTTCCTGAACTCTGGCGGCCCGCCGCGGCGGGCCGGCGTACCTTAGTTGGCCGGGTCCGCTTCGGCCGTCAGCTGGTCGAGGGCATCCTCGATCAGCCGCTGATGATCTTTGGGATCGAGCTCCCGGGCCACGATTTTCGAGGCGATCTCGGTGGCCAGATTACCGCTGAGCGCGTAGAGGTCCTTGACCGCCGTCTCTTTGGCGATCGAGATCTCACGCTTCGCTCGGGCGAGCATCTTCTCGGCCTCTTCCTGCGCCTTCTCTTCGATTCGCTGGCGCACGACTTCGGCGTCGCGCCGCCCCTCCTCGACGATCGCCGTCGCTTCGCCGCGGGCCTCCTTCAGGCGCTCCTCATAACGGGCGAGGGTCGCCTTCGCTTCGTCGCGGTCCTTCTTCGCCTGCTCCAGGGAGTCGCGAATGAAGTCCTCACGCTTCTGCAGCCCATCGAGGATCGGCCCCCAGGCGAACTTGCCGAGGACGAACACCACGAGGAAGAAGACCACCAGCGTCCAGACGATATTGCCGAGGTCGCCGGAAAAGATGTTGCCGCCACCGCCCTCGCCCGCGGCGAAGGCCGACGGTGCGAACAGCAGCAGAAGCATTGCGACCGCCCAAACGGCAGACGTAGTCTTTCGAGTCATAGCTCCATCTTCCGGGTGACGATCCGCCGAACCCGCCGGTGGCGGGTCCACGGCGGGATTTCGGCGGATCGATTCGAGAAATGGCCTCAGGCCAGGAAGCCGACGATCACCGCGAACAGGAAGCCGACCTCGATCATCGCGGCGGTGATCAGCATGGCGGTGGAGATCTGGTTGGCCATCTCGGGCTGACGCGCCATGGCCTCGACGGCGCTGCCGCCGATCCGCCCGATTCCGAGGGCGCCGCCGATCACGGCCAGACCGGCGCCGATGGGGCCACCGAGGGCGCCCAGGTCGCTCGTGGTGCCGCCATCCTGAGCGAACGCGGCCGGAGCCACCATCAGGGTCAGGCCCGCAACCACCATCAACAGGGACAACCTTGCCAAGTTTTTGCTCATCTTCCTCTCGTCCTTTCGTTTACCAGGTGGGCGGCCCACTCGGCCGCCGGATCGTTTCGGGAGGTATTCCTCGAGATTGTTCGGAACGGCGCGCCTTGGATCAGTGCGCGCCGGCTTCGTCGTGATGTACGTTGACCGACATGCCGATGAAGAGGGCCGTCAGGTAGGTGAAGATGAAGGCCTGCAGGAAGGCCACGAAGATCTCCACCATGCTGATGACCACGCCGCCGAGGACCACCACGATGGCCACCGGCATACCGCTCACCACACCCATCGCCTCGATCGCCATCGCCGCCAGGCTGATCAACACCGCCAGCAGGATGTGCCCCGCCGTGTTGGCGGCGAACAAACGGAGGGCGAGGGCGGCAGCCTTGGCGAAGGTGCCGATGATCTCCACCGGAACGATCAGCGGCGCAATCCACCACGGCCCCGGGGCGAAATGGGCGAAGTAGTGTTTGCCGCCGAACCGGATGCCGTTCCAGACCATGAGGAACAGGGTCAGGAAGGCGAGGGTGCCGGTGATGAAGATGTTGGTGGTGGGCGTTCCGCCGATGTAGTAACCGGTGAGCTTCGGCGTGACCGACGCGAAGGGAATCAGGCCGATCAGGTTCATCGACAGGATGAAGAAGAAAACGCTCCAGATGTACTTGATGAAGCGATCGGTGTGGGCCCCCAGGGCCGGCCGCGCGACCTCTTCCCGCAGGTAGTTGCAGACCGCCTCCAGGAAGCCGGCGAAGCCCGCGGGGACGAGGCGACCGGTTTCGGTCGTGTCCAGGCGCTTGCGGGCGAAGAGGGGGAAGAAGATCATCAGCAGGAAGCCGGCGATGATCATCATGGCGATCTGATCACTCAGCACCGTGATCTCACCTTCGGGGGCGAGCAGGTTCAGGGGCCAAGGCAGGTTCGCCTCAATGGTCTTGAGGGGATGGGGTAGGACATGGCCGAGCGGATCGCTCCCGGCCCAAGGTTGTATCGCTTGAAACATCTGCATCGCGAGATTCCCGCTCTGTTTACTGCGTCCTGTGCAAGATCTGCATCGCGAAACGTGTGTCCACCACCAGCAGGGCGGCGTGGGTGATCACCAGCCACAGAAGCAGCGGCTCCTCGAGGAACCAGCGGCTCAGCAGGAAGGCCACCGCCAGGGCGATCGCCAACCTCAGGACGATGGACGACATCACCGCCGGCACGGTATGCGCGGGGTCCTGTCCCCGCGCCAGGATCACCGGCACGGTGCCCGCCAGGGACGCCACGAAGGCGACCCCGAAGGCCGCTATCATGGCGGCCAAGCCACCGTCCCCCGTGAGGCGCTCCGTCGGCACCCAGCCGACGAGGGCCAGCACGGCCACGGTCGCCAGCGACAGGGCGAGGAACTGCCCGTAGCTGGAACCGATGCCCGCAGGGGGTGCGACCTTGGCTTCAGTCATCTCTATCTTTCCGAGACGGAGGAGTCGACGGTGGGTTGAGGGCGCGGAGGGATTGGCGAATGAAGCTGTAGAAGCCACCACCGAGGCCGAGGGCGATACAAATCAGAGTACCGACGGGCCTGGTGTCGAAGTGGCGGTCGATCCATTCTCCGAGGAGGGCGGATCCGACCAGAATCACGGCGAACTCGATTCCTAAACTCAGACCACGGAGCCTTTGGGGCTTCCCTTGCTCTGGTTGGCTAGAGGCCATGGATTGTCGAGATGTACGTTTCCCCGCGAACGGGCGCTATTTTGCACGACTTGACCCCTTGGGGCAACCCTTCCGGCCCACTTTGTGACTACCGCGAACAAAGTCCCATCCGCCCCGGCCCGTCAACGCCGTCGGCCCCCACGGTGACAGGGCCGGTGGCGAAGGATAGAGTAGAGGACCGCCGCGGTGGGAATCCCGCCCTGCGACACGTCTCTTGTCCCCGATCATGGAACCCCAAGCCACGCCGCCCCGAGACGAAGGAGCCGCCCACGCCGGTGCCGAAGCGCCGGACGCATCGAGCTGGGATTTCGAATCGGCCGCGATCCCGTTCCTGGATTCGCTCTACAACACCGCCTTTCGGCTCACCCGCAACGCGGAGGACGCCCAGGACCTGGTGCAGGAGACATACCTCAAAGCGTACAAGTATTACGACAAATTCGAGAAGGGCACGAACCTCAAGGCGTGGCTGTTCCGGATCATGAAGAACACCTTCATCAACGGGTACCGCAAGCGCCAGAGTCAGCCTTCCCAGAGCGCCTTCTCGGACATCGAAGACGCGTTCGAGAGCATCGTCTCGGACGAGGACGGCCGCCAACGCGCCAAGGATCCCGAACAGGCAGCCCTCGAGAACGTGCTCGACGAGGACGTACAGAACGCCCTCGACACCCTGCGGGAGGACTACCGGATGGTCATCCTGCTGGTGGACCTCGAAGGCTTCTCCTACAAAGAGGCGGCGGAAATCCTCGACGTGCCCGTGGGTACGGTGATGAGCCGACTCTACCGGGGACGCAGGACCCTGGAGAAGGTTCTGCTCGAGTACGCCAGGGCCCACGGCTACATGCGGTCCGACAAGGAACCGCAGAAGATGCGGACAAAGAACGAGGCCAGGCACTAGTGGCCAGGTATTGAGGTCAAAGCCCCGCGGAATAAGCGCCCCAGTTCGAAGGTTTGAGAAGAAAAGCACGGCGCGTGAGCAGGTCGACGACGAGCCAACGGAGAGAAACGATGGACTGTAAAAAGGTCAAAAGAGAGCTTTTTCTCCTCTACGTCCAAGGGGAAGCAGGGCGCAAGCTCCTCGTCGCCATCCGACGACACGCGAGTGACTGCCCCCAATGTGTCGAGAAGGCCCGCCACACGCGCAAGATCGTGACCATAGTCCGTGAGCGCTGCGCGCCAGCCCCGGCACCGACGGCCCTCCGCGAGCGCATCCTCGAGAATCTGCGGCGCCTCCAGGCCTGAGAGCTTTGCTCCGGCGCCCCATGCTCCTGGCCCTCGTGCTGGGCCTCACCTTTGGGCTCCCCGCCGTCGCCCCGGCGGAGCCCACGGACCTCTCCGGGCAAGAGCTCACCGCCGCGGACCTCGCCGCCGGTGATTCCGTCATCGTCGTCTGGGCCCCCTGGTCCCCCCGGTGCAGGGACGTGGCGGCGCCGATCCGCGCGATCAAGGCAGCCTGGGGGGAGCGGGCCGGGGTCCTGACCGTCGTCTTCCAAGACCGCCCCGAACGGGTCCGACGATTCATGGAGGACGCCGACCTCGACGTCCCTGTTTTCCTCGACAGCGACGGCAGCTTCGCCAAGCGACACGGCATCGCCACCCTGCCGAGCCTGCTGCTGCTCCGGGACGGCGAGCCCCTGTACCGCGGCCCCCTGCCGGTGGATCCGGTCCCCCTCGTGGGCCGGCACCTCGGCCCTGCACTGCCGCTTCCCTAGGCCCGGACCTAGAGAAGCTCCCGCAGACGGGCGTAGCCGGCGCGGCTGACCGGCAGCCGCGAGCCGTCACGCAGAACGGCCACCCGGCTGTCTTTCGCGTAGAGCTCCAGCCGCGCCAGGCGATCGACGTTCAGAAGGTAGGAGCGATGGATGCGCACGAATCGGCCGGGGTCGAGGCGCGCTTCGAGGTGGGATAGCCGCTGCGCCTTCTTGAGCTTGCCCTCCGCCGTCACCAGGAGGAGGGCATCACCGGCGGCTTCGACGTAGTCGAGGCGGTGGCAGAGCACCACATGGATCTTCTCCCCGGCGCGCACCAGCACCCGGTCGAGGTACGGCGACTCCGGCTTCGCCTCCCGGGCCAGAGCCTCGGCCTCGGGGACCGTCCGCGGCGGCACCTCCGCCAGGCGCCGCCGGGCCCGCTCCACCGCCTCCGCCAGGCGCTCGGCGGTGACCGGTTTGAGCAGGTAGTCGCAGGCGTTCACCTCGAAGGCTTTGAGGGCGTACTCGTCGAAGGCCGTGACGAAGACCACCGCCGGCGGGCGGGCCTCCGGCGAATCCACCAGCAGCTCCAGGACCTCGAAGCCGTCGAGCTTGGGCATCTGGACATCGAGCAGCACCAGATCCGGACGTTCGGTCGCCACCGCCTTCACCGCCTCGAAGCCGTTGCGACATTCCGACACCAGCTCGACCCCCGGGCACCCCGCCAGGTGCTCGCGCAGCAGCTGGCGGGCCGGCGCCTCGTCGTCCACCACCATCACCCGCAGCGATTGGCCCGCCATCCTCAACCTCCCCCCGGGCCGCCGGCGGCGGCGATCGGGATATCCAGGTCCACCCGGTAGCGCTCGTCACTCTCGGTCACCCGCATCGCGGCGCCGGCGCCGTGGACCGCCTCCAGGCGTCCCCGCACGTTCGCCAGGCCGACCCCGTCGCCGCTGCCGGACCGCCGTCCCGGTCCGCCGTTCCCGGGGCGGTCCGGATCGCAGGGGTTGTCGACCACCAGGTGGAGCCAGCCGCCCGGGGACACCTCACCACGGAGGGTGACCTCGCCTCCGTCGAGAAGATGGGCGATGCCGTGCCGGACCGCGTTCTCCACCAGGGGCTGGAGCACCAGGGGCGGCACCGGCAGGCCCTCGCACTCCGGGGATACCTCGATCCGCGCGGCGAGACGATCCCCGAAGCGCTGACCTTCCACCGCCAGATACGCCTCCGCCAGGGCCACCTCCTGCGCCAGTGGGATCGTTTTCCGGTCCCCGAGGTGCAGGGTCTGGCGGAGGAAACCCGCCAGCCGCTCACACATGGCCCTGGCCCCGTCGGGGTCCGCCGTCACCAAAGCGCTGATCGAGTTGAGACTGTTGAACAGGAAATGCGGATCGATCTGAGCGCGGAGGGCCCGGAGCTCCGCCTCGCGGGCCGCCAAGCGCAGCTCGTACGCCCGGGAGGTCGCCGCCCGGGACGCTTCGAGCGCCAGAAACAGGTAGTGGAGCGACACCGCGAGAGAGTACAGGAACAGGGCGAAAACCAGCAGCAGCGCCGCGCTGGCCCCCATGGCCCCGGCGGCGGCAAGGCCAAAAGTCTCCAGCAGGCGGGCCCACCAGAACCCGAGTCCCAGCAGCAGGCCGCTGGCGAGCAGGGCCGAGGACCCTTGGGCCACCAGTAGGCGCCCGGGCACCGTCGACCCCAGGGGCTGGCTGCGACACAGGTACCAAGACGCCAGGCAGCTGAAGGCGTGGACTCCGAACAAGGGCAACAGGAGCGTCCAGAGGAGGGACCTTTCCCCCCCCTGGGCGCCCCGCACCACCTCCGCCATCAGGATCCCCGCCTGGAGGAAAACCAGGAGGTAGATGGTGAGATAAGGGCGGTGCGCGAGGATCGGATGCAAGGCCGCGTCCGAACCGGGTCAGTTCTTGATCTCGACGCCGCCCATGATGGCGAAGCCCTTGATCACGAGCTCCTGGCGTCCGAAGAGCACACTTTCGTCGGTCTCCCGATGGCGGGTCTTGTCTTCGTAGCCGCCGAGGATCGGAATCCCCTTGAGGGTCACGTTCCAGTCCTCCGGCACCTTGATATCGACGCCGCCCCAAAAGGCGAAGGCGTCGATCACCGCCGGACCGTCTGCGATCCGGGCGGAGCGCAGATCGACGTCGCAGCCCCCCATGAACGCCACCAGGTCGCCGCCTGTGAAGTTGGAGGAGTTGTTCGACAGAACCGAGGCCCCCAGCATCGCCAACGAGTTCACGTTGTCGCCGTCATCCAAGCTCCGCCGCTGCTCGGCTCCCCCAAGCCCCTGGAGCGCAAGGCGGATGCCCACCAGCACGAGGACGAGGGGCCACCAATCCCAGAAGCTAAAATCGATGATCTCGAAGTCGTAAAGCAGCATCCAAGCGCCGATACCGAAGATGATCAGCCCGCTCCATCGGCTCGAATCACTTCCGGGCCAGAACATCTTGGACAGTCCAGCCACCACCAAGACGACGGGCCAGAAGCGAATCAAGTCCCCCGCCTGTAGGTAGCCGAATCGGTCGAGGGTGTAGGCGACGCCGATCAGGATCAGCGTCAGGCCGAAGATCAGCCTCGGGGTCACGATCTTTTCATCGTTCGACATGGTCACCTCCGTCGTTGGCGGGGCTTTGGCCCCGCTCGATATCCAACCTACGGCGGGGGTTGGCGGAAGGTCGGAGAGAACCGGTGAACGGCGGTTCCGACACGGCGAACGGCTCTCGGATCACAGGACTCCCGGTCACGGGGTCAGTCGGCGACACCCCCAGCGCGCTCGTGGATTCGGCGGGCGTGGTGGGCGTTGTGGTACACGGTGAAGAACAGCATCTCGCGCACCGTCATCTTGCCGAGGATCGGGTGGGGTAGCCGGTGCCGGTCCAGAGCCCCCTCCGACCAGCGCCCTAACGCCTTGGCCAAGCCTTCCCCCGCTTGGACCCAGCGGTCCAGGAGCGAAGCCCGCCAGGCTTCGGGGGTCGTGCCATCAGGAATCTCCGAGGAGGACGCGTAGCGGCCCGTGGCCCGTGCCCGGCCGTCGTCGATGGCCTGGAGGTAGACGTCGCGGATCTCTCCGAAGGACCTGGATCCGCCGAAGCCGACGCCGAAGCGTAGCGCCAGGGCGAGCTTGGGCATTCCCATGCCGTAGGCCACCGCCTTCACCGACTTCACCAGGTGCCGCAGGTGCCCCGCCGGCGACCAGGCTTCCCCCTGGGGGGTCACGAACTGCTGGGTGGGCATGGCCTCCAGGTAGGTCACGATCTCGTCGTGCAGTCGGCTCAGGGTAGGCGCCAGCGTTTCCTTGGAGCTCGGAGGCTCGATGTCGAACATGCAGGTCTCCCGGGGTGCTCAGGCAGGGAGGCCGCCGGCGGTGTCCGACTCAGGGTGTCCGTTTCGATCGACGACTTCGGGACCAGGCTGGGGCGGGCGGGCGCGGCAACCTCCGTTTGGAGGGTGCAGCGTACCACCCGCCCCGCCCGCGGTTCACAGCTCGTCGCCGGACATCCGAGCCAGGAAACGGGTCATCTCGGCGGCGATGCCCGCCGGGGGTCCCGAGCCCATCCCCCCCTCGATCCACACCGCGACGGCGTAGCGGTCGGTTCCGGTGGCGTCGGTGGCGAGGCCGGCGAACCAGCCGTCGAAGGAACCATCCTCATGCTGGCGGGTGCCGGTCTTGCCGCCGAGGCGCCAGGCGGACCACTCCAGCTGGGGAGCGATCCGCTTGCCGGTTCCCTCGTGGACCACCTGCTCCATGGCCCGGCGCAGCTTCTCGGCGGTCTGCGCCTCGAGGATCCTCCTACCGCCGGCGGAGGTTGCCTGACCCGGCGCCCGGGTCGGCAGGCGGACCCCGCCGTTGCCGATGGCCTGCAGCAGACCGGCGACGTGCAAGGGTGTCGTCACCATCGGTCCTCCCCCCGCCGCCAGCTTCGGCCAGTCCCGATTCCAGGTGTCCTTGGAGCGGCCGGCCCAGGGTCGGGGTGGAGCGGAGAAAGCCGCACCCCCCCAGAAACCCCCATCGACGGGGGACGCCGACGTTGAACGGACCTCGCCAAACCCCAGCTCCGCTAGCCGGCGGCGGATCTCCGCCCCGTCCATGTGGTTGCCGAGGAGGTCCACCCCCATCTTGGCGGCCGCCGAATTGCACGATGTCGCCAGCATCCCCGCCGGAACCTCGATTTTCCCCAGGTCCCGGGCCGACCAGATGTCGACGCCCGCCGGGGTGGTCCAGGTCTTCGTGCATTCCCGATGGCCGTCCGGCAGTCCGGCGTCCCACCAGAGGGTCGCCAGCGCCAGCTTCGCCACCGACGCCGGCGGCTCGAGGGGAACCGCCTCGGCGCCGGCTGAGGCGTACACCTTGAGCTCCCCGGTGGACACCTCCTGCACGACGATAGCCCCTCGGCCGCCGGCCTGCTCCAGTAGAGCGCTGGCCTTGCGGTGGCCGTCCCGGCAGATGGCGGACGCTCCATCGCACCGCATCCGCCAGCGCACGTTCACCGGCCCCCCGTCCTCCCGCTGGAGCCAGTCCCCTTCGGAGCCCGGGGCTACGGCGGAGGGCTTCGCCGTCACCTGGCCGAGTCCACCCGCCAGCACCATCAGGGTCGCGATTCCTGAAAGGAGTCCAAGCCGCAGACCCCTGGGGAGGGCCGAAGGACGCCGCGCCACCAGGGAACGGAGGCGGATCTCGAGATTCCCCGGGCGCACCATCGCCAAGGCCGCGGACGGGGCAGCGGAGGTGGCCGGCCCGAAGGCCCTCGCCAGGTCCAGCAGCTGCGCCGCGTAGGCGTGGGGATCGAGGCCCGTGGCCACCACCGTGTCGTCGCAGGCTAGCTCCCCGGCGGAGCGCAGCTTGCGGGCCGCCCACCAGACGCCGGGGTGGAACCAGAAGAGGGCCACCGCCAGTCGGGACACGAGGAGACGCAGGGGATCCCGGCGCCGCACGTGGGCCAGCTCGTGGAGCAGGCAGGCGTCGAGGCTGGCGGTGGACCAGTCCCGCCACGCCGCCGGCAGCACCACCACGGGGCGGAGCCAGCCGGTGACGAAGGGGGACGATCGCCGCTCCGTGATTCGGATCCGCGGCGGGCGCCGCAGGCCCAGGGTCGCCGCGGCCCGGGCGACAGCCCGCCGCAGCTCCGGTCCGCCGGGGGACGACGAGGCCAGCCAAAGCCGGACCCCCCAGGCACCGAGGCAGGCGTAGGCCAGGAGCATCGAGGCGACCGCCCCCCAGAGCCAAGGCCAGGCGGCCCGAAGCCCGTCGACGAATCCAGCCGTCGCGGCGGGGTCGGCGGCGGCGTCCATCGGTATTCCGGACCACCCCGGCGCCACCCCCTGGCGGGCCCTGTCGGCCTCCGGCCCCGGTACGGGGGCGGTGACGCCTATGCTCAGCGCCGCCGACCCGTCGGCCTCAGGTTGGGCCGCGGCGGAGGGGGTGACCGGGGGCGTCGACGTCGGGTGGCTGCTCGCGGCACCCGACCAGGGACCGGCCCAGCGGGGCAGCCAGGGGCCGAGGACCGGCAGGGCCAGGAGCCCCACCAGGGCGACGGTGAAGGCGCCGTGGCGGCCCCTGGGACCGAGGCGGCGCCAGCGCACCAGAAGCGCCACCGCCAGGAGGGGGAGGGTCCAGCGCAGGGCGGCTCCGGCGTGGGCGGAGGCCGCCGCGTCGAGGACCGCGGTCCACTGGACGCCCAGGGCACCCAAGGTCGCGGCGGCCATCACTCCTCACCTCCGCGGCGACGGGCTTCTTCGAGCAGATCCGCCAGGCGCCGATACTCGCTTGTTGTGAGCTGGAGGTCGTCGTCCTCCAGCAGGGCCGAAACGGCCTGCTGACGGGACCCGTCGAAGAACGTTTCGAGCACGTGGCTCAGCACCCCCTGACCCATGCGCCGTTTCGGAGCCTTCGGCTCGTACACGTATCGCTGGCCGTCCCGCTGATGCTGCACCACGCCCCGCTGCTCGAGCAAGCGCAGTGCGGACCGCACGGCGGAGTAGCCGGGGGGATCCGGCAACGCGTCTTGAACCTCAGCGGCGGTGGCCTGGCCGAGGCGGTAGAGAATGTCCAGAATCTGCCGCTCGCGGCGGCTCAGCTCCGCGTATGCGACGTCCACTGATCGTCCCATGTCATCTCCCTGGGTCTTGGATGTTCAAATCTTGGATGTTTGAGGTCCGAGGCCCCGCCGCCGGGGCGGAGGGGTTCGAGCGGGAACCGCACCTACGACCCGGGAACGTAGATGCGGAAAAATCCGCACGACCAATCTAGGGCACCGCCGAGGGGGTGTCAACCACTGATGCGGAAAAATCCGCATCTTTCTCAGACCACAGATTCCCCGGAGCCTCGACCCGGCCACCCCGGGGGGTCAGCCGCGCACGCCGTCGATGTAGGCCCGGGTCAGCGCGTGCTCCGGGGCCTGGAAGATGCGCTCCGTCGGACCGTGCTCCACCAGGCGGCCGGCGTCGTCCTGGACCCAGAAAAAGCAGGTTCGGTCGGCGATGCGGCGTGCCTGGGCCAGGTTGTGGGTCGCGATCAGCACGGTGTAGCGCGTGCGTAGGGAGGCGATCAGGTCTTCGACGACGCCGGACGAAATGGGGTCGAGGGCGCTGCAAGGCTCGTCGAGGAGCACCACCTGGGGCTCCAGCGCCAGGGCGCGGGCGATGCACAGCCGCTGCTTCTGGCCACCCGATAGGGCGAGGGCCGAGTCCCCCAGACGATCCTTGACCTCGTCCCACAGCCCGACGTCCCGCAGCACCCTTTCCACCACGTCCCTGCGGCGCGCTCGGTCCTTCATGCCGTGCTCCCGCAGGGGTAGCTCCAGGTTGCGCCGGATCGACAGCGGGAAGGGGTTGGGCTTCTGGAAGATCATGCCCACCCGGCGCCGCAGGGAGACCGTGTCGGTGCCGGCTCCGGTCACGTCCTCGCCGTCGAGGAGCACCCGGCCTTCCAATCGGCAGCCCGGGATCAGGTCGGTCATGCGGTTGATCGACGAGAGCAGACTGGTCTTGCCGCAGCCCGAAGGGCCGATCAAGGCGGTGATGCGCTTCTCCGGCACGTCGAAACAGACGTCGCGAAAGGCCGATTTGGGGCCGTAGAAACAGCTCAGGTTCTCGATCGTCACCAGGCTCCGCGGGGATTGGTGGACGGCGACCACCGCGTCGTCGATCTCCGGCGACGCGGTCATCCCATCTTCCTGCGGTCTCGAATCCATCAGTGGGTCATCCATCGTTTGCGAACCCAGCGGTCCGACAGCCAAGAGGCGGTGCCGTTGATCGCCAGGAGCATTCCGACCAGCACCAGGGCGGTGGTGTACGCGTTGGATTCCCCGCCGGCGACGTTCATCGAAAGATCGTAGATGTGTATCGAAAGGCTGCGGCCGGAGTCGAGCAAGGACTCGGGCATGCGGTCCACATAGCCGCTGGTGAAGATCAGCGCCGCCGTCTCCGCCAGGGCCCGCCCGACGCCGAGCACCAGGCCGACGAAGATACCCGGCAAGGCGGCGGGCAGGAGAATCGAAAACAGGGTGCGGCTGCGGGTAAAACCGAGGGCCGCCGCCGACAGGCGGTGCTCGTCGGGCACGGCGCGGAACCCTTCCTCCGCCTCTCGGATGAAGATCGGCAGCACCATGCAGGCCAGGGTCAGGCCGCCGGACAGGATGGAGAAACCCATGCCGAGGTAGATGCAGAACAGGGCGTTGCCGAAGAGGCCGAAGACGATGGAGGGCACGCCGGCGAGGACGTCTAGACTGCGACGCACGGGGCGTCCGAAGGAGCCTTCGGCGTCCGTGAACTCCGCCAGCAGCACGGCGGTGGCGAGGCCGAAGGGCACCGACGCCAGCAGGCAGACCCCGAGGATAAGGAGCGTCGAAACCAGGATCGGACCGATACCCCCGGCGCGGCCGCTGGACTCCACCCCGTCCAGCAAGAAGGACAGGGACAAACCGCCCATCCCGTGACGCACGACGTCGAAGAGCAGCCAGCCGAAGGCGCCCACCACGAGGGCCACGGCGAGCCACACCGCGGTCGACAGGAAGCCGTCCCCCTTGCCGCGACCTAGGCCGCGGGCGTAGACATTGCCGGCTCGTCGCGCCGGACTCATGGGCCCTCCACCGTCCAACGCTCCGCGGCCGCTTCGGTGAGCAGCACCAGCGCCGCCACGATGCACATCAAGGCCAGGCCGGTCACGAAAAGGGCTGATCGGTGGTCCCCCAGGGCATAGGCCATTTCGAGGGCGATGTTGGCGGTCAAGGTGCGAATGGGATCGAACAGGCTGGCCGGCGTCTGCACCACGTTGCCGCACACCATGAGCACCGCCATGGTCTCCCCCAGGGCTCGGCCGGTGCCGAGCATCACCCCCGTGAAGAGCCCAGAGCGGGCGGCCGGTACGACCACCGCGGCGAGGGTCGTGGTGCGGGACAGGCCGAGGGCGGCGGACGCCTGGAGGTAGGACTCGGGCACCGCCCCGAAGGCGGAGTCGGCGGTCAGGGCGATGGTCGGCAGAATCATGATGGTGAGCACCAAAATGCCCGCCAGCAGGCTGGCCCCGGGGGGCTCGATCTGCCGGATCAGCGGCACCAGCACCACCAGGCCCCAAAAACCGTAGACCACCGACGGGATGCCCGCCAGCAGCTCGATCATGCGGCGATAGAGCTGCGCCGGCCGCGGCGCCGCGTAGAAGTTGCAGAACACCGCCGACGCCAGGGCCAGGGGCGTGGCGAGCAGCATGGATCCCGCCGTCGCCGCCAGGGTGCCGACCAGCATCGGCGTCAGGTTGAAGGTGCCCTCGGACGGGTCGGAGGCCGGGTGCCAGCTCGAATCGGTGACGAAGCGCAGGCCGAGGGCTTCGAGGGCGGACCACGACTCGAACACCAAGAAGACAAAAATCAGCAGCACCACACTACCGGTGGTCGCCGCGGCGAGTCGCAGGCAGGCGATCAGGGAGCGATCACCCACCCAGCGGGACAAAATACTGTCCTTCCACCAGCGGATGTGCCTCCGTCGATCGGCAGTAGTCGACGAAGGCGGCGACCCAGCCTTCGGGCTCGTCCGCGGTCACCAGGTGCAGGGTGCGGGAAATCGGATAGGTGCCGTCACGCACCGCCGCGGTGCTGGGCACGACGCTGTCCAGGGTCAGGAGCTTGATGGGGGTGCCCTCGGAGGTCTCGAACTCCGCCGTGCCGATGGACACGTAGGCGATGGCGTCGGGATTGCCGGACACGGTCTTGATGCCCTGCTGGTTGTCGCCGATCACCACGTCGGCCTCGACGTCCGCCGACTCGAAGCCGAAATGCCCGAGGAAGATCTCCAGGGTGGAGCGCCCTTCGGCCTTGTTGACCACGGTGATCGGGGCGTCGTTGCCACCCACGCTGTGCCACGACTCGATGTCACCGCGGTAGATCTTCTCCACCTGCTCGCTGGACAGGGCCCCCACCGGATTGTCGGCGTGCACGATGATGGCCAGGCCGTCGTTGGCGATGGGGTGCCACCGCAGGTCGTCCTCCCCCTCCTTCGGCGAGCGCGACACCATGCCGATATCCGCCAGGCCCCGACGGGCGTCGGACATCCCCCGCGACGAGCCGCCGGTCTGCACGTCGACCCGGGCGTTGTCGTGCTTCTTCTCGAACGCCTTGGCGAGGTCCGACACCAGGGGCGCGACGGTGCTCGATCCGGTCACCACCAGCTTGACGGTTTCCTCCACCGTCCCGCCCGCCGGGTCCTCGGACGGACTCTGACAGCCGGCCGACGGAAGCATCGACAGCAAGCAAATCAGAAGGCCCAGGCGCAGGCCGAAGGCCGCACCCGTCGGCGCAGGTCGTTTCCGCGGGGCAGACGAGGAAGACTCCTGAAGCAACATGGGGGGCGTTTCTCCAAGCGGGCCGATCGTATATATGGGGGCTGGCCCCCGCCGAGGAGAGGAATCCCCAGGAGAGCACCGTCGACACCACGGAATTTCGCACCGGGGTGAACCTAGAGCTACGTTTTTCGCGGGTCAATAGATTGTCGAGGGTCTCGAACAGGCTGCCCATGGGCTTCAGCACGCCACCGATCTCGACCGCGATGCCGTGCTTGGCCGCCGGGGATGGGAGCGGCCGAGGGGCGAGGGGGCCGGCGATGCGATCACCGGTCGCCTCCAATTGTAGGTCTTGATCCTCGAGCGGTACAGCAGGGGCGCGTCACGCCGTGTCGCCGTCGCCGTGTCCCGTGTCGCCTCGACGCCGTAAAATCCCCCCCATGACTGGAACGGACCCCAAGCCCCCGAAACCCCGCGCCTCCGCTAGTCGCAGGCCCGCGGAAACCCTCCCCGTCGACGCCGTCCTGCCGCGGATCGTCACGGCCCTCGAGGAGCGGCCGAACCTCGTGCTGCGGGCGGACACCGGCGCCGGCAAGACCACCCGGGTCCCTCCGGCCCTGGTGGACGCCGGCCTTGGCCGGGTGGTGGTGCTGGAGCCCCGTCGGGTGGCGGCCCGGGCCGCCGCCCGTCGCATCGCCGACGAGCGGGGCTGGCGCCTCGGGGAGGAGGTCGGCTACCAGGTCCGCTTTGATCGCCGCGCCTCGGAGGACACCCGCCTGCTGGTGGTGACCGAGGGCATCCTGATCACCCTGCTGCAGCGGGATCCTTTCCTCGACGGCGTCGGCGCCCTGGTGTTCGATGAGCTGCACGAGCGGAGCCTGGCGGCGGATCTGTCCATCGCCATGGCCCGCAAGGTGCAGCGGGAGGCCCGACCGGACCTGCGGATCGTCGCCATGTCAGCGACCCTCGACGCCGGCCCGGTGGCGGAGTTCCTCGGGGGCGACGCCCTCTGCACCACCCTCGACAGCGAGGGAAGGCGGTTCCCCGTGTCGGTGGAGTACCTGCCCCAGGCCGATCCCCGGGGGGTGCCGACGCTGGTGCGGGAGGCGGTCCAGGCCCTGATTCCGGACGTCCGGGGGGACATCCTGGTCTTTCTGCCGGGGGTCGGGGAGATCCACCGCTGCCGGGAGTTCCTGGAGCCGGTGGTCGCCGCCGCCGGGGTCGACCTCGTGCCCCTCTTCGGAGATCTGCCGCCGGATCAGCAAGACGCGGTTCTACGCCCCGGCCGACGGCGCCGGGTGGTGCTGGCCACCAACGTGGCGGAAACCTCCGTAACCCTGGCGGGCATCGCCGCGGTGGTCGACAGCGGCCAGGTGCGCCGCCTGCGCTACGACCCGGGACTCGGCCTCGATCGTCTCGAGCTGGGGAAGGTGAGCCGGGCGTCGGCGGAGCAGCGGCGGGGGAGGGCGGGGCGCCTCGGGCCCGGTCGCTGCCTGCGCCTGTGGACCGAGATCGACGACCGTACCCTGCAGGACCGGGAGCAGCCCGAGATCCAGCGGGTGGATCTCACCGCCCCCGTCCTCGAGCTTCTGGCCTGGGGCGAGACGGACCTCCGGGGCTTCCCCTGGCTGGAACCTCCGGACCCAGCCGCGGTGGACCGCGCCCTGGAGCTGCTGACGGCCCTCGGCGCCCTGCGTCAGGGCAAGCTCACCAAGCTGGGGCGGACCCTGGCGCGGCTGCCGGTCCATCCGCGGCTGGGGCGGCTGATGGTCGAAGGGCATCGGCTCGGCCAGCCCCGCCGCGCCGCGCGCCTGGCGGCCCTCCTCTCGGAGCGGAACCTGGTTTCCCGGAGCGTCGGTCGGCGCCCGGTGGTGGCCATGGCGTCGACCCCTTCGGATCCGCTGGATCGCCTGGAGGCCCTGGAGTCCTTCGAAGCCACCGGCTACGGGGACACCGTCCTCGGACCCGTCCACCCCGAGCGGTCCCGCCACGTGTTGCGGGTCGCCCGCCAGCTCGAGGCTTCGGCCCGGGGACGGCTGGAGAACATTGGCAGGGACAGCGGCCCGGGGGCGATGGATCCGGAGGAGGCGATTCTGCGGGCGGTGCTCGCCGCCTACCCTGACCGCGTCGCCCGGCGCCGGGAGGCGGGCAGCCGCCGCGCCCTGATGGTGGGGGGACGGGGCATCCGCCTGGCGGAGATGAGCTCGGTCCACGGGGCGGAGCTCTTCGTCGCTGTGGAGCTCGACGCCGGCCGAGGCGGCGAACGCCGGGAAGCCCTTGTGCGCCAGGCATCTTCGGTCCAGGCGGACTGGCTCGGCACCCTCGAACGTAGGACGGAGGCGTACTTCGACCCCGAGCGAAAGCGGGTGCTGGGCCGTCGCCGCACCCTCTACGGGGACCTCGCCGTCGCCGAGACCGACGCGGATCCGGGCCCCGACCGCGCCGCGGCCCTCCTCGCCGAGGTGGCCGCCGAGGACCCCGGGGCCGCCCTGCCCTTGGACGATCCCGCGGTGGCGTCGATGCTGGGTCGCCTGCGCAGCCTGGCGCAGTGGCGACCCGACCTCGACCTCCCGACCTACGAAGGGGAGCAGCTCCGCCAGCTGGCGTCGATGCTGGCGGTCGGCAAGCGCTCCTTCGACGAGCTACGACGGGCTCCGCTGCTGGACGTCCTGATCGGCGACCTCGGCTACCGGCGCCTCGGCCAGCTGGACTCCCTGGCCCCCGAGCGCCTGGAGGTGCCCAGCGGCAGCCGGATCCGCCTCGCCTACGGGGCCGGCGAGCCGCCGGTGCTGGCGGTACGGATCCAGGAGATGTTCGGCCTCGACGAAACCCCGGCGGTGGCCGGCGGACGGGTGAAGGTGCTGCTGCACCTGCTGGCCCCCAACGGACGCCC
The DNA here is from genome assembly GCA_038748685.1 of Acidobacteriota bacterium. Lineage (GTDB taxonomy): Bacteria > Acidobacteriota > Thermoanaerobaculia > Multivoradales > J023 > JAUIJL01. The sequence goes on along the minus strand of JBCDIS010000037.1, from coordinate 2,132 downwards.
CCAGCAGGTCACCCAGGACCTCCCCAGCTTCTGGCGCAACGTCTACCCCGAGGTGCGCAAAGAGCTGGCGGGGCGGTACCCCAAGCATCCTTGGCCGGAGGACCCCCTCGGGGCGGAGCCCACCCGCCGCACGAAGGGGAGACGGCGCAGCTGACTCCCCCCAAGCGGCGGCGGGCCCCCTCAGCCGTTCGCCTTCAGCTCCCCCACCACCATCTGGATCTGCTGCTCGGGGTCGTCCATCAGGGGGAGGCTGGCGGCACCCCTGTGACCGCCGCCGCCGTAGCGGGCCGCCAGCTCGCCGACGTTGGTCTTGCAGGTGCGGTCGAAGATGCTGTGGCCGAGGGTCATGATCGGATACTTGCCCTGCGGGCCCTGCTGCAGGCGCACCGAGACGTTGACCTGGGGGAAGAGGGCGTAGATCAGGAAACGGTTGCCGATGGGCACCGGGTCCACCTGCCGGAAGTCGGTGATGACGACGTTGTCTTCCACCCGGCTGTGGTTCTGGAGGGCCTGTCGGAAGACGCCGTCCTGCTCCTCCATCTTGCGGCAGCGGACCTGCACCTCGGGGTGGGAGAGCACCTCGTCGGCCGACGGTGCCTTCAGCATCAGGCCCACCAGGGTGTGGAAGTAGCTCTGGAACGCCCCGAGGCCCGATCGGCTGTCGATGGTGAGCCCGAGCTGGATCCAGCCGGAGGGTGCGAGCACGTCCTTCGGCGTGAGGTCGGCGGAGTCGAGGCGGTCGGTCTCCACCACCAGCTCGTCGAACAGGGCCAGCTCGTCACGGCCGCCGTAGTACTCGTAGACCAACCGCGCCGCCGACGGCGCCTGCGCGAAGGCACCGTCGAATCCGTCGGGCACCACCGTCGGGGTCGCGGTATGGAAATGATGATCGAACCACTTGCCGCAATTTGGATGGTAAGGCAGGTTGGCGATGATGTCTTCGGAGGTGATGTCCACCCTCTCCTCCGTGAGATCCTGTGGATGCACCAACAAGATCTTGTCGATCTGCTCCTTGAGACAGATCAGAACTGCACACGTCAGACCGTCTAGGTCACCGCGGGTCACCAGGCGCAAGGGCACTCCTCCTTCACTGGGTTTCGTCCGCGGCCATGATAGCAACCCGACCCGGACCCGAAGGATCCCGACGAGGAGGCTAGAGAAATGTACTTCGTGCCCAGGCACAAGCTCCAAATGCCCGCCCCCGAAGACGCCCTCCCAGGCCGCGACACCCCGATCCCGGTGCCTTCGGCCCATCAGGTGCTAGGTAGCCCCATCGCCCCGCCATACCCAGAAGGTCTCGAGCTGGCCCTCTTCGGCCTCGGCTGTTTCTGGGGCGCCGAACGGATGTTCTGGCAGGCCGACGGGGTCTTCTCCACCGCCGTCGGCTACGCCGCGGGCTTCACCCCCAACCCGACCTACGAAGAGGTCTGCTCCGGTCGCACCGGCCACAACGAGGTGGTCCACGTGGTCTTCGATCCCGCCAAGATCCGCTACGAAGACCTGCTGAAAATCTTCTGGGAGGGCCACGACCCGACCCAGGGGATGCGACAGGGCAACGACCTGGGGACCCAGTACCGGTCCGGCATCTACACCCACTCCACCGCCCAGCGGGAAGCTGCCATCGCCAGCCGAGACGCCTTCCAGCAAGCGCTGGCCGCCGAAGGCCACGGCGAGATCACGACGGAGATCCTAGACGCCCCGACCCTCTACTTCGCCGAGGCGTACCACCAGCAGTACCTGGCCAAGAACCCCGGCGGCTACTGCGGCCTCGGTGGGACGGGGGTCGCCTGCCCGGTGGGCCTGGCCGTCACCGCCGACTGAGCTGTCGCCTAGCGTGTGAAAGCGCTATTCGGCCTGTCGGTGATGGCCGCGCAGTGAGTCCCGAGCTTCGAGCACCTTCTGGAGTCAAGACCCTGGCAGGACTCTGACGTAGGGGCGGGGCTTGCCCCCGCCCGTGTTGGCAGAACCGCCGATCTTTCGGATCCGCGCATTGGCTTTGCCTTCGCGTACGGTTCCAGCCTGAGGACAACGCCCGTTTGTAGGCAAGGGCGAGACTCTGGATCCTGAAATTCGGTCGTGGCGACGTGTTCGCCGGGGGGTCGACCTGCGGGGGACGAGGCAAACAAGAAGGG
>JBCDIS010000036.1:0-49501 GCA_038748685.1 Acidobacteriota bacterium | reverse complement strand
GCGGGCCCGGCGGCGGGCCGGGAACTTCGAAGATCTCGTCCAGGCCCTGAGCTTCGACGACTTCCCCGTGGGGACCACGGCGGGGCGCCTCTTCACCTGGAGCCTGGCGGAGCTCCTGCTCGAAAAGGCGGGCAAGCCGGGGGTCGACCACCCCACCGCCGCCACCAGCCTCTTCCTCGCCCGGCTGGTGATCGACGTCGTCGGCATCCTGGGGGCCGCCGGCCACTCCCCCCACTTCCCGCGGGTGGTGGCGGATCTGCAGCGTCGGCTGGAGGCCGCCGAAGGGCGGCGCCACTGAACGAAGGGCGGCCACGGATTGGGGCTCCCCCAAAGACGGGCCGCCCCTCGGTCAGACCTCCACCCGCTCCAGATGCCGCAGCCCCAAGCGCAGGGGCACGGCGCCGGTGACCGCCGTCAGCACCGCGATCCAGCACCCCACCGCCGCCACCACCCACGGCAGGGCCTCGCCACCCAGGTGGGCTTCGACGTCGTGCCACAGGAGGACCACCGCCAGGGCCGCCGTCACCAGCAAGATGTAGAGCAGGCTGAGCAGGAAACACAGGGTCCCCCCCAGGCCCGAGACGACGCGGGAGGGGTTGTCCTCCTCGAAGTTCGGATAGAGGGCGCCGAGCCCCACCGCCAGGCCCGAAAGCGCCAGGGTGGTGGCGGCCACCGAGGCCAGGGACAGGGTGAACGGCAGCGGACCGAGGCCGAGGCGCCAGGCCGATAGCAGGGCCAGGCCGAGGGTGAAGACCGCCGTGGTGGTCACCGACAGCCAGAACTTCTGCCGCAGCACCTGGCGGCGGGTCACCGGCGCCAGGCCGAGGATCCAGAACCGGCGCCCTTCGAGGCTGATCAGGGGATAGACGAAGCGGGTGGTCAAGGACGCCAGGATCAGCATGCAGGCGGAGAGGTTCAGCAGCGTGCCCCAGGCCTGCCAGGTCGCCGCGTCGAGGGACGCCGGGGGGGTGCGCCCGAGGTTCGCCAGGTACAGGGCCATGACGCCGAAGAGGAGGAGGAATTGGGACCACTGCACCGGTTCCCGCCAGAACAGGCGGAGATCCTTCACGATCAGCGACCGGGTGGGCTCGGGGACCGGCCGCAGGAACCCCTCCAGGCGCCCCAGGATCCCGACGCCGGTTCCCCCCTGGCGTCGCTCGTCCGCCGCCAGCAGGGCCGAGAAACCCCGGTGGAGCCAGGCGTCGGCGGCGAGGGTGGCGAGCCAGAGAAGAAGTAGGGCGGTCGACGCCAGCAGCAGAAACTGGAAGAGCGCCTCCGAGGCGTCGCCGGTGGCCGCCGCGAGCACGCCGCCGGCGAGCCACTGGCTCGGCAGGAAGGGGCTCTGGGTCCGCCCGAGGACCTCCAGTACCCCCTGGAGGGCCGTCGGGTCCGACAGGTCGGGGGCGTCCACCCGGCCGCGGAAAATCGAGAAGAGGGCCACCAGGAGCCCCACACCGGCGACCCCGAACGCCGTCGCCCGGTGCTCCAGCTGCACCAGCAGGCGGACCATCGCCATGGCGACGATCGACCCGACGGCCGCCGGGATCACCACGAAGGGCATGTAGAACGCCGCCAGCGCGGCGTAGAAGAGCGGCGGCGCCCCCGATTCGAGGCCGTAGGCCAGCATCACCGGCGCCCCGAGGAACGCCGACGCCCAGGAGCTGAAGCTCACGCATTCGACGAACCGACCCAGAAACAGGCTCGTCACCGAGATCGGGCTCTGCACCAGGAACGGCATCTCCCGGGCCCGATAGAGGGTGGCGTAGGCGATGAGCACGTTGGAGAAGGTGAGCAGCACGAAGACGGTGAGGGCCAGCATCGACAGCAGCCGCGCCATCACCAGGTCCCCCAGGCTCAGGCGCCCGCCCGCCAGGAGCTCCGCCCCGAAGGTCTCGAAGAGTCCGAAACCGAACCTCGACAGCTGGAAGATCCCCACCAGCATCGCCGCGGCGGAGAGGGAGACGAAGGCCACCTTGAGCTTCGACTCCCGCTGCACCGAGGCCAGGGTGTGGACCGCCACCCGGCCCTTCGCCCACAGGAGGGAGCGTAGGGGGGTCAAGGCGCTGCCCCCCGCCGAGGACCGAGCGGCATCAAGATTGGGGCTCCCCGTCGTCCTCCCGGGTCAGCTCCAGGAAGACGTCCTCCAGGGACCCGGGCCGCTGCGCCAGGGCCTTGATCTCCTCCACCGTCCCCACGTGCCGCAGACGGCCGCGGTGGAGGATGCCGATGCGGTCCGCCACCTCCTCGGCGATGGACAGGGTGTGGGTGGACATCAGGATCGTCAGCCCCTCGTCGCTCACCTTCCGCCGCAGGTAGGTCTTCACCGCCCGGATGTTCTTGGGGTCCAGCCCCACCCAGGGCTCGTCCACCACCACCACCTTCGGCTCGTGGAGGAAACAGGCGGCGAACGACAGCTTCTGGCGCATGCCGTGGCTGTAGCTCTCCACTAGCTGATCCGCCTTGTGGCTGAGCTCGAAGGTCTCCAGGAGGTCGTCGCAGAGGGCCCGGAAGCGCTCCCCCGGGAGCTGGTAGAGGCCGGCGACGAAGCGCATGAGCTCCCGGCCGGTGAGCTTGTCGTAGAGGAAGGGGTGGTCGGGCACGTAGCCCAGGAGCCGCTTCGCTTCGAGGGGGTGGGTCTGGACGTCGTGGTGGCCGACCCTGGCCCGGCCCGAGGTGGGGGTCAAGAGACCGGTGAGCATTTTGATGGTGGTGGTCTTGCCGGCGCCGTTGGGGCCGAGGAAGCAGAAGAACTCCCCCTCTCCGATGTCCAGATCCAGGCGGTCCACCGCCGTCTTGGCGCCGTAGCGCTTGGTCAACCCTTCGGTGACGATCATCGATCAGCGAACCTCCAGGACGTCGATCTCCATCCGGCCGAGGTACGTCAGCAGCCTCGGCCAGGTCTCGATACCGCCCTCGATCAGCTTCAGGTGGGTGGCGTCCGCCAGGGGCTGGTCGAGGGTGGGGTCCATCGCCACCCAGCCTCCGCCGACGAAGACCTCCGGCCACGCGTGGTAGTAGAAGCCGTCCAGCTCGTCGCTCCACACCAGGCCGATGGCGATCCGGGTCGGAAGGCCTGTAGCGCGGGCAAGGGCGGCGAAGAGGACGGTGTGCTCGTTGCAATCGCCGCGGCGCTGGGCCAGCACCTCCAGGGCCGAGGGGATGCTCACCACCGGCTCCTTGTCTAGGGCGGTGAAGACCCAGTCGTGGATCGCCAGAGCGCGGGCCCAGGGGTCCTCCTCCTGCCCCACGATGGCGCGGGCCCGGGCCACGATCTGCGGGTGGTCGCTCTGCACGAAGGCGTCGGAGCCCAGATAGGCCGGATCCAGGGTCGACGGGTCCACCTCCGCCCTGCCGGCGGCCGGTTCCTGCGCCGCCCGCAGCTCCACTTCCCGGTCCCCGTCGGCGCTCCCCGTTTCCCCGAGGCCCGTGAGCCGCAGGCGGAGGAAGTCGGCGCCGCGGAACGGCCGGGGACCCGAGGGCCGCACGGCGGAGAAGCTCAGGAGCCCCTCGCCGTCGTCGGCGGTGAAGGGCGCCAGGGCCTGGGCCGGGGCCATCTTGCGCAGGCTCAGCCCGAAGGACGTCTCCGCCTGGAGCACCTGGCCGGCGTCGTCGATGAAGGCCCGGCTTTCGAGCCCGCCGGTCTCGACCTCCAGGATCTTCGCCGCCACCGTCTCCCCCGCCACCTCCAGGGTGGTCTCGCCGACGCAGCGCACCCGCGCCGGCGCCCGACGCAGGGTGAGGGGATCGAAGCTGTCGAAGCGCACGTCGTCGCCGACCTCCAAGGCGGGGAAGCGGAGCGCCGAGCCGAGGCCGCTCTGCATCAGCAGGTCCTCCCCCACCGGCACCCGCAGGGGCAGCACCTCCCCCGCCGACGTCACCTCCCCCGCCAGCTCACCCCCGGCGACCTCGCCGCGGAAGGTGAAATCGTGGCCCATCGAACGCACCGAGGCGTCGATCTGCGCCTGGGGTACCGAGAGCGGTCGCCAGACCACGCCGGTGAGCTCGAGGTCGGTGTCCCGCCCCATCAGGCTCAGGGTCATGCGGGAGCTGGTGGCGAAGCGGATCCCGTCGACCTCATCCCTTCGCTCGGGGGTCTGGGCCAGGTGGACGTAGCCGACCCGGGTGTCGCCGAAGAACACGCCGAGCCAGACCGCCGTCGGCTCCGCCGAGCCGATGCCCGCGCCTTCGGCGGCGATTCGGGTCCCCCCCAGCTCCCGCTCCAGTAGCAGGCCCATCATCACCAGCCAGAAGGCGACGATGGCGAGGCCCGCCGCGATCCTCGCGGTGGATCGCTTCGGGGACTGGGTCTTGGGCGTCATGGAATTGGGCATCTCGATCGACCTCCGGACTATAGAACGCCCGAGGGGGCTCCAGCGTCCAAGGTCCTGCGACGCCGGGACCTTCCGCCCGGGGCCGCCATGCCGATAGACTGTAGCTACGCGAACAATTGGCGCCCGCTTCGGATCGACAGCCGATCGATGGACCGTGCGCCCGAGGAGTGCCCGCAATGTCCTGGACGTCCCCCCTGATCCTCGCCCTGGTTCTGTTTTCGTCCCAGGGGTCCGAAAACGTCGTCGTGCGCGAGGGCTACTACGTGGTTCGCCCCGGCGACACCCTCGAAGGGATCACCCAGCAGTACCTCGGGGATTCCGAACGCTGGCGGGAGAACTGGCGGCTGAACGGGGACCTCGAGAATCCCCACCGGCTGCGTCCAGGGCAGGTGCTGCGCATCTACTTCCGTCAACTGCCGGAGACCGGCGCCGCCCTGGCGAAGACCGCCAACGAGGTGGACTCGAACCGCCCGCCGCGCCGGGACTGGGAGACCGCCCGCCGCTTCGACCTCCTCCAGCCCAAGGACGGGGTCAAGACCGGCGACCGCTCGTCGGCGGAGCTGGAGTTCGGCGACGCCACCCGTCTGGTGGTCAGCGAAGACTCCCTGGTCTTCCTGCGGGAGGCCCCCGCTTCGAGGGGGTCCGCCACCGACATCGAGATCGAGCTCGGGCAGGCCGACCTCGAAGGCGCGGGTCTCGGGGCCGAAGACCTCGACATCGAAATGGTGATCGGCGACGCCACCGCCCGGCCGGAGCCGAGCGCCGACGGCACCCTGCGCACCCGCGCCCGCTCCAGCGACGGGGCGGCCCAGCTGATGGTCTACGCCGGCGCCAGCGCCCTCGAAGCGGGTGGGCAGAACGTGGCGGTGGACGAGGGCATGGGCTCGTCGGTGGCGGAGGGCGAGCCGCCGTCCCCCCCCGAGAAGCTCCTGGACGCCCCGGAGCTCACCGCGCCGGCCAAAGGCGCCCGCCTCGCGACCCCCCGGCCCGCCTTCGAATGGCAGCCGGTGCCGGGCTTCGAGTCGTACACGGTGGAGGTCTGCGGGGACGAAACCTGCGGCGAGCTCGTGCGCCGGGTGACCGGCCTGGGGGCGGAACGCTGGCAGCCGGAGGACGACCTGCCGGTGGCCGATCTCTTCTGGCGCGTCACCGCCGTCGCCCCGTCCGGGCTCGACGGCTACCCCGGTGACCCGCGGACCCTGAAGATCCTGGACAAGCCCGATGACCAGACGCCCCCCACCGTCGCCCTGCGGGTGAACGGCGTCCACCTCGCCCCCCGCAGCGGCCTCAACCAGGGCTGGATCCTCGGTCCCGGGGCGCGGCTTGAGGCCCTGATCGAAGACTCCGGCAGCGGCCTCGACCGCTGGGTCCCCAGCCTCGACGGCGCCGAGACCGACCTCGCCGCCTGGCAGGGCCCCTGGACCCCCGGCGAGCACACGGTCTCCCTCGTCGCCTTCGACCAGGCGGGTAACCGCGCCGAGCTCGAACCGACCCCGATCCACTACGACGTCGAGCCGCCGCGGCTGACCTGGGGCCTCGAAACGGAGGGCCCCAGCGGCGAGCTGAGCGCGACGCCGGACCACACCTTCCAGCCGACGCAGCGGCCCAACAGCTACGAGGTCTCGGTGAACGACCCCCACAGCTGGGTGCCGTGGCTCAAGCAGGTATGGCGGGTTCAGACCGACCCCCGCCAGCTGGTGCTGAGCCCGGCCCGGCCCGTCTACGTCCGGATCGGCGACCGCAAGGTGCTGCTCACCCCGGACCGCGGGCTGTGGATCCTGGCCCAGGACCTGGCGTGCCGCTCCTTCGTCCAGCTCGACCACGCCCTGGATCTGGAGGTCACCGGCCGCTGGTGGAACAATCGCACGGAGCTCAGCCTCGACCTGATGGCCACCGACTGTGTGGAAAACGCGACGCCGGTACGCCTCATGCTGACCACCTCCAACCGCTGACGGATCCCGAGCCTTGAAACGCCTACAGCTTCCCCTGCTCGCCAAGCTCGTGCTCGCCCTGGTGCTGATGGGGGCCCTGCCCCTCGGCATCACCCTGCTCCAGCTGCGGACCCAGGGGGACGTGCTGCTCGACCAGGTGCAGCGCACCCACATCGTCGCGTCCGGGGCCGCCGCCGAGCGCGCGGCCGCCACCGTCGCCGGCCTGCGGACCCTCGCGGAGACCCTCGCCGGCCACCCCGCGGTGGTCGCCGACGCCAAGTCCACGGCGGCGCAGCAGCTGCTGCGGGGAACCCTCCAGGCCCGCTCCGAGGTGGGCGCCGTGGGGGTCTACAACGACGCCGGGGAGGCGGTCATCCTGGCGCGGCGCCCGGGCCTCGAAGGGGACCTCCCGGAGGTGGACGGCCTGAGCGAGACCCTCCTCTCCCTGCTGCGGGGGGAGTCCGGCCGGCCGTGGCTCCGCCTGCGCCAGGTCCTGAACGGAGCCGAGGGCCACGTGGTCCTGCTGGCGCAGGCCGACGGCCTTGCGGCCGCCGTCGGGAACCAGCGACTCGACACCGAAGCCACCCTGGTGCTCGCCGGCCGGGCCGAGGGGGTCCTCCTCGGCGGCGCCCCCTCCGACCTGGAGCTCTTCCCGGAAGAGCTGCTGGAGCAGGCCTGGAGCGACAAGATGGCGTCGGGGGCGCGGCGGTACGAGCGGCGGGATGCCGACGGCGGACAGGGGGACCTGGTGACCGCCTTCGCCCAGGTCGAAGGCACCCCCTGGGCGGTGCTGTCCCGCCAGCCGGCCCAGGCGGCGCAGGCCGCGGAAGAGCGCATGCGGACCGTGACGTGGCAGGCAGCGGCCCTCGCCCTCGGTCTCACCGTGCTGCTGGCGGCGGGGGGCTTTTTCACCGTCGTGGCGCCGATCCGGCGGCTGGCGGCGGCGCAGGCGAAGCTGGTGGGGGGGAGGGTCGGCGGCGGGTCGGAGATCGCCCAGCTCGAATCCTCCTTCAAGCTGCTGCAAAAGCGCATCCGCGACAGCGAGGACCTCGGGGAGATCTTCCTCGGTCGCTACCAGGTCACCGATCTGGTGGGGTCCGGCGCCATGGGGTCGGTGTTCCGCGGCTGGGACGACAAGCTGCGGCGGCCGGTGGCCCTCAAGACCGTCCACCTCGACGCCGAGACCGTCGACCACGGGAAGCTCCTCGCCGGCCTGCGGGACGAGGCGGCCATCACCGCGCGGATCCACCAGCCCAACATCGTCACCGTCTACGACATCGAAGAGCAGGGGACCTCGGCCTTCATCGCCATGGAGTTCGTCGACGGCGTCAACCTGCAGAAGCTGCTCCACGTCCGGCGCCGGCTTTCGGAGGGAGAGGCCATCGCCATCGGCGCCGGGGTCGCCCGCGGCCTGGCGGCGGCCCACGCCGCGGGCCTCGTCCACCACGACGTCAAGCCCGCCAACATCCTGCTGGGCCACGACAGCAGCATCAAGCTGACGGACTTCGGCGTCTCCCAGCTGATCTCCGCCGCCACCCACGCCCGGGACACGATCTGCGGCACCCCCGGCTACCTCGCCCCGGAGTGCTTCGAGGGGGGCGAATACACCCCCTCCAGCGACCTGTGGGCGTTCGGGGTGGTGCTCTACGAGTGCATCGTCGGCTACAACCCGTTCCGCGGACGCCAGCTGCGCCTCAGCGTCGCCCGCACGATGACCGTGGAACCCGAGCCGCTGGCGGAGAATCACCCAAGCGTTCCCCAGAGCTTCTCCGACCTGGTGGTCAGCCTGCTGGAGAAGGACCCCGAGAAGCGCCCCAACGACGCCCAGCGGATCGCCGAGCAGCTCGAAGCCCTGGCGGAGGACCACGGCTTCACCTGGCGGGCGGAGCTCGCCGACGTGAAGACCGGGTCCCCCCCAAAACGTCCGAAGCTCGATCGCGACCTCGGCAGCAGCGCCCCCACCCAGCTGGTCACCATCAAGGACCGCTGAGGCGCGGGGGCCCGATCCGGCGTCCCTCCGCCGGAGGTCAACGGCGCCAGAAGGCGACGGTGAACAGCGCCGCGATGGCGTAGACCTCCAGGCGGCCGAGCCACATCAGCAGCACCATCACCAGCTTCTGCCAGGGTGCGAAGAAGGCGAAGTTGGCTGTAGGGCCCACCAGGTTGAGGCCCGGACCGATATTGCCGAGGGTGGCGATGGACGCGGTGGCGGAGGTTTGGAGGTCGGTGTCGCCGAGGGTGAGCGCCAGGACGCCGCCGGCCCAGATGGCGAAGTAGAGGATGAAGAAGCCCACCACGCTGCGCACCACGGTGTTGGGCACCGCCTTGCCGCCGACGAAGACCGAGATGACGGTGCTCGGGCTGAAGATCGACCGCACCTCACGCACCGCCGCCTTGAGGCCGATCACCAGCCGCATGATCTTCATGCCCCCGGCGGTGGAGCCGGCGCAGCCGCCGAAGAACATGATCGCCACCATCAGGAGCCGGGAGGTGTTGGGCCAGGCGTCGAAATCGGCGGTGGCGAACCCCGTGGTGGTGAGCACCCCCACCACCTGGAAGGTGCTGTCGAGGAGCGCGCGGCCGGCCCCCCGCTCACCGTAGTCTCCGGCGGCCATCAGGTTCCAGGTGATCGCCAGGGAGAAGAGGGCGATGAGGGCGAGGTAGATCCGGAACTCGCTGTCGGCCCACACCTGCCGCCAGCCCCCCCGCTTGCGCAGGCCGTAGTAGAGGGAGAAGTTGACCCCGGCGATCACCATGAACACGATGATGATCACCTCCACCAGCGGCGAGTCGAAGGCCGCCACGGAGGTGTTGCGGGGGGAAAACCCGCCCGTCGACAGGGTCGAGAAGGTGTGGGTCAGGGCGTCGTAGAGGTCGAGGCCGGCGAGCATCAGGAGCAGGGTCTGGACCACCGTGAGGATCAGGTACAGCCGCCACAGGACCGCCGCCGTGTCGTGGACCCGGGGGTGGAGGGTTTCGGCGGTGGGCCCCGGGACCTCCAGCTTGTAGAGGAAGCGGGTGCCGGCGCCGAGCTCCGGCAGCAGGGCGACGAAGAGGACGATGATGCCCATGCCGCCGAGCCACTGGGTGAAGCTGCGCCAGAACAGGACCCCCCGCCCGCTGGACTCGATGTCGGTGAGGATCGAGGCGCCGGTGGTGGTGAACCCGGAGGCCGCCTCGAAGAGGGCGTCCGCGGGGTGGTGGACGGTCCCCGTCAAGAGGTAGGGCAGGGCGCCGAAGACCGACGCCAGCACCCAGCCCCCCACCACGATCAGGATCCCCTCCCGCCGGTAGATCTCACCGTCGCCGCGGCCGGCCCGCATCAGCACCAGTCCGCTCACCGCGGTGAGGAAGGCGGTGCCGACGAACGCCAGGGCGGCCCGCTGCTCGCCGTAGGCCAGGCAGCACACCACCGGCAGCAGCTCGGCCGCCGCCAGCACCAGCAGAAGCCGTCCCAGGAACCTGAGGGGCGGTTTGAAATTCATCGACGTCAGCCGCCCACGGTGGTGGGAGCGCGGCCCGGAAACAGCAGCTGGACCGTCGCCAAGTGCCCTTCCTGGACGAACAGCAGGACGGTGTCCCCCACCTCCAGCCGGTCGTTGCCCCGCGGGACGAAGACCCGCCGCTCTCGGACCACCGCCCCCACGATGATCCCCCGGGGCGGCCTTATCTGACCGAGGGTGCAGCCCGCCGCCGGACTCGCCGACGCCAGGGTCCGCTCCAGGACCTGCGCCTCCCCCTTCTTGAGGGACACGATGTTGGCGCTGTAGTCGCTCTGGATGTAGCCCCGGATGCGCTCCGCCGCGATCTGCCGCGGCGACACGATGCGCACCAGGCCGAGCCGGCGCCACAGGTGGGAGGTCTCGGTGCGCTGCACCAGGGCGATGACCTTCGAAACCCCCAGCTCCTGGGCCATCAGCCCCGCCATCAGGTTGTGCTCGTCGTTGCCGGTGAGGGCGACGAAGGCGGCGGCGTCCCCCACCCGCTCGGAGCGCAGCAGGGCCATCTCGCTGGCGCCGCCGTGGATGACCTCGATCCTCGGGAACCGAGCCGCCAGCTCTTCGGCGCGGCGGCGGTCCCGCTCGATGATCTTCACCTGGTCCACCTGGCCCACGAGGTGCTGGGCGACGGTGAAGCCCGTCGATCCGCCGCCGGCGATCACCACCGTCCCCCGGGGCCTGGACCGGGCGCTGACCATGCGCTCGACCCGGTCGATCTCCTCGGATTTGCACAGAATCAGGGCGTCGTCCCCGAGGTGCGCCCGATCCTCGCCGGAGGGGATGATCAGCTCGTGGTCGCGGTAGAACGCCACCACGAGGCTCGCCGCCGGCATCTCCACCTCTTTCAGCGGTCGGCTGATCAGCGGCGACCCCTCGTCGAGGTGGATCTTGCGCAGCTGGACCTTGCCCCGGGCCAGGTACTCCACCGCCAGGGTGTTGTGGCCGAGGATGTGGTTCAGGATGCGGGTGGTGGAGAGCAGCTGGGTGGAGAGCAGGAGGTCCGCCGAAAAGACCTCTTCGTAGATCCGCCGGTGGGTGGTGACGTCCTCCGAGACCCCCACCCGCACCACCGACCGCTTCGCCCCCAGCCGCTTGGCCAGCACCGACGCCGCCAGGTTGGCCTCGTCGCTGGAGGACACCGCCATGAACAGGTCGCAGTCGTCGACCTTGGCGGCCTCCAGCACCGGCACGTGGGCGCCATTGCCGATCACCACCGCGACGTCCATCTCCTCTTCGACCCGATCCCGCTTGCCGGGGTCGCTCTCGATCACCACCACGCTGTGACCCTGTTGGGACAGCGTGCGGGCGAGGTGAAAGCCGACTTCCCCCGCCCCCATCACGGCGAATCTCTGATGCATCGCGCCTCTGGCTCCAGGCCCGACCGGGGACCGCCGAATGCGGCCCCCTGGGGACTCAAGTGTACGGGATGACGACCCTCCGGAAGAAATTGCGATCACACCCCGGGAGGGGCTTCCGGCAGCGTCGCCCGCCGCTGGAATCGGCGTTCCTACGCCGCATTGCGGCTTGCCTGCGACGCCCGTAAACGCCGATAATCCTTCGGCTGTGCGAGCAAAACCCATGTCGCGAGGCCGAACCGACGTCAATCCTTGACGCGGCGCCCCATGGCCACCCTCGGCGACCATCAGGAGGCCGGTCGCGCCCGTGTCTGCGTTGGACAGGCGCACCAGAACCGTGGAGAACTTCATGAGACACCTGTGGATCCTGTCCCTTCTGGCCCTGCTGTTGGCCACCGCCGTCCCGATCTCGGCCCAGGACGACGGCCAGATCGAAGGAACTGTCCAGCGTGACAACGGCAAAGGTATCGGCGGCGTCACCGTCGTCGTCAACGAGCTGGGGCTGGTGGAGATCACCGGCAACGACGGTTCATTCCGCTTCACCGGCGTTCCCGCCGGCACCTACAACCTCAGCTATTCCCTCGGCGAGAACGTCACGTCCTCCAGCGTGAGCGTGACCAGCGGCCAGGGCGCCAACGCCGACCAGACCGTCGATTGGGACGTCAGCTTCGCCGACACCATCACCGTCTACTCGGCGTCCCGCCGCCGCGAGCGCATCGTCGACGCCCCCGCTTCCGTCACCCTCGTCACCGAGCAGGACATCTCCCGCGAGGCGAGCACCGGCCAGCTGGCCAAGGTGGTCGAATTCGCCCCCGGTGTGGAAGTTACCCAGAGCGGCGTCCACGACTTCAACCTCAACTCCCGCGGCTTCAACAGCTCCCTGAACCGACGCGTGCAGGTCATCGTCGACGGCCGCAACCCCGCCGTCCCCTTCTTGGGCTCCACCGAGTGGCTCTACCTCTCCAACATGAGCGACGCCGCCAGCGTCGAGCTGGTGCGGGGCCCCAGCTCCGCCCTTTACGGCGCCAACGCCTTCAACGGCGTGATCAACATGGTCACCAAGTCGCCGCGGGACAGCCAGGGAGGCCGGGTGTCCCTTTCCGCCGGTGAGCTGGCGTCCCTCAAGGGGGATCTGACCTGGAGCACCGAGCTCGCCAGCGACTGGTACCTCAAGGCCGGCGCGTCCTACAGCGAAGGCGAGCACTTCTACCAGGAGCGGGTCACCCAGGTGGAGTACCCGGGCCTGCCGCGGGAAGCCGCCATCGGTAGCGACGAGTACGACTCCCAGCACATCAACCTGCGCCTCGACAAGTCCCTGCGGGACGGCAGCGACGTGCTGACCATCGAAGGGGGCCTGTTCGAGACCGATACCAACGGCGTCACCGTCACCGGTATCGGCCGCGTCAACGTCTTCGAGAGCGAGCGGACCTTCTTCCGCCTCAACTACAGCGCCCCGCGGATCAACTTCCTGGCCTACCAGAACACCCGCGAATCCCCCGACCAGCTGGCCCTCGCCTCCGGCGGCCGGATCTTCCTGGACACCGAGAACCGCCACGTCGAGCTGCAGGGCAACTACGACTTCAACGGCGGCAAGGTCCGCCTGGTGGGCGGCGCCTCGTACACCGAGACCGAGATCGACACCGCCAACAACCAGGGCTTCCAGACCCTCACCTTCGCCCCCGTCGACGCCGACGCCAACTCGGTGTTCGCCCAGGTCGACTTCGAGATCGGGGACAACCTCAAGCTGGTGCTGGCGGGCCGCTACGACGACAGCACCCTCCACGACTCCCAGGTCTCCCCCAAGGCGGGCCTGGTGTGGAGCGTGAACGCCAACAACACCCTGCGCTTCACCTACAACGAAGCGTTCCAGGTGCCCAACTACAGCGAGTTCTTCCTCGACGCCCCCACCGCCCTTCCGACCGCGGCGGGCCCCGTCACCTCGGCCAACCTGCTGCCCATCGAGCTCGGTCTCTGCGCCCCCCTGGGGCTCGACTGCGGCTTCGGTAGCCCGGTCCAGGTGCGCGCCCTCGGCAACGAGGATCTGGAGCTCGAGGAGATCACCGCCTTCGAAGTGGGCTACGCCGGCATCTTCGGCAACAAGGCGTTCCTGACCGTCGACTACTACCAGAACGAGCTGGACAACTTCATCACCGATCTGTCGATCAACGCCTTCGGCTCGATCAACCCGAACTTCGGTCCTTACACGCTGCCCAACGGCCAGCCCGCGCCGGCGATCCTGCAGGGGGCCCTGGCCGGCGCCCTCGGGCCGCTCTTCGCCTTCCTGTCGAACAACGTCGACGGGACGCCGATCTTCGCTCTGGTTTCGTACACCAACGCCGGTAGCGTCGACACCGAGGGCATCGACCTCGGCCTCAACTACTACATCACCCCGGAATGGCTGTTCGACTTCAGCTACTCGTGGTTCGACTTCGAGATCAAGGATCTCGGCGGCGCCACCGAGGCGGAGCTGCTGCCCAACGCGCCGGAGAACAAGTACAGCTTCGGCCTGACCTACACCGGCCAGCAGTGGGGCTTCTCCGTGAAGTACCGCTGGGTCGAGGAGTTCCAGTGGGCCGTCGGTCCCTTCCAGGGCCCGATCCCCGAGTACGACGTGGTCAACCTGACCGCCAATTACGAGCTGAACGACAACGTCAGCTTCGGGCTCAACGTGTCGAACCTCTTCGACAGCAACCACTACGAGTCCTTCGGCGGCGACCTCCTCGAGCGTCGCGCCCTCGGCAGCGTCACCTTCAACTGGTGATCCGGGCCTAGCGCCGGCAGCGAGCCCCTCCTCCGGGAGGGGCTTTTTCGTGTCCGCAGCTGGCGAAGGCAAAGCGCCCGCTGGCGGCGGTCAGGGGAAGTGGCTAGAATCTTCTTTCCGACCCCGAAAGACCTCCACGTGAACGCCCCATGAAACCGCTTCCCCCCCGCGGCTCCGCCGACGGGCGAACCGGCCCCCGCCGCACCCTCGCGGACCGGCTGGTGGACCGATGGGTCGCGGCGTTCGCCCTCTGGACGGTGGTCTGCCACGGGGTGATCTTCTCCGGCGGAGACCTCCACGATCTCCTCTGGGCCGTGGCCGCCACCGCGGCGGCGGGCCTGGTCTTCGGGATCTGGCTACGCCGCCGACGCTCCGTCAGGGCACCGGAACCCGGTCAGATCCTCACCCGCTCCGAGGTGGCCTGGCTCGCCGCCTGGGCGGTCCTGGCGGTCTCCGCGACGGCGGTGCTGAGCCGGGCCGACGTGGACGACGCCTACTACCTCAACATGGCGATCACCACGGCCGACCACCCGGAGCGGCCGCTGATGTGCTGCGACAGCCTCCACGGCCGGCCGGACCTGGCGCTCGCCCCGCCCAGCAGCCGGTTCCGCACCCTCGAAGTGCTCACCGGCACCCTGTCCTACCTGACCGGGATCGATGTGATCCAGTGGCACCACCGGGTCCTGCCCCCCATCGCCGCCCTGCTGCTGGTGCTGGCGTGGGCCCGCCTCTACCGCTGGCTCGCCCCCGGACGCTGGCTGTGGTGCCTCGGCGTCACCATCGTCACCTTCCTCACCGTCGCCGACACCAACGCCTGGTACAGCAACCTCGCGTTCGTCCGCCTGCACCAGGGGAAGGCGGTCTTCGTCTCGGTCCTCGTACCGCTGATCCTGGCCAAGGGGCTCGAAATGGGGCGCAACCCGTCGCGGAGGGCCTGGTGGCGCCTCGCGGCGGTCCAGGTGGCGGGCCTTGGGCTCAACGCCACCGCCACCTGGCTCGCACCGACGATCGCGATCCTCGCCCTGGTGGCCGGCCAGCGCAGGCTCGACCTGGGGGGCCTGCGGGCGGTGGCGACGGGCGGCCTCACCTGCGCCTACCCCCTCGCCGCGGGACTCTACCTGCGTACGGTAATGTCGTTCGTGCTGGCCTCCAGCGTCGCCAACAAAGACTCGTACGAGCTCCTGGCCAACGCCGTCAGCTACGTCCTCGGCCGCGGCGGACTGATGTGGGCGGCGCCGGTGATGGTGGCGTTGGCCTGGTGGGCCAGCCCCCCGGGACTCGGACGGCGGGTGGCCATCGTCTTCCCGGTCGGCTTCTTCCTCGTCTTCTTCAACCCCTGGACCGCCCACTGGTTCGCCTCCAAGGCCACCGGCTCCTACGTCTACTGGCGGGTGTTCTGGATCCTCCCCCTGCCGGCCTACATGGCCATGGTGCTGACGATCCCGCTGACCCTTCGGGGGTCGATTCCCTGGGCCTGGCTCCGGCGCGGGATCACCGCCGCCGTCGTCGGCGCCTTCCTCTTCTGGATCCCGGGCACCTGGATGCTGAGCGAGGGCAACGGAGTGACCGTGGCCCCCTTCCGCCTCAAGGCGGGCTTCCAGCGGGAGGTGGCGGAGCAGCTGGTGGCCCACGTGGAGCCGGGGGCGACGGTGCTGGCGCCGGTGGACGTCGCACCCTGGGTGACCACCTTCCACGACCATCCCCACCCGCTGGTGGTGCGCCGGCAATACCTGCGGGGGGACCTCGGCAGGGGGGAGGTGCTGAGCCGGTGGAAGGTGGCGCGGTGGGTCAGCGGCCAGGAGAAGCGGCCCAGGGTTTTCCGCGCCTTCCAGCGCAGCCTGTTCAAGTACGGCGTCACCGGCGTCTGCTTCCGGCGCCGAATCCCCGACTACCAGCGGACCGTCACCTTCCTGACCGTCAACGGCTACGAGCGCGATTTCGCCAAGTGGGGCTACGAGGTGTGGACCCGCGACACGCCGATGACCGAGCGGCCGAAAATGCGCCGCCTCCGCCATCACCTGGAGAAGATGCGCAGCGCCGAGCGGGCGGCGGAGGAGGCCCTGGAGTCCGCGCGGGAGGACGCCCTGGACGCCCAGGGCGTCGCCACCCCGGAGACGACCTCGCAGGGAGCCCCCGCCGCCGGAAGCACCGCGCCATGAGCACCGATCTCGGCCACCTGACCTTCCTCCTCCAGCTCGGGGCCACCCTGGCGCTGACCGGGCTGATCTGGACGATCCAGGTGGTGCAGTACCCGCTGTTCGCCAAGGTCGGCGCCGAGGCCTTCACCGGCTACCACGTCGGCCACTCGCAGCGGATCACCTGGGTGGTGGTACCCCTGATGCTGGCGGAGCTCGCCACCGCCCTCGCGTGGATGACCTCCCGCCCCGCCGGGGTGCCGGCCTGGGCGGCGTGGCTCGGCCTCGGGCTGGTGGCGGTGGTTTGGCTGTCGACGGCTTTTCTGCAGGTGCCCCAACACGGGATCCTCTCCGTCGGCTTCGACCCCGGGGCCCACCGATTCCTGGTGGTCTCGAACTGGCTGCGGACCGCGGCCTGGTCCGCCAGGGGGCTGCTGATGCTCTGGCTCACCCATCGCCTCATCCAGAGCTGAAGCCGGGGCGAACTCCGGGGTGTGAACCACCACGGAAATTCCTGCGACGTCGTCGTCATCGGGGCCGGCTTCGGCGGCCTGGGGACGGCCATGGCCCTCGCCGAGCGGGGGGCCAAGGTCACCCTCTTGGAATCCCTCAAATATCCCGGCGGCTGCGCCTCCACCTTCGAGCACCGCACAAAGGAGCTCGGCACCCTACGCTTCGAGGCCGGCGCCACCCTGTTTTCCGGCTTCGGCGAAGGGCAGCTCTTCCGCCGCTGGATCGACCGCTACGGCCTGGAGGTCGAGGTGGACTGGCTCGACCCCGTGGTGGAGCTGCGGACCCCGAGCTTCACCCTCCCCGTACCGGCCCGCCGCGGGCTTCTGATCGAACGCCTGGCGGCCCTCCCCGGAGCACCGGAGCGGCGGAAGGTCGAGGCCTTCTTCCGCTACCAGCAACGCGTCGCCGACGCCCTCTGGGGGGTGTTGGACGACCCGAGCCTGCTGCCCCCTTTCGGTGCCGGTGCCCTGCTGCGGCACGCCCTCAGGGTCCCCGCCTACGCCCCCCTGCTGCGGATCGTCGGCCAGCCGCTGACGAAGGTGCTGGACCGCTTCGGCGTCGGCGGCCCGGGCTCCCTGCGCTCCTACCTCGACGCCCTGTGCCAGATCACCGTCCAGTGCGGGGTCGAGGAGGCCGAGGCCCCCTTCGCCCTGGCCACCATGGACTACCACTTCCGCGGCACCGGCCACGTCCGCGGCGGCATCGGTCGCCTGGCCTGGGGCCTGGTGGACGGGATCCGACGCCTCGGGGGGGAGGTCCGCTTCACCGAGCGGGTCAAAGGCCTCGAGCGGGACGGCGACGCCTGGCGGGTCCTTACACGCCGCGGTGAGTTCCGGGCTGGGGCGGTGGTGGCCAACGTTCTCCCCCAAGCCCTCAAGGCCCTGCTGAAGGATCCGTCCCCGGGGATCCCCGCCCTCGACGACCTCGCCCGCCAGGTGGAGGGTGGATGGGGGGCCTGCATGCTCTACCGCGCCGTTCGAGCCGGCGCCGACGACCACCCCCACCACCTGGAGCTGATCCAGGACGAAGGCGCCCCCTTCGAGGAGGGCAACCACCTCTTCTGCTCCTCCAGCGGCCCCGCCGACGGCGACCGCGCGCCGCAGGGCCTGCGCACCCTGACGGTCTCCACCCACGTCCCCATGGCGACGCTGAGGGGCCTGTCGAAGGACGAGCGGGGTCCCTACGTGGCGGGCATCCAGGAACGCATGCGCCGGGGCCTCCGCCGCCTGGCGCCGGAGCTGGACGCCGCCACGGAGCTCGAACGCACCGCCTCCCCCCGAACCTTCGAGCGCTTCACCGGCCGCCCCCACGGCTACGTAGGCGGCGTACCCCGGCGGGCCGGTACAGCCAACTACCGCCAGCTGATCCCGGCGCCGGTGCTGCCAGGCCTGCATCTAGTGGGGGACACCGTGTTTCCCGGTCAGAGCACCCTCGCCACCGCCCTCGGCGGCGTCAAGCTGGCGGCCAGGCTCCACGGCCGCGGGCACGCCGACGCGGCGCCTCGGCGTCGGGATGACGGGGCGGGGCTGGAGATCCCGATCCCGAGCTGACGGCGGCCGGCGTAACTGCGTGGACCTCCGACGGTACAGACTTCCCCCCCATGGGACATTCTCCCTGTGTCGAGGGGCGCCGAGCCCCGGACTTTCGGGCCCCAGAGCGCTACACGGGTTGGTATCGAAGTTGCTATTCTTATTCCTACACAACTCAAGAATGCTCCGGTAGACGAAGACTCTGATCCGATCCACGTTGATCGGCCGGGTTCGGAAGTCTCCAGAGAGCCCGAGTCCACATCACTCCGAGACCCCAGGGAGGTCAAGCCATGGGCTACAAGATCGAAGATGTCGAAGGAATCGGTCCCGCCTACGCTGCCAAGCTCGCCGAGGTCGGCATCACCAACACGAATCACTTCCTCAAGCTCTGCTGTGACCGCAAGGGCCGCAAAGACGTCGCCGCCAAGACCGACATCTCCGAGAAGCACCTCCTGAAGTGGGCCAACCTGGCGGACCTGATGCGCATTCGTGGCGTCGGGCCCCAGTTCAGCGAGCTCCTGGAAGCCGCCGGCGTCGATACCGTCAAGGAGCTGCGCAACCGCAACTCCGACAACCTCGCCGCAAAGATGAAGGAAGTCCAGGCGGAGAAGCGGATCACCCGCACCTCCCCCGCCGCCAGCGTCGTCGCCGGCTGGGTCGAGCAGGCCAAGGCCGCCGAGCCCCTGATCACCCACTGATCACGCCGCGGCTTCGGAGCCCGCACGGCGGGCTCCAGAACAAGGAGGGGCCGGTCGGACCGGCCCCTTTCCTTTGCCCAGTTTCGTTGCCCGACTCAGCCCACCTCGACCCCATACGGATCGGCACCCAAGGGCAACGACCGGTGCAGGAACTCCCCCTTGCCGGGTCCGTAGTCCGCCGCCCGCTGACCGTGGCCCCGCAGCAGCCAGCGGGTGGTGAGGAGGCCGTCCACCCCCACCGGACCCCGGGCGTGGATGCGCCCGGTGCTGATGCCCACCTCGGCGCCGAGGCCGTAGCGGTAGCCATCGGCGAAGCGGGTACTGGCGTTCCAGAACACCGACGCCGAATCCACCCGGTCCAAGAACTCCCCGGCGACGGCCCCGTCGTCGGTGACAATGGCGTCGGTGTGGCCGCTGCCGTGGCGATGGATGTGGTCGACGGCGGCGTCGAGCCCGTCGACGACGCCGACGGCGAGCACCAGATCCCCATACTCGGAGCCCCAATCCTCTTCCTGCGCCGCCGACGCGCCGGGCAGAACGGAGCGGGCCGCGGCGTCGGCCCGCAGCTCGACCCCGGCGGCTTCTAGGGCGGCACCCAGCTCGGGTAGGTGGGGAAGGAAGCCGCGGTGGACCAGGAGTGTTTCCGTGGCGTTGCACGCCGCGGGGTAGTCGCACTTGCCGTCCACCGCCAGCCGTGCCGCCATCCCGGGGTCGGCGCCGGCGTCCACGTAGAGGTGGCAGACCCCCTCGGCGTGGCCGAGCACCGGGATCCGGGTCGACCCCTGGATCTTGCGGACCAGCTCCCCCGAGCCCCTCGGGATCACCAGGTCGATGTGGGCGTCCTGATCCAGCAGGTCGCCGACCTCCCTCCGCCCCGCCACCCCCGCCACGGCGTCGGGCACGAGGCCCTCGGCCGCCAGGGCATCCCGCAGGCAGTCCACCAGGACACGGTTGGAGCGCGCCGCCTCCTTACCCCCTTTGAGGATCACCCCATTGCCGGAACGCAGCGCCAGGGAGCCGATCTGGATCACCGCCTCCGGCCGGCTCTCGAAGATGATGAGCAGGACCCCGAGGGGGCTCGCCACCTGGGTCAGCTCGAGGCCGTCGTCGAGCTCCGTGCGCCGCAGGGGGCGGCCGATGGGGTCGTCGGCGGCGGCCAGCTGCAGCACGCCGTCCCGCAGGGATTCGAGCTTCGCCGGCGACAGCGCCAGGCGGCGCAGCAGCGGCGGCGCGAGGTTCTCCTTCAGGGCGGCGTCGTGGTCCTGCCGGTTGGCCTCCAGGATCAAAGCCTCCCGCTCCTCCAGGATCGCCGCGAGGCGGCGGAGGGCCGCCGACCGCGCTTCGCCGGGGGCCGCCCCGAGGCGGCGCTGCGCGGACCGTACGGCGGAGGCCAGGGCCGCGGACGCGGAGCCCCCGCCGGTGGATTCCAGGGATGCTGCCTTGTCGGTTTCGTACACGGTGGTCGTCATGGTTCAGCTCTCCAGCACCACGTGGGAGCGGCGCAACAGGCAGTTGTGATCCCCCTCGGGGGGTTGTCCCCGGCACCAGGCCCGGGCCTCTTCAGCGTCGTAGAACATCAGGCCGCGGCCCACCAGCTCCCCCCCGGGACCGCGCATCTCCACCACGTCCCCCCGTTCGAAGCGGCCCTCCACCCGAAGGACCCCGCAGGGCAGGAGCGACGCCCGGCGACGGCGCAGGGCCTCCACCGCCCCGGCGTCCAGGTGGAGCACCCCCCGCGGGGCGGCGGCGAAGGCGATCCAGCGACGGCGAGCCTGGAGGCTGCCGACGCCGGGGAACCAGGTCCCCACATCGACCCCCGCCACGGCCCGGTGCAGGGCGGTCCGGTCCCGGCCGCAGGCGATCACCGCATGGCAGCCCGACAGGGACGCCAGGCGAGCGGCCTCCACCTTCGAACGCATCCCGCCGCGGCTGATGGTGGAGCCGGGCGCGTCGTCGATGCCGGTGAGCACCGCCCGGGGGTTGTCGATCCGCGGCAGCAGCTGGGCGTCGTCATGGTGGCGGGGATCGCGGTCGTAGACGCCGGTGACGTCGGTCAGCAGCACAAGGAGATCGGCGTCGCACTTGGCCGCCACCAGGGCGGCGAGGCGGTCGTTGTCGGAAAAGATCCTGCCGGCGATCTTCTTCGGCATCGTGCCGTGGAGCACGGCGTCGTTTTCGTTGAGCACCGGCACCACACCCCGCCGGAGCAGCGCGTCGACGGTGCTGCGCAGATCCAGGTAGCGCTGCCGATGGTCGAAGTCCTCCTCCGTCAACAGCAGCTGGGCGGAGAGGATCCCGCGCTCGGCGAAGCATTCCTGGTAGAGCCCCATCAGGCGGCTCTGCCCCACCGCCGCGCAGGCCCGGCGGCTGTGGAGATCACCCGGGACCGCCCCGAGGGCCAGCATCTCGGTGCCCAGGCCCACGGCGCCGGAGCTCACCAGCAGGACCTCGCGTCCCTGGCGGAGCAGCTCCGCCGCCACCCGCACCACCCCCCGCAGCCGGTCCGGAACCAGGCGGCCGTCGTCCCCCACCAGCACCCGGGTCCCCAGCTTGACCACCACCCTGCGGGCGGTGGCCAACTCGGATCGCTCGGCCGAAGACGCCGGGTCGGGAAGGCCGCCGAGGGCGGTGGGCTCGGGACGGCGAAGGACCCGGGCCTGGGATTGTCGATCTGGGGAGGCGGTCGAGGGTTCGATGGGGGGCATGGCTTGGGTCGTCCTGGAAGGTTGTCGGCGGCGACGTCGGCGTTTTCGGCCCAGACGCAAAAACCCCCAGCGGATCGCTGGGGGTTTGAAACGGCTTGGGATCTCGGGATCAGATCTTGAAGCTACGTCGCCCCCATGTGGTGCGTACGCGGACGGCGCAGACGAGGGCACAGGGGGGCCGGAACCACGGAGGTGGCGGCGGGGAGGCGGTCGAGGTTCCGGTGTGCATTCAACATCATCTATAACCCTAGGGGACCGGGGGCGGCCCTGTCAATGGAGGAAACCTCGTCAAGGGACGAAACACCGCTGACGAATCGGGCCACCCGCGCTAGTCTCTCCCCCCTCGACCCTCCGTTCCCCACCGATCCCCGTGCCCCAGGAGCCCGCCATGCACCGCCGACACGACCCCGAAACCGCCGCCGGCCCCAGACCCCTCGACGGAGTCCGGGTGCTGGAGCTCGGTCAGCTGATGGCGGGGCCCTTCGCCGGCACCCTGCTGGCCTACTACGGCGCCGAGGTGATCAAGGTGGAGCCGCCGGGCCAGGGGGATCCGGTACGCAC
This sequence comes from Acidobacteriota bacterium, assembly GCA_038748685.1. Taxonomy (GTDB): domain Bacteria; phylum Acidobacteriota; class Thermoanaerobaculia; order Multivoradales; family J023; genus JAUIJL01. The sequence goes on along the minus strand of JBCDIS010000036.1, from coordinate 27,482 downwards.
CTGGCGGGTCCTGGACGACGACGGCACCTCCATGTGGTGGCGCTCCCTGGGCCGCAACAAGCGCTGCGTGACGGCGGATCTCCGCCGGGAGGAGGGGCGGGACCTGGTGCGACGGCTGGCGGCGCACTGCGACGTGGTGGTGGAGAACTTCAGACCCGGAACCGTCGAGCGGTGGGGCCTCGGGCCCGACGACCTGGGGGTGGACCGGCCGGATCTCATCTACGCCCGGGCCAGCGGCTACGGCCAGACCGGGCCCTACGCCGAGAAAGCGGGCTTCGCCAGCGTCTGCGAAGGGTTCGGCGGGCTACGCCACGTCACGGGATTCCCCGGCGGACCGCCGGTGCGCTCCAACCTCTCCCTCGGGGATTCGCTGTGCGGCTTCCACACCGCCTTCGGCATCCTGCTGGCGCTCATCCAGCGGGGCAAACCGACGGGCCGGGGCCAGGTGGTGGACGTCGCCATCTTCGAGTCGGTCTACAACATGATGGAGGCGGTGGTGCCGGAGTACGACCGCGCCGGCGCCGTCCGCGGCCCCTCCGGGACCACCATCACCGGCATCGTGCCGACCAACACCTACCCCTGCCGGGACGGCAAGCACGTGATCATCGGCGGCACCGGCGATTCGGTCTTCAAGCGACTGATGCGGGCCGCCGGCCGCCTGGACCTGGCGGACGATCCGCGCCTCGCCACCAACGACGGCCGGGTCGCCCACCAAGGGGAGGTCGACGACGCCCTCGGCGCCTGGACCCGGACCCTGCCCTCCACCGACGTCCTCCGCATCCTCGACGACGCGGCGGTGCCGGCGGGGCCCATCTACAGCGTCGAAGACATGGTGGACGACCCCCAATACCAAGCCCGGGGCCTGTTCGAAGAGGTGGAGGTGGGGGGTCGCCCCATGAAGCTGCCGGCCATCGTCCCCAAGCTCACCGAAACCCCGGGCCGTACCGAATGGCCCGGTCCGGACCTAGGGGCCCACACCGACGAGGTCTTCCGCGAGCTCCTCGGCCTCGACGACGGGGAGCTCCACGACCTGCGCTCCCGTGGAGTGATCTAGGGCGTGTTGAAACAGGCCAAACATGACTCCGATAGGGGCGGGGCTTACCCCCGCCCGCGCAGTAGCATCACTCTGGGGTAGGGGCGGGGCTTGCCCCCGCCCGCGCAGTAGAAACGCCGACATTCCGCTAAAAACGCCACAGCTGCAGCGGTCCGGATCCAGAGTCTCTGACTGCTGAGTAGGGGCTTACCTAGTATGGACAAGCGGATCTTCGTGCCCTTTAAGCGGGGAAGTCGGCGTGGGCTCGTCTCGACAGGGGACCCGTAACCACGGCGGTGAATCAGGCGGGCGGGGGCAAGCCCCGCCCCTACTCCCGAAGGACCCCATCCGCGAATATCAGACGGGCGGGGGCAAGCCCCACCCCCACTCCCGAAGGATCTCATCTGAGCATTTCCGGCGGGCAGGGGTAAGCCCCAGCCCTGCTCAGGAAGGACCTCGACCGCGGCTCGCGGCATGACCCTCCGGGAAGATCCCCCAGATTCTTGAGGGACTTTCCCAGCGACTCCCGCCTCCTGGGCAACGCGCCGCCGGAGACGCCGGCGGCCCCCAAAATGACTCGCCCACGGAGGTTCCCATGCTCACGATTCGACGCCCCCTGATCACCGCCCTCGTCGCCCTCGTCGCCCTGACCGGCGCCGCCTTCGCCCAGGACTTCGCCATCGAGCCCATCGATCGCATCTCCAAGGGGAATGTCCACGATCTTCTCCGCGGCCAGCTGGAGAATGCCGCCGACGACGCAGGCGTGCGGATCCAGAGCCGCGAGATGACCAGCTTCGTCCGCGAAGAAATGACCCTGATCGCCGCCAGCACCGAAGGATTCGAATTCGTGCCGGCCACCGCCCTCGAAGGCGGCGTGGACGTCGGCTTCGCCTTCTTCGACGCCCCCCGCACCACCCTCCCCACCGGCTACTACACCATCCGCGCCTCCGCCGAGAACGTCGCCGTCGGCCAGATCGAGGGCCAGGTGGAGCTGGTGGGCACCGACGGTGAAGTCGTCGCCACCTTCCCCGCCACCATGGGGGTCCGCACCCTCGACGTGCCGGCGGAGCCCCAGTACAACCGCACCGTCGTCGGCGGCGCCGTCGACCTCGACCACGAAACCGGCTTCCGCAAGATCAGCGTCTGGATCGTGTGCCCCAACGGCATGGCGGTGTGCTTCGAGATGGACCTCTTCGACTACTGGATGTACTTCTGATCCCACGGCACCCCCGCTCAGGCCCGCGGCGCCCTCTGGGCCCGCGGGCCTTTGCCGTTCCGCGGGCATCCCCTCAGCGGGTATGGCGCCGCAGCCAGATCTGGGTCCCGTTCATCGCCCGGATCAGCTCCCGGGTGGGGCCGGCGAAGGGGTGCTGGGCGCCGAAGGTGTGGGATCCCCCCTTGACGATCTGCAACTCGTGGAACGAGGACGCGCGGCGGTCCAATGTATGGGCCTCCGACGGTGGCACCGTTTCGTCCGCGGCGCCGTGGACGATCAGCCACGGAGCTTCGATCGCTTCGGCGGCCGCCCCCAGGTCGAGGGCCGCGGTGTTCTGCTCAACATCCTCCAGAAGCTCGATCCCGAGCTCCAGCTCTTGACCGGTCCGGCCGTTGACGATCGGGATCACGCCGTCCCGCCGCCAAGCGGCCCGAGCGTCCGGCGTCGTGTAGCGATCGAAGGACGATAGGGCGGCCCAGGTCACCAGGGCCCGGAGGCGGCCCCGCCATTCGGGGTGGGCCGCCGCCAGGATCGCCGCGGCGCCCCCCCGACTGTGCCCCAGCAGAGTCAACCCGTCGGCGGCGGCCCGGCCCTGGGCGAGGATGTAGACCGAGTCCAGCACCTTCAGGGTCTCGTCCCGCTCGAGGCTGAGGGTGTTGCGGCGGAAGGCGTCGAGGTCGGTGACCCGCTCGTCCCCGGGGCGCATGCCGGAGCCCGAATAGTTGAAGCGCACCACGACGAATCCCCGATCCGTCAGCAGGTCCGCCAGGGGCGGGAAAAAGCCCCACTCATAAAACCCCTTGAAGCCGTGGCAGATCACCACCGCCGGGTGCGGGCCGGGGCCCTCGGGCCACTGCACGACGCCGTGGAGCACGTCGCCGAAGGATCCTGGACTCTCCAGCTCGAAAGCTCGCTGTTCGCTCATGGGCGCATTCTATAGACTCCCACCATGACCGAGACCAGCAAGGATCCCCTCCTCGACCTCCAGCGCTCCCTCGGGGCGGACCTCGCCCCCTGGCGCGGCGTCACCGCCGCCTCCTCCTACGGCGACCCGGCGCGGGAAGCCGACGTGCTGCGGAACGCTTGCGGCCTCTTCCTCCACCCTTCGGACCGCCTCAGCATGAGCGGTGAGGATCGGACCCGATTCCTCAACGGCCAGGTGACCTGCGAAATCGCGGACCGCGCGTCGGGGGCGGGCACCTACGGCTTCTTCGTCACCCCGAAGGGACGGATCGAGGCCGACGTCACCGTGCTGGTGGACGACGATCGCCTGTGGCTCGATCTACCCCCGGGCCAGGGCGACGGGATCCGCGCCCGTCTCGAGAAGTACAAGATCGTCGACCGCGTGGAGGTCGAAGCCGAATCCATCCTGCGCCTATCCCTGATGGGACCCGGCGCGGAGGGCCTCCTCGACGGCGTCGATACGCCGGCGGAGCCCTTCGGCCACGGCTCCGGGGAGGTGGACGGATCTCCGGTTCAGGTCGTCCGCGCCCGCCCCCTGGGGGTGACGACGGTCGACCTGTGGGTCCGGCCGGAGCACCTGGGGGCCGTCTTCGAGGCCCTGCGGGGTCGCGGCGCGGAGCCGGTGGGCTGGCGAGCCTTGGACACGGTCCGGGTGGAGGCTGGGGTCCCCCTATGGGGCGCCGACTTTGGCCTGGAGCACTTCCCCAAAGAGATCGGCCTAGAAGAGGCCATCAGCTACACCAAAGGCTGCTACCTCGGCCAGGAAGTGGTGGCCCGCATCCACTACCGCGGCGGGGTCAAGAAGCACCTCCGCGGCCTTCGCTTCGAAGGCCCGGCGCCCGCCCCGGGCGCGGCGGTGCGCCTCGACGGGCGGAAGGTGGGTGAAGTGGGAACCGCCGCCCACTCCGAGATCCTCGGCGGCGCCTTCGGCCTGGCGGTGATCCACGACCGCGCCGCCCCCGGCAGCACGGTCGAGGTCGGCGGCGAGGCCGAGGGGCCCGCGGACAGCGGGGCGACCCGCGTGCACGCCGAGGTCGTCGAGCTACCGTTCGCCCCTCGGGCCTGAGCCCGGGGGCGACCAAGGGTCGGGGGTCCGCCTCAGACGGTGAAGGACGAGCCGCAGCCGCAGGTGCCGACGGCCTTCGGGTTGTTGAACTTGAACCCGGCCCCCTGCATGCCGAAGACGTAGTCGATCTCGGTCCCTTCGAGGTACCGGGCGCTGATCGGGTCGACGATGACCTTCAGGCCGTTCTGCACGTAGACCATGTCCGTATCGCGCACTTCGGTTTCGAAGTCGAGGGCGTACTCGAAGCCGCTGCAGCCGCCCCCCCGCACCGCGATCCGCAGGCCGCATTCGGGGTCGAGGCCCTCCGAATCTCGGGTGGTGTTGACCATGTCGACGGCCTTCTGGGTGATGACCACCGGGCCGGCGGGGGCCGGCGTCTTCATGGCTTCGGTATTCGTTTCGATGGGTTGACTGTCCACGGGTCGTCTCCTATGAAACGCCGGCGGTCGGCCGGCGGTCGGTGCCTGTATCGCAGACAACAAGATACTCCGCCACCGGATTCCGGTCAATCACCTCCCCGCCGCGACCCTTCGCGGAGCGACCGCTCTGGGCTATCATTCGGCCCATGCGCGCCATCCTTTTCGACTTCAACGGCGTCCTCGTGGACGACGAGCCGATTCATTGGAAAACCCTGCAAAAGGTTCTCGAAGAAGAGGACATCCCACTGACCGAGGAGGAGTACTACGAGAAGTACCTCGGTCTCGCCGACAGGACGGCTTTTGGCGCGATCCTCGAACACTTCGGCCACGGCCCGGATCCGGCGCGCCTCGCCCGTTTGGTGGCCCGCAAGGCGTCGTACTACCGGACCGAGATCCGGGAGCACGGCTTTCCCGTCTTCGCCGGCGCCGCGGAGCTGGTGCGGGGGGCCCACGACGCCGGCTGGATGCTGGGGGTGGTGACCGGGGCGCTGCGGGACGAGGTGGAGAGCGCCCTCCGCCAGATGGAGCTCCTGGACCGCTTCAAGACCCTGGTGGCCGCCGAGGACGTGAGCCGCGGCAAGCCGGACCCCGAGGGGTACCGCAAGGGGCTGCAGGAGCTCAATTCCCTGCCGCCCTTGCCGGAGCGTCTCCTCCACCCCCACGAGGTGTTGGTGATCGAAGACTCCCCGGCGGGACTGCGGGCGGCGGGTGCCCTCGGCCTCACCACCGTCGCCGTCACCCACACCTACGGCGCCGAAAGGCTCGAAGGGGCCGACGCCGTCGTCGAGTCCCTGACCGAGCTGACCCCGGCCTCCATCCAGCACCGTTTTCCCAGCTGAGGACCACCCCCCACGCCCCACGGCAGGGCTCAGGCGAACAGGTCGCTCGACGGCAGGAACATCGGCAGTCGGCCCCGCTCCACTTCGAAACGAAAATTTCGGCCCCTCACCGGCTCGCCGTCGAGATTCAGCTGAATCTCCTCGGGGCTCTCCATCTCGAGCCAAGGCACCTGGCGGTAGAGGGTGGACTGGAAGTCGACGAACCTGCCGCTCAGGAACGACTCCCCCAGCCAGGGCAGAAGCTCGTCGATCGGCATCTCCGGCAGCACCATCAGGTCCAGGAGCCCGTCGTCGAGCTGGGCCCTGGGGCATAGCCGCAGTCCCCCACCGGCCTGGCGCCCGTTGCCCACCGCCACCGCGTAGGCCCGTCCCCGCCACTCGAAGTCCGGCGCCCGCAGCCGCACCTCGCTCGCTTCGAGCTGGGTGGCCCTGGCCAGGCCGTTGACCAGGTACGACAGCCCGCCGAGACGTCGCTTGACCTCCCCCGGGGTCTCGGTCGTGATCTCGGCCCCGGGACCCGCCGTCGCCATGTTGACGAAACACCTATCCGCCACCTTGGCGAGGTCGACGGACCGCAGCTCTCCGCGGGTCAAGGTGCGCAGGGCGGCGGCGGGGGAGTCGGGCACCAGGCCCGCCGCCGTGGCGAAATCGTTGGCGGTTCCATAGGGCAGAACGCCGATGGACTGGGGGCCGCCGGCCTCGACCACCCCATTGACCACCTCGTTGAGGGTGCCGTCACCCCCCGCGGCCACCACGGCGTCGAGCTCCTCGTCGACCGCCATGCGGGCGAAGCGGGAGGCGTCCCCCGCCTCCCAGGTCAAGTGGACCTCCACCTCGTGCCCCGACACCCGTAAGCCCTCCACCGCGCGGCGGATCGCCGGATCCCGGGCCGCCTTGGGTCCGAGAATCAGGCTGAGGAAACGTGCTGGGGGGGTACCGGGAAGCAAAACCATGGTCGCTACTCGCCATGCTACCCCAGCGGCGATCCGCGCCGGGGGTCCGGGCCAGTGGGCGGTTGGCCGGGGACGGACCCAGGGAATCCCCCTGACCTCAAGAGGTATCCTGGCAGCCACAAGGAGCTGAAGATGGGCGCCAACGGACGCTGTTGTCCGAGAGCGACCCATCGTGAAAAGGAGTGGACCATGTCCAAGATCTACCGTTCCATCGTCGTCGCCTTCGCCCTGACCTTCGTCCTCACCCTCCCCGCCTATGCCCAGCCCGACACCGGCAACTGGACCTTCGCAGATCATGTTTCGGCGATGCTGGAGGCGATCCTGGACTACGTCTGGGGTGATCAGGACGCTGAAGCGCCCCTGGACTCGGCGACGAGTCGACTAGGCGTCATCGTCACGCCGGACCAGGAGAGCCAGATCCCCGCGCCCTCGTCGAACTGCTCGCCCGAGGACACCCCCGGCGCCTGCTCGGAGCTTGGCCCCCTCGTCACCCCCGACTGAGCCTCGGGCTGTGGACAGAAACCCGCGTCGAGGGCTGGCGGATCCAGCCCAAGGTCCAGCCCCGGCGCGGGGCTCACGCTTTCCAGTCAGGCCCTAGAGCGGGCTTTCTGAACGGCCTCCCCGGCCCTCAGCACCAGCTCACGGGACAGGGTGCTGTCGACCGCCGAGCGCACGAACTCGACCATCGCGGCCTCCGCCAGCGGATGGTGGCGGAACAGCTCGAGCATGTGGGCCATGTCCTTGGCCACGAGGCATGCTTCGTGGTGAAGCTGTTGGGACAGCAGGACGTCCACCAGATCCAGAGACACGAGGGCCGCCTGGATCGGGTTCTCTTGACGTCCCAGGATCTCGGCGGAGCGCCGCAGCAAAGATTCGGACTCCACAAAAGCATCCCGCTCGGCGAGAAGGCCGGCCCGCTGCCACGCCAGCTTCGCCCACATCACCTCGTCGGTCTCGAACTCGGTGCTCGCCCGCTCCAACCAGTGCTCGGCGAGGTCGAGCCGCCCCAGACCCTGGTGCGCCAGGGCGAGGTTCTGATAGGCCGAAAACTCGTGGCGGGGGGAGCGCTCGTCGAGGGCCTGGAGCCTGGCCAGAGCGCGGGTCATCAAGGGGATGACCTTGGCGTACTCGTTTTGAATGGAGAACAGGATGCCGCGGTTGACGGTGACCTTGGCGAGGCCGGCGTCGTCGTCGAGGTCGAAGTAGATCTCCTGGGCCTCCCGCAGCAGATGCAGGCCCAGCTCTGGGCGCCCGCGCCCGATGAAGTGGTAGCTGCCCCGCATCAGCAGGTTCGCCGTCAGGTCGTGGAGACCCTGCTCCCGGCTCAGCCCAAGGGCCACCCGAAGGGCCCTCGCGGCGGTGGCGAACTCACCGCTGAGCCGCTGGGCGGACTCGTAAACCGCCAAAGCCCGGCACAAAAGCCGAAGCCGTCGGGTGTCGGCCTCCAGCTTCGGCAGAAAGTCCACCACCATTGAGACCACCAGCTTGATCGCCAGCCGCGGCTCGTGGTGCCGGAGCTGGTCGAGGCCGTCGAGGTAGGCGGAGGCCACCTCCGGATCCCGATAGGACGCCGTGTGGCGCAGGCGGCGGCGCTGCTCGGTGGCGGTGGACGCCAGGAGCTTCTCCGCCAGGGCCGCGGCCCGCTCCGGAGAGACCGAAGTCGGTTCCGTGGTCGGGCCGACGAGACTCAGCTCGCGGACGGCCCGTTCGAGCTTCTTCCAGCCTCGGTCGATCCGGCGCTCGTCGTCGAGGGCGGCCAAAAACAGATCGGCGCTCGGCACGGTTCCGAGGGCCTGGGCCGTGAACTCCCCGGCGTCGACGCCGAGGGCTTCGAGGCAGCGGAGGAACTGCTCCAGGGACATGCCCGAGGCGCCGTTGCAAAACTTGCGCAGGTAGCCGTCGCTTTTTTCAATTCGGGTCTCGATCTCGGAGATGTGACCCCAATGTTTTTTTAGCTCGGACTGAAGGGCACTACGAAAATATTGAAGGTTCTGCTCTGCGGAGTTCATTCAGCGCTGGTCCCGGTAAAGAAACGTAGCGACCACCTCGGGTGGTGATCCAGATCCACGTACATCGCTGGTTTTACCACAGCCAGGTCACATCGCCCAAATCGACTTCAAGAAGTCCTTTCGGATAGTCTCTGAGGGGGCGGAAACGCGAAATATTGCAAAGATATTTAGCGCCCAAAGCAAGCGAGCGAGCGCGCCTCGGTCGGACTGCCCAGCGCCTTTGTCGGTCTCGCCGGCCCCCCGCCCTGTCTTCGGCCCCATCGAGGTCAAACGCGGACTCGGATCGCCCCCAACTTTCGCTATCTTACTGATCTTTCTACCGATCGGTCTTCTACCCATCCTCCGGGACGACCCTATCCTGGACCTTCCCCATCCCCGCGAGCTCCCCCTTCGGGAGTCGCCGACTCGGAGACCCGCCATGAAGCTATCCAACGCTCCGCTCCTCGTTCTGCTGGTCGTCCTCGCCGCGGCCGGATCCGCCGCCTTCGCCGGAACCTACGGCGACGGCGTCCAAGACGCTCCGCCCACCCCCATCGCCGACATCCTCGCCGACCCGGAGGGCTTCGCCGGCAAGGCCGTGGTCGTCGAGGGCAAGGTGACCGGCGTCTGCCCGAAGAAGGGTTGCTGGATGGAGCTGACCGACGACGCAGGACGCCTGCGGGTCAAGGTCGAGGACGACGTCATCGTCTTCCCCAGGGAAGCCGAGGGCAAGCGGGCCGTGGCCGCCGGCACCGTGCAGCTGCTGGCCATGGACCGGGAGCGGTACGTCGGCTGGATGCGCCATCTGGCGGAGGAGCTCGGCGAGCCCTTCGACGAGTCGAGCATCGGGGAGCCGCCCTACCGCATCGTGCAGATCGCCGGCACCGGCGCGACGATCTCCGACTGACCCGGCGCCCCAGGTAGGTGCCCGGCACCATCCCCCCGCCCTCCCCGAGGGACGGCGGGGTGGGCTTTGGCTTGCGGAGGATTGAAACACGTGTTTGAATCATCCGTATCAAGCAGCTGACCGAATCCCATCGCCGGAGACCCCATGCACCCCGAAGCGCCGTCCGACACCGAACCCGCCGCCGGAATGCTCGACACCCGGGACCGCCTGATCGAGGCGGGGATCGAGATCTTCGCCGACCGCGGCTTCGCAGACGCCAGCGTCCGCAGTATCTGCGCCCGCGCCGACGCCAACGCCGCGGCGGTGAACTACCACTTCAGGAACAAGGCGAACCTCTACGCCGAGGTGCTGGCCACCTGCCACCTGCGGGCGGTGCGGCGGCGCCCCATGCCGCGGCTCGACGCCACCGGCGAGCCCCCCCAGAAGGTCCTCCGCCGCTGGATCCGGTGGTTCCTGGAGCTGCTGCTGGTGGACGGATCGGGCCCCCTCGGGCGCCTGATGGCCCGGGAGATGGCGGATCCGACCCCCACCCGGGCCCTCGAGACCCTCGCCGAACGGTCCATGCTGCCGATGCTGAACGGCCTGCGGGAGACCCTCATGGCCCTTCTGCCCGGGGGCCTCGGGCCCGTCCAGGTCCAGCTCTTTCTCCACAGCGTCGTCGGTCAGTGCCTCTTCTACCGGCACGCCCAGCCGGCCCTCGAACGGCTCCATCGCCTACACCGTGACGGCTCCCTACCGGGGGACCCCCGGGCCGCGGCCCTCGGGGTGGCGCCGTACGACCTCGATCGCCTGGCCGACCACATCGCCACCTTTTCCCTCGCCGGGCTGGCCACCGCCGACCCCGCAGGAGCAGAGCCATGACGAATCCCCGGAAGCATCGAGTCGCGCCGAGAGTCCCCAGCCGGCGGGACCTCCGGCGGCGGACGGCCATCCTGGCCCCGGCCCTCGCCCTCCTGGCGGTGGCGTCCGGCTGCACCCTCGGCCCGGAGCCGCAGCGGCCCCGGACCCCGGCGGACGGTGCGGACGCCTTCGTTCACGCCTCACCAACGGCGGCCGAGTCCCCCGACCCCGAAGCTGGGGCCGACGTCGCCGGGGACCTCTCCCCCTGGTGGCAGGGCTTCGGCGACCCGGAGACCGAGCGCCTGGTGCGCATCGCCCTCGACAACAACACCGACCTGCGGGGGGCGGCGGCCCGGGTCCTCGAAGCCCAAAGCACCCTCGACCGCGCCCGCGGCAGCCTCTGGCCGAACCTTACGGCGGGGCCCAGCGCCACCCGCACGAAGTCGTCCTTCGTGCTGCCCCAGACCGGCCGGGTGAACATCTACTCCACCACCTACAGCACCGATCTCAACGTCTCCTACCAGGTGGACCTCTTCGGCCGGCTGAAGCGCACCCGGCAGGCGGCGTGGGCGGAGCTCCTGGCCCAGGGGGCCGCCCGCGACGCGCTGGTCCACACGGTGATCGCCGAGGTGGTGCGGGCCCGGGTCCGCATCGCCACCCTCGAACGGTCCTCCGCCATCGCCACGGGGATCCGTGAAAGCTGGCGCGGCACCCTGGGCACCATCGAGCGGCGCTACGAAAGCGGTCTCGTTACGGCCCTCGACCTGCGGCTAGCGCGGGAGAACCTCGCCTCCGCCGAGGCGGCGGAGGTGGCGGCGCAGCTCGCCCTGGAGCAGGCCCGCCTGGCCCTCGACGTCCTCCTCGGGCGACGCCCTGGCACCGGCGGCCCGACGGCCGACACCCTCCCCGAGCTGCCGGACCTCGGGCCCGTGCCCACCGGCCTGCCGGCAGAGCTCCTGGAGCGGCGGCCGGACCTGCGGCAGGCGGAGATGGCGCTGGCCGCCGCCACCTACCGCGTCGGGGTGGCCATGGCGGACCTCTTCCCCACCCTCACCCTCACCGGCTCCGCCGGTACCCGTTCCGACGGCCTCGGCGACCTCCTGTCGTCCGACGCCCTGGTGTACAACGCCGTCGCCGGCCTGCTGGCTCCGGTGTTCTCCGGCGGCCAAAGGCGGGCCGACGTCGACGCCGCCGAGGCCCGGGGCGAACAGGCGGCGGCGGCCTACGCCGGCTCCGTGCTCCGCGCCCTCCGGGAGGTGGAGGACGCCCTCCTCCGGGGGGACGCCGGCCAGCGACGCCTCGATCTGCTCCGGGGCCGGCTGGAGGAGGCCCGGGCCGCCGACCGCATCGCCCGGGAACGCTATCGCCGCGGCGTCGAACGCCTGCTCCAGGTGCTTGACACCGAGCGCCGCCTGCGCTCCGCCGAAGAGGCCCTGATCGCCGCCCAGGCGGACCTTTGGAACGCCCGCATCGACCTCCATCTGGCACTCGGCGGCGACTGGCGCCCGTCCGAGCTCCGCACCGAGACCCCTACAGAAAACCTCACCCCAGACCCGACTCCGCGGGAGGATGCCTGATGTCCCACCGAGTGCTGAAAGTCCTACTGCCGATCCTCGTCCTGGTGGCCGGCGCCGGCGCCACCGCCGCCCTCATCGCTTCCCGCAAAGCGCCCCCCCGCGCCGAAAAGGCGAATCTCGGTCCGCTGGTGGAGACGACGCGGGTCGACGTCACCGACGTGGGGGCCGAGATTCTCGGTCAAGGGGAAGTGGGCCCCAGCGTCCGGGTCGAGCTGCTGCCGGAGGTCTCCGGTCGGGTGGTGGCCCTGCACCCGGGCCTGGTGGCCGGCGGACGGTTCCGGGCCGGCGAGCGCCTGGTGCAGATCGACACCCGCGACTACGAGCTGGCGGTCCAGCGGGCCCGCGCCGCCGTCGCCCGGGCCCAGGTCCAGATCGAGCGGGACCGCGCCGAAGGAGACGCCGCCCGGATCGAGTGGCGGGAGCTCCACGGCGACGCCGAGCCCCCCGGCCTGCTGGTGCGGGAGCCGCAGATCCGCCAGGCGGAAGCGGAGCTGGAGGCCGCCCGAGCCGACCTCGCGGCGGCGGAGCTCCAGCTCGAACGCACCGAGCTCTCCCTACCCTTCGACGGCATCGTGGTGGAGGAGAGCGTCGACCCCGGCCAGCTCATCACCCAGGGCCGCTCCATCGCCACCGCCTTCGGCACCGACGAGGTGGAAATCCGTGTCCCCCTCGACGACGCCGAGCTCGAGTGGCTGGAGATGCCTTCGGCGGGCAACCCGGGGCCGACCGCCCGGGTCAGCACGGAGCTGGCGGGGGCGAAGCGGGAATGGCTCGGGCGGGTGGAGCGCATGGAGGGCCGGGTGGACCCACGGTCCCGCATGGTCACCCTCGTGGTGAGGGTGGAGGACCCCTTCGACGGCGATCCGCCGCTGCTCCCGGGCACCTTCGTCGACGTCGCCATCGAGGGCCGCACCCTCGACCGGGTGGTGGCCATCCCGAGATTCGCCCTGCGGGAAGGGGACGCGGTGTGGGTCGTCGAGGGGGAGACCCTGCGGATCCGCCCGGTCGACGTGGTCCGCCGGGACCGTGAGCAGGCGTTCCTCGCCGGCCTCGGCGGCGGCGACGAGCTGGTGACGAGCCCCCTCGACGCCGTCACCGACGGCATGAAGATCAGGGTCCGGCCGGGGCGGGACGGGGGTGCGTCATGAGCGACCTTCCTCAGAACGACCGCCCCGGGAACAACAGCCCCGGGATTGAAAGCCCCGGGAACGACAGCCCCGGGAACGACAGCCCCAGAGTAGACCGCAAGGGCCCCCTCGCCTGGTTCGCCGGCCACCACGTGGCGGCCAACCTGCTGATGGCGTTCATCCTGCTCTCCGGCATGCTGGCCCTGGGGAAGATCACCATCGAGATCTTCCCCGAGTTCTCCGTCGACACGGTGACCATCCGGGTGCCCTACCTCGGGGCGTCGCCGGCGGAGACCGAGGAGGGGGTGGTGATCAAGGTCGAGGAGGCCGTCGCCGCCATCCAGGGCATCAAGCGCCTCAAGGCCCAGGCCAGCGAAGGCTTCGGCCTGGTGATCGTCGAGATCGAGGACGACGCCGACAACCGCCGCGTCCTCGACGACGTGAAGGCGGCGGTGGACCGCATCGACACCTTCCCGGAGGAGACCGAGCAGCCGATCATCTCCGAGGTGCTCACCCGCCGCCAGGTGATCAGCGTGGTGCTCTCCGGTGACGCCCCACAGAAGACCCTCGCCGCCCTCGGCGAGCGGGTCCGGGACGACCTCACCGCCCTCGACGAGATCACCCAGGCGGAGCTCAAGGGGGTCCCCCCCTACGAGATCTCCATCGAGGTCTCGGAGTCGGACCTGCGGCGCTACGGCCTCACCTTCCCCCAGGTGGCGGACGCCGTGCGGCGCTCGTCCCTCGACCTGCCTGGGGGCTCGGTGAAGACCGCCGGCGGCGAGATCCTGCTGCGCACGAAGGGTCAAAAGTACGTCGGCCGCGAGTTCGAGGACATCGAAGTGCTCACCCGCGGCGACGGCACCACGGTCTCCCTGGGGGACGTGGCCACCGTGGTGGACGGATTCGAAGACACCGACGTCGTCTCCCGCTTCGACGGCAAGCCGGCGGTGCTTGTGCAGGTCTACCGCACCGGCGACGAGGGGGCCCTCGAGGTCACCGACGCGGTGCGGGCCTACATCGCCGACCTCGAGCTCCCGGCGGGCATCGCGGTGGACACCTGGCAGGACGCCTCGGTGATCCTGCGCCAGCGCATCGGCCTGCTGCTGGACAACGCCCGCCTCGGCCTGCTGCTGGTCTTCGTCTGCCTCGCCCTTTTCCTCGATCTGCGGCTGGCCTTTTGGACCACCATGGGGATCCCCATCTCCTTCCTCGGCGGCCTCTGGCTGCTGCCCTACGGCGACGTGACGGTCAACATGATCTCCCTCTTCGCCTTCATCGTCTCCCTCGGCATCGTGGTGGACGACGCCATCGTCGTCGGCGAGAACGTCTACGCCTACCTGCAGAAGGGCTACGCCCCCATCGACGCCGCCATCCAGGGGGTGCGGGAGATGGCGGCGCCGGTCTTCTTCGCCGTCGCCACCAGCATCGCCGCCTTCATGCCCCTGGTGCTGGTGGAGGGCACCATCGGCAAGGTGATGCGCAACATTCCGCTGGTGGTGATCGCGGTGCTCTTCATGTCCCTGATCGAGAGCCTCCTGATCCTCCCCGCCCACCTCGCCGGCACCAAGAAACCCGGCGGCTTCTTCGCCCCCCTGGGGCGTCTGCTCGCCCCCCTGCTGGCGGCCTTCGGCCGACTCCAGGACGCCGTTTCCCGCGGCCTCGCCTGGATCATCAGCAGGCCCTACCACGCCGCCATCGAGTGGACCCTCGAATGGCGCTACCTGACGGCGGCGGGGGCGGCGGCGATCCTGCTGCTCACCGTCGGCCTGTTCGGCGGCGGCCTGATCGGCTTCAGCTTCATGCCGGCGGTGGACGCCGACAACATGGTGGCCTACCTGAAGATGCCCCAGGGCACACCCGCCGAGCAAACCGCCGCCATCGCCCGGGAGATCGAAGCGGCGGCGGTCCAGGTGGGGGAAGAGTTCGACGGCGAACGCCGCGGGGCCGCGGGGGACGACGACGAGCCGACGCCGTCCCTGATCCGCCACATCGCCACCTCCGTGGGCCAGCAGCCCAGCGCCGGCGGCGGCGGTCCGGAGTCCACCGGCTCCACCAGCGGCAGCGGCTCCCACCTGGCGGAGGTGAACGTGGAGCTGCTGTCCAGCGAGGTGCGGGGGGCCGCCTCCGACGACCTCAAGAACCGCTGGCGGGAGCTCGTCGGGGAGGTCCCCGGGGCCGTCGCCCTCACCTACACGGCGTCCCTATTCGACGCCGGGGACGCGGTTTCAGTCCAGCTCGCCCACCAGGAGTTCGACGTCCTGCTGGAGGCCGTCGAGGCCCTCAAGGGCACCGTCGCCGAATACCCCGGCACCTTCGACATCGCCGACTCCTTTCTCACCGGTAAGAAGGAGCTGAAGCTGGGCCTCACCGACGAGGGCCGCGCCCTCGGGCTCACCCTGCAGGGGCTGGCCCGCCAGGTGCGCCAAGGCTTCTACGGCGAGGAGGCCCAGCGGATCCAGCGGGGCCGGGACGACATCCGGGTGATGGTGCGCTACCCCGAGGCGGAGCGGCGCAGCCTGGGGGACATCGAGGGCATGCGGATTCGCCTCCAGGACGGCTCGGAGGTGCCCTTCGCCACCGTCGCCACGGTGGAGGAAGGCCGCGGCTACGCGGTGATCGACCGCACCGACCGACGCCGGGTGGTGACCGTGACCGCCGACGTCGACGAGGCCCTGACCGGCGCCAACGCCCTGAACGCCGACCTGCGGGCCGACGTCCTGCCCCGGCTGGTGGCCGACTTCCCCGGCCTCACCTTCGACTTCGAGGGGGAGCAGCGGGAACAGCAGGACTCCCTCGGCAGCCTCGGCACCAACTTCGCCGTCGCCCTGCTGGTGATCTTCGCCCTCCTCGCCATCCCCTTCCGCAGCTACAGCCAGCCGCTGATCATCATGACGGCGATCCCCTTCGGCTTCGTCGGCGCGGCCTTCGGCCACCTGCTGATGGGGATGAACCTGTCGATCCTTTCGTTCTTCGGCATCGTCGCCCTCACCGGCGTGGTGGTGAACGATTCGCTGATCCTGATCGATCTGATCAACCGCGAGCGGAAGCGCGGAGTCCCCATCGACGTGGCGATCCGGGACGCCGGCAAGCGACGCTTTCGGCCGATCCTCCTCACCACCCTCACCACCTTCATGGGCCTGTCGCCGATGATCCTGGAAACCAGCCTGCAGGCCAAGTTCCTGGTGCCGATGGCCATCAGCCTGGGCTTCGGGGTCGTCTTCGCCACGGCGATCACCCTCGTCCTGGTGCCGGTGATCTACCGCATCCTGGAGGACATCCACGACGCCTTCGAACGGGCCCGCGTGGCGCGGGCGGCTCGAACGGAGGAAACGTCGATGGAGGAAGAGTCCTACGAAGAGACCGCGGAGGTCGAGGAGGACGGCCTGTCCCCCAATCCCCAGCCCGTCTGAAGACGGGCGGGGGCAGCCCCGTCCCCAACCGACACCGTCCCCAACCGACACCGAGGCTACCGCCGCCGGGCGACGTAATAGAGCCAGGGGACCTCCACCCGCTCGTCGCCGTCGATCCACTCCGCCGCCAGGTCGATCACCCCCTGGCGCTCCTCCGGCGACAGGTCGAGGGCGACGGAGCCGATCATGGCGGGGATCCGCATCAGCTCCACCAGCTCCTCCTGCCGCGCCGAGTAGACGTACCGCTCGGTATCGACGAGGTCGAAGCCGGCCCCTTCGATCCAGGCTTCGAGGGTCGCCCCCGTCAGCACCGGCGGGCTCGACGTGAAGCTGCCGGCGCGGGCCTCGATGGCCCGGGCGAGGGCCACCTGGAAGGGGTGGGCCCGGGCCGGCTCCCCCACCATCCGCTCCACCGGAACGTTCCACACCAGGAGGGCGCCGGGGGACAGCAGGCGGCCGAGGACCCCCAGCACCAACCCGGGATCGGGGAACTGCCAGAACGCGGTATTGCAGACGGCGCGGTCGAAGGGGCCCCGCACCACCTCCTCGATCCGCGACGCCCGGGCCACCCGAAAGCTGGCCCGGGGATCGTCCACCTCCGTCCGGGCGACCCCCACCATCTCCTCCGAGACGTCCACCCCCACCACCTCCCCGTTCCACGGCAGGTGCCGCAGACATGCCTGGGCGGTGGCGCCGGTGCCGCAGGCGAGGTCGAGGACCCGGCGGGCGGTGGCCAGATCCGCCAGGCGGGCCAGGCGGGCGTTCAGCTGGCGGTAGAGGGGAAAGTCGCGGACGTAGCCGGCGTAGATCTCGGCGTTGTGCCAGCCGTGCCAGCGGGAGGGGCCTTCAGCCATGGGGCGCCAGTGTTCCATCCGCGCCGCGGGGAATCAAATCCACAGGGGCGACGCTGGAGATAAACTCCATGGCACGCCGGGCCCCCACCCCGAGGCCGGCCCCTACCCCAGGAGACGCCCCAGTGAACCCAGCCGAGTCCACCGCCAAGCCCCCGTCTTTGGCCGTTCAAGCGTTCCGCTCGGTGCCCCGCACCGGCGTCATCTTCGTCACCAGCGAGGCGGCCCGGCGGGGTTACCGCACCGCCCACCCGGAATGGTGCAACCTGGGCCAGGGGATGCCGGAGATCGGCCCCCTCGAAGGGGCGCCGCCGCGGGCGGAGGCGGTGGCCGTCGACCCCGGGGACCACGAGTACGCGCCGATCTCGGGGCTGTGGGAGCTGCGGGAGGCCGTCGCCTCCCTCTACAACCACCTCTTCCGCCGCGGCATGCCGTCCCAATACAGTGCCGAGAACGTCTCCATCTCCGGCGGCGGACGGGCGTCCCTGACCCGCGCCGTCGCCGCCCTGGGGCAGGTGAACCTCGGCCACATCCTCCCCGACTACACCGCCTACGAAGAGCTGCTGGACATCTTCCGGCTGGTGACGCCGATCCCGATCCTCCTGAGCCGGGAGCACGCCTACACCTTCTCCCCCCAGGACCTGGAGCGGGAGATCCTGGGGCGGGGCCTCGGCGCCCTCCTGATGTCGAACCCCAACAATCCGATGGGGAAGCTGGTGTCCGGCAGCGATCTAGCGGAGTGGGTGGCCATCGCCCGCGGCCTCGACTGCAGCCTGCTGATGGACGAGTTCTACTCCCACTACGTCTGGCGCCCGGGGGCCGGCGAGCCGGGGCCCATCGTCAGCGCCGCCCGCTACGTGGAGGACGTGGACCGAGACCCGGTGGTGCTCTTCGACGGGCTCACCAAGAACTGGCGCTACCCGGGCTGGCGGGTGACCTGGACGGTGGGTCCGAAGCGGGTGATCGAGGCGGCGGAGAGCGCCGGATCCTTCCTCGACGGCGGCGGCTCGAAGCCCTTGCAGCGGGCCGCCGTCCCCCTCCTGGACCCGGACTACGTGCTCGCCGAGACCACCGCCATCCGCAAGGCCTTCTTGGCCAAGCGGGAGCTCACCCTGAGGCGGGTCTACGAGCTCGGCATGACCATCGACCGCGAGCCCGACGCCACCTTCTACGCCTTCGTCTCCCTCCAGGACCTGCCGGAGACCCTGACCGACGGCCTCGACTTCTTCCGCGCCGCCCTGGAGCGGAAGGTGATCTGCGTGCCGGGGCTGTTCTTCGACGTCAACCCCGGCCAGCGGCGGTCCCAGCGCCTGTCCCGCTTCCACCAGCGGGTCCGTCTGTCCTTCGGGCCGCCCATGGGCGAGGTGAGCCGCGGCCTCGACCGCCTCGCGGAGATGATCGCCGACCACCGGAAGTAGCCCGAACGGTCCCCGGAGGGAGGCTGGATGCCTCCCCGGAGGGCCCGGGGACCAATGGATCAGCGCTTCGTCTTCTTCGCCTGGGTCACGAAGCCGACGATGATGTAGTTGCCGGAGCGGGCCTCCCGCCGGAGGTGGATGATGTTCTTGCGGGCGGCGTCCTCCAGCAGCTCGGAGAAGGTGCCGTAGCCGTAGTAGCCCTCCGAGAACGACGGCCGCTTGCGCTTCATGGTCTGCTTGACCATCGAGCCCCAGATGACGTCCTTGTCGTCACGGAAAAGGGCGACGATGGCCTCGCTCATCAGGCGGAAGCACTCCGCCTCCTTCGCCGGCAGGTGGCCGACGCTCGGCGCCCGCTGGGCGTCCCGCCAGATGTCTTCGAAGAAGATGAACTCGTCGCAGTTGTCCACCAGCAGGTGGGACGACGCGTTCTTGACGCCGACGCCGATGACGTACTTGTCGTTCTCCTTGAGCTTGGAGACGAGGGGCGAGAAGTCGCTGTCGCCGGACACCAGCACGAAGGTGTCGAGGTGCTCCTTCGAGTAGCAGAGGTCCATGGCGTCCACCACCATCTTGATGTCGGCGCTGTTCTTCCCCGAGTAGTACTTCTGCGGGATGTCGATGAGCTCGATGGCGGCGCCGTGGAGGGGACGCTTGTGGTCGCGGTAGCGCTCCCAGTCGGCGTAAGCCCGCTTGACGATGATCTTGCCCTTCTCCAGCAGGCGTTCGAGCACCATGGTGATCTCGAAGCCCTTGATCTCGGAATCCCGCACGCCGAGGGCGATGTTCTCGAAATCGACGAACATGGCGATCTTGCGCTCGTCGATGGCCATCGCCCCGCGGTCCGGCATGGCGTAGACGACGCTACCCGCCAGGGAGTCGACGTCATCCCCTTCGAGGTGAGACCCGTCGATGGGCACCGTCTCGAGGTGGGGCACGTCTTGGGAGGACCGCGGGCCATCCCCGGCCTTGCCCTTGGGGCGGCGTTCCCCCTTACGAGCTTTGCGCTTGCCCTTGGATTTGGTTCGCTTCTTCTTCGCGTCGCCCTCGGAGGCCTCTTCTCCTGCGGCCTCGACGTCCGGCGTCTCCGTGGCCTCGACGTCCGGCGTCTCCGCGACTTCGCCGTCTTCGGTGGCGGTGTCAGAGGCGTCCGCCTCCTCAGCGTCGACACTCTGAGTCTCGGCCTCGGGGGCTTCGACTACGGAGGCCTCGGCTACGGGAGCCTCGGCCTCGGGGGCGTCGACCGCCTGCGCCTCGGCTTCGGGGGCGGCGGCTTCGGAGGCCACGTCTCCGGCGTCGACGGCCGGGGGGGCGGCGCTACGGGTCCGCTTGCGCCGTCGGCGCCGACGGCGGGTCGGGGGCGCGTCGTCCTCCGTCGCCGCCCTGTCCGGTGCCTCTGAACCCTGGGACGCGACCTCGGCGTCGAGCTCCTTGTCCGCCGCGGCTGGGGGTGCCTCGGCGGCGGGCTCCGGGTCCTGTCCGTTCGAGGCGCCCTGTTCGTTTGCGGCACCCGGTCCGTTCGCGGCACCCGGTCCGTTCGAGTCGTCGGTCTTCCCCGGGGACGACGCTGCCCCGTCGTCCGAAGGGTCTTCGTCGTCGCTATCTCTCAGCCACCAGGGTGCCAACGTGCGTCTCCTTGGGGGGGCCGCCTCCGGGGCCTACCCCCCACGATCTTGATCTCGGGTCGGTTGCGTCGGAGCTTGGGTCGGGCCGGAAACCCGCGCCCAAACCGGCGGGAGCGTACCACAGGCCGCCCGGTCGGACCCGGGGCCCGAGATCCCCCGTGGCCGGCGCCGGTTGGGTTATATTGACGACGGGCCCCGGACCCCTCGGGCACCCCCCGGGCCCGCACCCTACAACCAGGAAAGAGACCACGTTGAGCCAGGAATCCCTGCCCTACCACTACCTCGCCATCGACGGCCCGATCGGCGTCGGCAAAACCACCCTCGTGGAGCTCTTGACCCGCCGCTTCGAGGGCGTGAAGGTCCTCGAAGACGCCGAGAACCCTGTCCTCGACAAGTTCTACAAGGACCGCCCCGGGGCGGCCTTCCAAACCCAGCTGTATTACCTGCTCTCCCGCTTCAAGCAGCAGCAGGAGATCGTCCAGCGGGAGCTCTTCCAGCGGCTGGTGGTGGCGGACTACCCCTTCGACAAAGATCGCATCTTCGCCTACCTCAACCTCACCGACGACGAGCTGCTGATCTACGACAAGCTCTACTCGATGCTGGAGCCCCAGGTCCCCAAACCCGACCTGGTGCTCTACCTGGTGGCGGACATCGACACCTGCATGGCCCGCATCCGCCGCCGAAACCGCCAGTACGAGCGGAAAATCTCCCAGGATTACCTGGTCGAGTTGATCGACGCCTACAATCACTACTATCATCACTATAGGAATTCTCCGGTCTTGGTGGTGGACACGAGGAATCTGAACTTCCCCGAACGCCCCGAAGACTTCGAAGAGCTCCTGGAACAACTGTCGAAACCCCACAAGGGTACCCAGTACTACGTGCCGCTTGGATCCCGCTGAGCCGACGCCGAACCCAATCGGGTCGAGGTCGGACGGGGGGACCGGGACGGTCGGGTCGACACCGCGCAGCGTCGCTTCGAAGCGGGACACGCTTCGGGCCTGATCCCCTCCGCGCATTGCCACGGCGGGCGACAGACACCGGAAAGGCGTAGACCGTCCACGGGCGGCATCCCCGTCGGGGCTCGCCCTCGGCTTGCGCTCAGCTCGCCCCGCCTGATGCATTGCGTCGGGCCAAGACCGCCCCGCCGAGCGGCCCCGAAAAGGAGGCTGCGAGATGGCGACCCGAAACGGCGGCAAAGCTCCCCAGCCCGCGATCCGTTCCGCGGAGACCCTTTCCATGGATGGCCCTTCCGTAGAAGGCCTGTCGGCGAAAGACCTGTCCGCGAAAGACCTGTCCACGAAGGCCCGCCGCGGCCGCAAGCCGTCGCGGCCCAAGACCGTGACCGTCCCCTGGGTCCGCGGGGCCGCCGATCGGCACCGCCGCGGAAAGGGGAAACCCCTGGTGATGGTCACCGCCTACGACTATCCCCAGGCCCGGGCCGCCGACGCCGCCGGCGTCGACCTGGTGCTGGTGGGGGACTCCTTGGCCATGGTGGTGCTCGGCCACAAAGACACGCTGTCGGTGACGATGGACGAGATGCTCCACCACACCAAAGCCGTGCGCCGGGGCCTCGAACGGGCCCTCCTCGTCGCCGACATGCCCTACGGCTCCTTCCACCTCGGGGCCGAGCAGGCCGTCGCCAACGCCCTGCGGTTCGTCAAGGAGTCCGGGGCCCAGGCGGTGAAGATCGAGGGGGCCCGGCCCGACGTGATCGAGGCCCTGGCGGGGGCGGAGATCCCGGTGATGGCGCACCTGGGCCTCACCCCCCAATCCCTCCACCGTTTCGGCGGCTTCAAGGTCCAGGGCCGGGGGGACGACGCGCGGCGGGCCCTGCTGGAGGCCGCCCGCGCCGTCGAGGAGTCCGGAGCCTTCGCCCTCGTGCTGGAATGCATCCCCGCCGACCTGGCGGCGGAGGTGAGCGCCGAGCTCTCGATCCCCACCATCGGCATCGGCGCCGGCGCCGGCTGTGGAGGTCAGGTGCTGGTCTACCACGACCTCCTGGGCATGGAGGACCGCATCGCGCCCCGCTTCGTGCGCCGCTACGCCCAGCTCGGGCAGACGGCCCGGGAGGCCCTCGGCGCCTACGCCGACGACGTGCGGGAGGGCCGCTTCCCCGCCGCCGAGGAGACCTTCGCCGGCGGCTCGTCCAAGGCCGGCTCCCCCAAGCCCACCACCCCATCCCCCGCCCAAACAGAGACCCTGGAGGCTCTCTATGGCTGAGCTCCGGACGGTCTCGACGGAGCCGGACCTGCGGGCCGCGGTGGACGCCTGGCGGCGGGACGGCCTGCGGGTGGGCTTCGTGCCCACCATGGGGGCCCTCCACGAGGGCCACCTCTCCCTGGTGCGGCTGGCCCTTCAGCACGCCGACCGGGTAGTGGTGTCGATCTTCGTCAATCCGACCCAGTTCGGCCCCGACGAAGACCTCGCGGCGTACCCCCGATCGCCGGAGGAGGACTGCCGACAGCTGGCGGTTGCCGGCTGCGACCTGGTCTTCCTACCGGAGGTGGAGACGATCTACCCCCCCGGCGAGAGCACTTGGATCGAGGTGGAGGGCCCGTCCCGGGGCTTCGAGGGGGCCGAACGGCCCGGACACTTCCGCGGCGTCGCCACGGTGGTGACCAAGCTCTTCGGCCTCGTACGATCGGACGTCGCGGTCTTCGGTGAGAAGGACGCCCAGCAGCTGGCCCTGGTGCGGCGGCTGGTGCGGGATCTGCACCTCGGCGTCGAGATCGTCGCCGGCCCCATCGCGCGGGAGGACGACGGCCTCGCCATGTCGTCCCGCAACGTCTACCTGTCGGCGGAGGAGCGTCGGGCCGCCGGCGTCCTCCACCGCTCCCTCCAGTCCGCCCGCCGCCTCATCGAGGCCGGAGAGCGCGGCGCCGACGTCCTCGCCGGCGCCGTACGGGCGGTCTTGGCCTCCGAGCCGTCGGGGACGGTGGACTACGTCGCCGTCGTCGACGCCGCCACCTTCGCCCCGGTCACCACCGTCGACGGCCCGTCGGTGGTGGCGATCGCCGTCCGCTTCGGCCGTACCCGTCTGCTCGACAACATTCATGTCGACCCGATTCACGTCGATTCCAATCACGTCGAGCCAAATCACGTCGGTCCAGGGGAACTCACCGTCCCCGCCGATCTTTCCACGACCCCATCCGTCGACGCTTCGGCGTCAGGCGTTCGAGATAAGGAGATCCTTCGATGCGACGCACCCTCATGAAGTCCAAGATCCACCGCGCCACCGTAACCGACGCCGACCTCGCCTACGTCGGCTCCATCACCCTCGACCCCGTCCTCCTGGAAGCCGCCGACATCCTCGTCCATGAGAAGGTCGAGATTTACAACGTCACCAACGGCGAGCGCTTCGCCACCTACGCCATCGAGGGGAAGCGGGGGGAGGGGGAAGTGGTGCTCAACGGCGCGGCGGCCCACCGGGTGTCCCCCGGGGACCTGGTGATCCTGTGCAGCTACGCCGAGTTCGACGACGCCGAGTGCGCCGCCCACCGGCCGAAGGTGCTCTTCGTGGACGAGAAGAACCGGATCGTCGAGAAAGAGGATCAGGTGGTGGCCCACCGGCGTCCCCTGCCGGTGCCCCAGGCGGTCTGAGCCCCGACGGGAAGATCCCTAGACGAGAAAAGGGCCCGGACGGCGTCCCGTCCGGGCCCTTCCAGTCTTGAACCGGGCCGTCAGGCCCAGGGATCGATCATCAGGGACGTCAGAGCGGTGCCTCCGAAGCGGGTCTCGGAGGCGTGACGCCTGGAAAGGCGGAACGTGGAAAGGAACATACGTTTCCCTCCGTTGGGGGGTCGGGTAGATGGGAACGACGCTCGCGAGCCATCTAATTATTCAAATTTTGCTATGAGATAGCAAGCCCGGGTCAGGAAGCCCAGGGATCGGGACCACGCACAGGGACCGCGCCGCCGCTTCGGCCCGACGGGATCCGGCGTCCCTTCAGGTCGACTGGGCCCGGCTCCGCAGGCGGTCCAAGAGCCGATGGGGCAACCCCTCGAAGGAGCCGGAGGTCATCGTCGTCAGGACGTCCCCGGGCCGGGCGTCCCCCAGGGTTCGCGCTTCGAGGTCGCCTATGTCTGTGGCGATCTCCGCGGTGACGCCGCGGTCCACCAGGCCCGCCACCAGGGCGTCCAGATCGAGGCGGTTGTCCTCACCTAGGCGCTCGCTGTAAAAGATCGGCGCGAAGCGAACCACGTCGGCTTCGGCGAAGGCATCGAGGTAGGACTCGAAGAAGAACGAGCGGCCGGCGGTCAGGCTGCGGGGCTCGAAGAGCACCACGATCCGCCGGCCGGGGTAGCGCTGCCGCAGCCCCCCGAGGGACTTCCCCACCGCCGTCGGGTGGTGGGCGAAGTCGTCCACCACCGTGATCCCCGCTTCGGTCCCCAGCTCCTCCAGGCGCCGCTTGGCGCCGCTGAAGGCCCCCAGGGCCGTCGCCACGGCGGCGGCGGGGAGACCGTCGTGGCGGGCCACCGCCCAGACCGCCAAAGCGTTCAGCAGGTTGTGCTCGCCGGGGGCCGCCAGGTGGAGGGGCATCTCCGCCTCCGCATCCCTTTCAGGGTCCCCCGACAGGACGACGCAGCGGCTGCCCCCCTCCCCCCACTCCACCCCGTCCTTGGGGCGAACGTCGTTGCCGGGGCCGAGGCCGTAGAACACCACTTGCGCCTTGGCCCGGGAGGCCACCTCCCGCACCTGGGGGGAATCGCCGTAGGCCGCCACCAGGCCGTCCTCCGGCACCAGCTCCACCAGCCGCGAATAGGCGTCGAGCATGGCGTCGTGGGTCGGGTAGAGGTCGGCGTGGTCGTACTCGACGCTGGTGAGGATCAGGGCGTTCGGGGCGTAGTGGAGAAACTTGGGGCCGCGGTCGAAGTAGGCGGCGTTGTACTCGTCCCCCTCGATGACGAAGCGGCGCCCGCCGCCGATGTGGAAGCTGGGGCCCAGGTTCTTCGGGATGCCCCCCACCAGCCAGCCCGGGTCCTCGCCGCAGCTGCGGTAGACCCACGCCGCCATCGAGGTGGTGGTGGTCTTGCCGTGGGTCCCCGCCGCCACCAGCGGGTCCCGGCCGGCGAGGACGAAGCGGGCCAGGGCCTGGGGCATGGAGATCCGCTCGACGCCGTCCACCTCCGCCGCCAGGGCCTCGGCGGCCTGGGCCTCCGGGTTGTGCCGGGGCACGGCGTTGCCGACGATCACCAGGTCCGGCGCTTCGCCGGCGTCCCGGGCCGCCGCCAGGTGGCCCTGGTCGTAGCCCACCAGGGGCTCGACGCCGGCGTCCGCCAGGAGCGTGCTCATCGGCGGGTAGAGGGGGCCATCGACCCCGCGGACCCGGTGACCCAGGTCGCGGAGCAGGCAGGCGAGGGGGGCCATGCCGGTCCCCCCGATGGCGATCAGGTAGATGTCGAGGGATTCCGGTTCCACGCTACGGCCCCTTCCAAAATTCCGTTTTACCCGGATTTTACCTGGCCGTATCGCCACCTCCGGAGGGCGGAGGTTAGCATTGAATCGTCCCACTCGCGCCGCTCGGCGCAGCTCGCCTGCCTGTCCGCCGCGATCCTAGAAACGATTCCAGCCGAAGAGCCGAGAAGAAGGAGCCATGGCCATGCGACGCCTCCTCCCTGTCTATTTTTTGTTGATGCTGGCCCCCGCCGCCAACCTGCTGGCGCAGGGCGCGCCGAAGGCCGTGCCCGTCGAGCCGGTGAAGAACTTCGAGATTATCGCCCGCGGTGAGGTGATCGAGCACACGTTCGAGATCAAGAACGACGGCGACACCCCCCTCGAGATCACCAACGTGCGCCCCGCCTGCGGCTGCACGGTGGTGGAGTACGACAAGACCATCGCCCCCGGAAAAATCGGTCGCCTCGCCGCCAAGGTGGACACCACCGACTTCCACGGACCCATCAGCAAGTCCATCGCGGTGTTCACCAGCGACGTCGACAACCCCAAGCTGCAGCTCGTCGTCCGCGCCACGGTGAAGCCCTACATCGGCGCCCTGCCGGGATACGTCCGCTACATCTACGTCCAGGGTGAGGACCTCCGCCCCATCGGCCAGACCCTCTGGGCCGAAGACGGCGAGGAGTTCAAAGTGACCAACGTCACCAAGCCCTACGACTACGTGGACGTCTCCTTCCGCGAGGCCAACGAGTCGGAGCGCAACCCGGACGCCCCCGGCAAGCAGTGGCGGGTGGAGGTGCTGCTGCACAAGGACGCCCCCGTGGGCGCCCTCCGCGAGTACGTCCAGATCCAGCTCGACCACCCGAAGCAGAAGGCGGTGAAGATTCCGATCTCCGGCTTCGTGCGTCCCCGCCAGCACGTGACGCCCCAGGAGGTGGATTTCGGCAAGCTCGAAACCGCCAGCCTGCCGCTGCGCCGCAAGCTCCACTTCACCAACTTCATCACCGCCCCCATCGAGGTGGCCGAGGTGGAGACCGGCTACAACGGGATGACGGCGGAGATCACCCCCTCCGAGAAGCAGCCGGGCCACCGGTTCAACGTCATGCTGACCCTCGGGCCGGACATGCCGAAGGGCCCGTTCGACACCGTGGTGCGGATCCGCACCAACGACTCCAAGAACCCGGTGGTGGAGCTGCCGGTGAAGGGCGTCGTCAACTGACGTCGCCCCTCGGGCGGGGCCCCTCTTGCGCCTCGCCCGCCGAGCTCTTCGGACCGGGAACCGCAGTTGGTTCCGACGTAGGGGCGGGGCTTGTCCCCGCCCGTCTGGGCAAGAACGCCGACGTTCAGATCCGCGGATCGACTTTGCCTTCGCGTTTTGCCCCCAGCCCGGGCACCCACGTCCATGGGTCGCCGTGGACCAGGGCCGCGCCGGAGAGTTCGATTGTTCTTCTGAGTTTCGCCTCGCCTCGTCAGCGTTTTTGCTGCACGGGCTCTTTAGACCGGGAACCGCGGCAGGTTCCGACGTAGGGGCGGGGCTTGCCCCCGCCCGCCTGGGCAAGAACGACGTTCAGATCCGCGGACCGGCTTCGCCTTCGCGTTTTGCCCCAAGCCCGGGCACCCACGTCCATGGGTCGCCGTAGACCAGGGCCGCGCCGGAGAGTTCGGTTGTTCTTCTGAGTTTCGCCTCGCCTCGTCAGCGTTTTTGCTGCACGGGCTCTTCGGACCAGGAACCGCGGCAGGTTCCGACGTAGATACTCTGTTGGTTGTCAAGCTGGTTTAGGCGGAAGCGCCGCGGGCGAGAACTTGTCTCCATCGAAATCCTCGCCGTGTCTGAGCATGCCGTGCATCGCATG
Source organism: Acidobacteriota bacterium (assembly GCA_038748685.1). Taxonomy (GTDB): domain Bacteria; phylum Acidobacteriota; class Thermoanaerobaculia; order Multivoradales; family J023; genus JAUIJL01. The sequence continues at coordinate 3 of JBCDIS010000036.1, read as the reverse complement.
CAG
>JBCDIS010000035.1:0-49522 GCA_038748685.1 Acidobacteriota bacterium | reverse complement strand
GGACCTCCTCCGCCGGCCCGGTGGGGCCGCCCGGGCGCTGGTGGACTGCACCGCCAGCGACGTGCCGGGGGATTGGTACGAGCCCCTGCTGCGGGCCGGCGTGGCGGTGGTGGCGGCCAACAAGAAGCCCTTCGCATCGGCCTTCGGCCACTTCCGCCGCATGCGTGGGGCCTCCCGGGACAGCGGCGCCCCCCTCCTCTTCGAGACGGCGGCGGGGGCCGGTCTGCCGGTGCTCGGCACCCTCGACGACCTGCGGCGCACCGGCGACACCGTCAGCCGCATCGACGCCGTCCTCTCGGGGACGGTCAACGCGGTGCTCGATCGGCTGGACGCCGCGACCCCCTTCTCCGCCGCGGTCCGCGGCGCCTTCGACGAGGGCCTCACCGAGCCCAACCCCTACGAGGACCTGTCGGGGGGGGACGTGGCCCGCAAGCTGTGCATCCTGGCGCGGCTGTCGGGCCGCCGGATCGAGCCGGAGGAGATCGCCGTCGAGCCCCTGCTCCCCGCCTCCCCCTGGGGGGACCTCGACCTCGACACCTTCTGGCGACGGCTGAGGTCGGTGGACGCGGACTTCGAGGAGCGGCGGCTGCGGGCGGAGGCCGACGGCCGGAGGCTGCGCTACGTGGCGTCCATCGACGCCGAGGGTCCGCGGGTGGCCCTCGCGGCGGTGGCGGCGGACCACCCCGCCCACGCCCTCGCCGGCCCCGACAACCTGGTGGCCTTCACCACCGCCCGCTACGCCGTCTCGCCCCTCGTGGTGCGGGGCCCGGGGGCCGGGCCGGAGGTGACCGCCGCCGGGGTCTTCGCCGACCTGCTGCGGGTGGCGGACCGCAGGGCCTGATCGGTCGCCGTCCCGAGTACCGTCCTCAGGGATCCCCCAGCAGCTCGTCCGCCAGGGATTTGCGCAGCTCCAGCAGCGCCGGCATCTCGCCGAAGCGCTGGATCGCCCGCTGCACCGCCTTCCAGGCACGCAGGGGCTGACCCTGGACCCGCAGCCGCTCGATCTCCCCCGTCACTTCGAGCCAGCCGGTGGTGTCGTCGAGGCTCGCCACCTCCGCGAGCTCCTCGGCCTCCAGCTCGTCCTCGGCGGCCTGGTCGAGGATCTGGACGAGGTCGAGGACGAAGGAGGCGTCGGGGTCCACCTCCCGGGCCTTGGCCGCCAGCAGCTTCGCCTTCACCACGTCCCGCTCGGCCCTGGCGGACTCGGCGCGCTCCACCAGTCCCCGGGCCTCGGACCGCCGCGCCTCCGCCAGCCGGCGCCGCAGGTCCTCCAAACCATCGGCCCCCCAGCGCTCCTCGGCGAGGAGAAGATCCGCCTCGGCGTCATCGAACTCCCCCCGATCGAGGGCGGCGCCGATGGCCTCCAGCTCAGCCTCCCGGGCCTGCTCCAGGGCGAGGCGTCGCCGCTCCTCCTGGGCCTCCTCCTCGATCCGCCCGCGGACCCGCGCCAGCTGCGCCTCGACCCACTCGTTGTCCGGGTCCATCTCCCGGGCCCGCTCCAGGCAGCCGGCGGCGTCCGCCAGCCGACCCGCTTCGAGGGCCAGCCCCGCCTCGTTCACCAAAGCGCTCTGGCGCTCCTGGAGGGCCCGATCCAGCAGCTGGTGGAGGGCCCCGAAGACGTCGTGGCGGCCGTAGGTCCGCTCGCCGTGGAGCACCTCCTCCCGGGCGCGGTCCAGCTGGCCGTCCTGCAGATGGTGCAGGGCGTGGGATTCGATCTGCTCGATGGCGAGGCGCCGCTCCCGGGCCTCCACCTTCTTGTGCAGCTGGTAGATCCCCCGGGCCAGCTTCTGCCGCAGGTCCCCCTTCGCCGGCGCCATCGCCTGGGCCCGCTTCAGGCTGTCGAGGGCGGCGGGGTACTCCCCCTCTTCCACCCAGCGGTCCGCCTCCGTCAGCAGGGACTGGACCTGGGTGGCGACCCGCTCCCGGCGACGCCCCTCCAGGCGGCGGCGCAGGGCGCCCACGTCGGCGTTCTCGCCGTGGGTCTCGGCGAAGCGGAAGAGGGCCGCGTCGGCGGCGGTGAGCTGGCCGGCGTCGATCAGCTCGGCGATCCCCCGCAGGGATCGACTCTTCTCCGGCACCGCCGTCGACGGTTCGGGGACCTTCCCCGCCTCCGGGGTCGGGCTAGCCGCGGTCGGGGGCGCTGAGGTCGGGGGCCCTGAGGGCGCGGTCGCCTCGACCCCCGACCCGTCGCGGATACGCTCCAGCAGCGCGGTGGCCGCGGCGTGCCCCGGGTCGAGGCTGAGGATCGTCCCCACCTGCTGCTTCGCCTGCTCCACCTGGCCGAGCTGGAGAAGGGCCTCGGCCCCCGCCACCAAGGCCTCGAAGGGGGCCCCGGTGGACACCGACCCGCCGCCGGTGGCCACCGTCGGCTCTTCCGTGGTGTCCGACCCCTGCGGAGGTCCGTCGACGCCGTGGGCAGGGGTCGCCTGGACGAGGCCGAACTGGCGGTCGAGGCGGTGCTGGGTCGAGCCCGGGTCCCCCGTCGGCCCCGACGGGGGCACGTGGGCGAGGCGACTCGACAGCTCCTCCGCCTCCGCCACCTCCCCGGCGGTCATCGGCCACCGGCGCTGTAGCTCCTCCAGCTCGGCGATCCACGCGGCGGCGCCGTCGTACCGATCCTCCGGATCCTTCTCCAGGGCCCGCAGCAGCATCCCCCGCACCTCCTCCGGCAAGCGGCCCTCGGGGTCGCTGGCGTCGAAATCCATCGGCGGCTGGAAGAGGTGGCTGGCGATCAGCTGGGAGGTGGAATCCCCCGCCATGGGGTAGCGCCCGGTGAGCACCTCGTAGAGCACCACGCCGAAGGTGTAGAGGTCGCTGCGCTCCTCGACGCCGTCGGGACCCCGGGAGCCGAAGTGCTCCGGCGAGGCGTAGCGGAACTTGCCGAGGAACGAGCCGCTGGTGGTGAGCCGCTGCTCGGCGTCCCGCCGCTTGGCGATGCCGAGGTCGATGAGCTTCACCAGGGGGCGGCGGTCGACGTCGAGGGTGAGCATCAGGTTGTCCGGCGAGACGTCCCGGTGGACGAAGCCGTGCCGATGCAAAAAGCCCAGGGAACGCAGGCCCTGGCGGGCGATCTCCAGCCCCAGGGGCAGGGACGGCGTGCGCCGATGCTCCACCAGCTGCTGGAGGTCCGCCCCTTCGATGAACTCCATGACGATCAGGCCGGTGCCCGACTCGTCGACGCTGAAATCGAACAGCTGGACGACGTTGGGGTGGCGCAGGCGGATGGCGGAGCGGGCCTCCCGGGCGAAGCGGGCGCGGAGCTCTTCGTCGTCCTCGTGCTGGGGCCGCAGCACCTTTACCACCCGCACCTCGTCCAGCAGCCGGTGCCGGACCTTGTAGATGGCCCCCATGCCCCCCTCCTTCAGCTTGGAGAGGATCTCGTACTTGCCTTCGATATCGGCCAGGGCAAGGGCCATTGGCGCTCCACTACAAAGATGTCAGGATCGGCGATCGAAGGAGTCTATCGGATCCTGCCCGTCGGCGGATCCGGGGGGATTCTGCGGGTCCCTTGGGACCGCCGCCACCACCGTTCGGGACGCAGGGGGATCGATGACCGACGACGCACCGCAGGCCATATCCGAAGAGAGGCACGGGTCGACTCCGAGCGTTACCGCCGAGCCGTCGACGGGCCGCCGCGACCGGCGTCCCCCCGGGGGGGCGCGGAGCGGCGGCCTCGGCCGCATGGTGCCCTGGCTCCTCGGGCTCCTCGCCCTGGTGGGGCTGGGGGCGACCCTGCTCCCCCGCTGGCTCGCGGTGGACGAGCCGCCGGAGCTGTCGGTGGACGCCCCCGGCCGCTTCGCCGTCCTGCCGTTCCAGGTCGAAGGGGGCGCGGGGGACGCCTGGATACGGCTGGGGCTGTCGTCCCTGGTGTCCGAGGCCCTGGCGCGGACCCGCGGCGTAGGGGTGGTGTCCAGCGACCGGCTGGGGACCGCCCTCGGCCGCCGGCGGGTGGGCACCGACGACCCCGAGGAGCGGCGCCGGGCCCGGGAGCTGGCGTCGGCCCTCGGCGGCCAGACGATCGTCGACGGCGTCTTCCGGCGGGACGGCGACCGGGCCGTGCTCGACGTGGAGCTCTTCGACCCCGGGGACCGCAGCCTGGCGTCGGTCCGCTTCTCCGGGGCCGACCCCATGGCCGCCGCCGACCAACTGGTGATCGCCCTCGGTCGCCTCGGGGACGGCGCCGTCGAGCCGGTGTCCCTGCGGGCCGCCTTCAGCCACGACGCGTTCGCCGACCGCCTCTACGCCTCCGGCCTGGCCCGGCTCCGGGCCCCGGGGACGCCGAAGGAACGGGCCGGCGCGGCGCGGCCCTACTTCGACATCGCCCTGGCGGAGTCCAAGAGCTTCGCCACCGCCCGCGCCCGCCTGGTGGAATGCCTCCTGGATCTGGGGGAGCTGGACTCCGCCCGGACCCGGGTGGAGGAGCTGCTGGAGGCCAGCCAGTCCCTCGGCCGTCAGGATCTCCTGGCAGAGGGTCACCGCTCCATCGGCCGGCTGGAGGCCATCGCCGGCAACCACGCCGCGGCGGAGCAGCAGTTCGAGCAGGCCCACCGCATCTACCTCGGCCTGCGGGACGTCGGCGGCCAGACCGCGGCCCTCTACGAGCGGGCCCGGCTGGAGCTGGCCCAGGGCCGCCCCCAGCGGGCGGAGGAGCTGTTCGTCGAGGTCCTGCAGCTGCAGAAGTCCATGGGGGATCGGATCGGCGAGATCGACACCCAGGTCCGCCTCGGCAGCCTGATGCTGGCCTCCGGCGACCTCGAACCGGCGGGTCGGGTCTTCGAGGAGGCCCTTTCCCAGGCCCGGGGGCTGCGGGATCCGTGGAGCGAGAACCGCATCTCCGCCAGCCTCGGGGAGGTGACCTGGCGCCTCGGGGACGCGGAGAACGCCCGCGTCCACTGGGGCCGGGCCCTGGCCTTCTACCGCCAGCAGGGGGACCGCTCCCGGGTGCTGCTCCTCTCCCGCAACCTGGCGAGGGCCCTGCTCGAAGCCGGCGATCTGGAGGCCGCGGAGGATCTCTACCAGGACCAGCTGGACCTCGCCAAAGAGCAGCGGGATCCGCGGGCGGAGGCCGACGCCGCCCTCAAGCTGGCGTGGCTCCAGCTGCGGCTGGGCTACCCCTTCCAGGCCCGGGACTACCTCGACCGGGCCCTGGAGCTGGACCGCCACCTCGACGACCGCCGGACCCTCCAGCAGGTGATCGCCTGGCAGGCCTACGAGAACGGCAGCTACGACCTCGCCATCTCCACCCAGGTCGAGATCAAGAAGCGCTACCCCGACGCCTGGACCGAGGAGGACCAGGGGTTTCTCGACGCCTTCTTCGCCGCCCGCGAGGCGGGCCGTCGTCTGCCCCTGCCCACCGAGGGGCCGGGGGCCGGCACGGTGGCGGGCTGAGCCCGAGGACGACCCCCTAACTATGATTCGCCGCCTCGCCCTCGCCTACCTGGCCCTCTCGTCCCCCCTCATGCTGGTGGCCTTCTTTATCGGCGGTCCGGCCATGGAGGTTGTCTTCGCCGTGCTCGCGGCGGCCTTCCCCGTGGCCCTCATCGTCCTCGGCCTGGGGAGCTCCCCCGGGCCCCTGGGCTGGGTCCTCGGCGTCCTGGTGCTGATGCTGGAGGCGGCGGTGGTCGCCATGCTGGCGTGGCGGGGGCAGGTGGACGGCGGACCGTGGGTCCTCGGCCTCCCCCTGTCGACGGCGATCCAGGTCTACGGCGTTTTCCTCGCACCCCTGCCCCTGGTGTCCTTCGCCTACGCCCTCACCTTCGACCGCTTCGGCCTCCGGCGCGACCAGCTCGACGGGCTGCGACAGCGGTTCGGCGGACCGCGGAACCCGGTCGACGCGGTCAACGGGGTGGACGCTGTGGACGGGGGGGAGGGCTGAGGTGGGGGCCCTGGAGCAGCCGGTGGTGGTCGTCACCGCCCTCGTCTACCTGGCGGTGGTGCTGGCCATCGGGGTCTGGGCGGTCCGCCGCACCCGCACCGCCAAGGATTTCTTCATCGCCGGCCAGGGCATCGGCCTCCTGGTGACCGCCCTGGCTACGATGTCGGCGGCGTTCTCGGGCTTCCTCTTCATCGGCGGCCCCGGGCTCACCTACCGCCTCGGCATGGCCTCCCTGTTCATCAGCTTTCCGGTCAGCTTCACGGCGGGCCTTCTGTGCTGGGTGGTGGCCAAGCGCTTGCGGCTGCTGGCGGAGGTGCGGGAGATCTACACCGTGCCGGACGCCATCCTCGCCCGCTACCGCTCCCGCTGGGCGTCGGGGCTGGCGGCGGTGGCGGTGGTGGTGGGGACCCTCGGCTACCTCGGAGCCCAGCTCCAGGCCATGGCGGTGATGATCGAGGCGATCTTCGGCACCGAGGCAACCTTCGGCCCCTACAGCTTCGCCGTGGCGATGGCGGCGGGGCTGGCGGTGGTGCTGGCCTACGCGGTGACCGGCGGCATGGTGGCGGGGGTCTACACCGACGTCTTCCAGGGCACCCTGATGGTGGGGGCGGCCGTCGCCGTCTTCCACTATGCCCTTGACTCGGGGGGCGGGCTTTCGGCCATCGCCCAGCGGATCGCCTCTTCCGAGCAGTTCGGCCCCGGCTTCCTCGACCCCCTGGGGGGCGCGGTGCCGGTCTTCACGGCGATGGGGTTCTTCTTCGTCTTCGCCGTCGGCACCCTCGGCCAGCCCCAGACGCTGCACAAATTCTTCATGCTCGACGACCCCCTGAAGCTGCGCTGGTTCCCCTGGATCCTCGGCCTCGGCCAGACCCTGGTGGTGCTGATCTGGCTCGGCATCGGCCTCGCCGTACCTGCCCTCGTGGCGGGGGGCGACCTCGCCCCCCTCGAACGCCCCGACGACGCCGCGCCCCTCTTCCTCCTCGGCCACGTGCCGGAGGTCCTCGCCGGCATCGTCTTCGCCGGCATCCTGGCGGCCATCATGTCCACCGCCGATTCCTTCGTGAACCTGGCGTCGGCAGCCCTGGTACGGGACCTGCCGAAGGCCCTGGGGCGCACCGTGCGCCGGGAACTCTTCTGGGGCCGCGTCGCGGTGGTGGGGGTGGCGGTGGCGTCGGCCCTGTTCTCCTACCTCTACGGCGACCTTATCGCGCTCCTAGGCACCTTCGCCTTCGGCACCTTCGCCGCCGCCCTGGGGCCGGCGGTGGCGGTGGGGCTCAACTGGCGGCGGGTGACCCCGGCGGCGGCCACCGCGTCCATCGCCACCGGGATGCTGGTGAGCTTCACGGTGGAGTTCCTGGCCAAGCAGAGCTTCTTCCCCGGCCTCCCCAAGCCCCCCTTAGCGGCCGGCGTGCTGCCGGCGGCGGTGGCCATGGCGGCGTCGTTCACGGTGCTCTTCGTCGTCACCGCCTGGACCAGTAAACCCGAGGGGGACGACCTGGACGACGACGTGGCGGCGGTGATGGAGCTCTGATCGGCGGCACGTCGCCTGGCGTGTCTACGCCTTAGGGCTGGGCGCTTGAGCCGCAGGTTAGCGGGCGGGTCAGGGCTGGTTTCCCCAGACTACCTCACAGATCTCAGCATAGAGTTCGTCGCTGGGCCGCCATCTCCACTCGTGCTCGAGCCTTTTCTTCGCAAATCGCTGCCTCCCATCAACGACGCCGGTCCCTCGTGTTTCATTCTGACCCAACGGTGGATGTGATCGCCACAGGAGCCTTTGTTCGTCCTCTACTCGCCCACTGTCCACCGTTCCATCCGAGGTCAACGGAAGGAAACCAAAACACATTTGAGTAAGCTCGGCCGGTTTCCGATCCCAGGTCCGGTAAGAAACGATGACGTATCTGGTCTTGTTGTAGCCCAGAAAGTGCTTGGGAACTCTGCCCCCGGCTCGAGACACGTGGTCAAATCTTGCTTGAGAGATTCGATGAAGACCGTCTTCTTCGTCTACCAGGAAGACCCTGTATCCCATTCCCATTCCTATAACCTAGAATCCCGTTGATGCAAGGCGATGTTCAACTTCCCCTGAATTCAGTCATGGCCTGACCCATTCAGTCGGCCCTCTTCTGCCAGGTTTCTAGCACGAACATAGATACGGTGTGCGCGGCGTTGACAGCCAACCTAGCATGCCTAGACTCTAGGCGATAGAAAGAACGGCCCTGGCCGTGTGCGGAACTTGCATGAGTCCGAAGGCTTCCGATTCCGTCCACGGCGTTGAGCATCCCGCTGACAATCTTCCTCAAATCGTCATCCTCAAGTACGCCAGGCTCAAAGCCAAGCTTTTTCTTTACAATACTCCATACTGACTTGATGTCTTTCTTTCGCGGCATCTCCAAGCCATTGACCTCAATATAGCACTTGCAAATAGACTCGAGAATATTACACGCCGCAGAGACAGCCTCCCGCGGGCTTGACTCTAAGTTCTCCAGCGCACGACGGAACTCGTTCTCTACCGCTGTAAGGTCGTGACTCCGAATTAGATCAGCCAGGCCCAATGACGGCAGAGAAGCTCCACTCGCTATTCTTCCACCAGTCACATACTGGAGCCCGCATCTTCTAAGGCATTCTTCAATGCGGACTTTTCGGGGAAGGCTGTGCTCCGTTTCCTCGTCTTGCTCCATAATCCCTTCGATGATCAGGCCAACTACCGCTAGCGGGTCGTCCGATTGTCTATTGGATCGACGCAGCCATTCTTGAACCTTAATTTGCTTGTTGGCGTCTGGAGGGTCGCCTGGAGCATCAGCGTGCATAAAGAGCGTATCGATCCCCGCATGAGTCTGCCATTCTGGGACCACCTCACTTAGCGCTGCAATCAGCGGTGCCGGTATCTGTCTAGTTGTCATTGGTGCCTCTGCCCGCTAGCATCACGCCCTTCAGCGATTTGCGGAGGCGCGTAGCGCTGGAACGGATTCGCTGGAATGGTCGGGTTGGGTGGCGCCGGCTTAGCCACTCAAGAGCTCCCAACGACACTTGACGGGAGCGGATGCCTCTCCGATCCGGTCGCAATATTCTGTAACAAGCCGGCCGAACGCCTTCCTCCCGATGTAGAGGTATATTAGATTCTCAAGCACTAAGCTGCTACACCAACAGATACGAAGGAGGCCCTTGTTGAAACTCCTCGCGGATTCGGTGTCTTCCATAGTCTGCAAGAAGGAGTCAGCGTCTGAGTAATTCGATCGGATCCGAAGGCGGTAAAGGAAATCAAAGATTGTCGTGGGAGGAAGTGTGCCATCAATATCTGCCCGGCCACCCGAGTTAAGTCGCTTCTTCTTGTTCTGCTGCTTCCACTCACCAGCCAGTGTGTCAATCTGCCTCTTGCGAGTTGTCCGGAGGAGCATCGCATAAGACGACCAGAAGTCATCCTTCCCGACTGGTGAAAGACTCGACACTACTCGAGGCTCAACATCTTCGGGAAGGTGAAGAAGATTATACCCAGGCGTCTTCCTATCTCCTGTGCAGCAAACTCGCCATGGTAGAGGGAAAAGACTTGGTCTGTCCTTGACATCAGCTGCAACAGTTCGAAGTGTCGCCCGATGAGTCGTGCCGATCTCACGGCCAGCTGCAGCGAACAGCGCCCGAAGTGAGAGGTAGATTGCATAGTAGAGCTGTACCGTCGCCCAATGATTGGCTACACCGAGGATCTCAGGGTTGGCCGCTGGGGCGCGGAGTTGCATTTCAGTAGCCCAGGAATTTCGTAGACACTTGGAAACCGTCGATTCGTCGACAGCCCGATTCCGCTGGATCCGTCGCATGCTGCGTTCGGAGCGGAGGAGAGCAATCTGATGTTCGGAGCACCAACTCTCTTCCCGAAGATAGTGACGCAAAGCAGCCAAGTAATTGAGGTAGGTAGTGAAACGCGCTCGCTGCTCAGCGTCCTCGTCCTTCTGCAGGGAGCCGTAAGCCTGAACTAAAACCATCAGATCAACTCACCTGCTCAGGGGTCGTCCCCGAGTCTGGCATCGTCGGCCGGGTCGCTTTCCCCGGGGATTCTCGAAGCCAGGTCGTCGGAACCGACCAGCTCTCGTTTCTCGGGTTCTCTTTCCGAGGCACGAAGATCTGCTGGTCGAAAAGGACCCTGGCGCGATTCAAGGGGTCGGTGCGAAGGCTCACCAACCGGAACTGGGGCGTTTCGATGCGTGTGCGCCTGGCCAAGCTGGCGGACTATCTGAAGGGTTGGATGGGGTAGTTCTGGATCAGCGAGTACTACCGGCCGATTCCTGAGATCGATCAATGGCCCCGTCGGCGAATCCGCATGTGCTTCTGGATACAGTGGCGACGTCGATGGACCCGGATCGGAAACCTGCTGAAGCTGGACGTGGGCAAACTGCAAGCGGTCTCGACGAGGCGCAGCTCCCACGGACCGTGGCATTTGTCCCGCACGTATGCCACGCAACTCGCGATGTCCAATGAGTGGTTGAGTCAGCAAGGTTTGATCTCGTTCAAAGATCTCTGGGTCTCGTTTGCCTATCCTCGATGAGCCGCCCGGTGTGGACCCGCATGTCGGGTGGTGTGGGGGGCGGGGGGAGTAACACCCCCGCCTACCCAATCGGCCGAAATCACGACAACTCTATCGGTTTGGCCCAATGCGAAAGCCTGGCTAATCGACGAGCTGTCCTCTTGCTCTTATTGCCCCTCACCAACGCATGTGCCTGATTCAGCAGCTCTTTATCGGCCACCACTTCCTGGCCCAGTTCCCTCGCCTCCTCTGTAAGAAATTCGGCGACTCCGTATGTCTCGTAGCCTAAAACAGTTTGTTCTATCGATGTGTACTGAGCCCTATCTACAGACATTTCTGGATCTTTGAATGCTTGAGACGAAATCCGACCGTCTGGCTGAACAAAAGTGGGATGAATTCGTCGATGGAGCGGTTCGTCATTGCCGACCTCATCTGGGATCTCTGTCACACTTCTTCTCCCGTAGCCAACCATCGGATCATTCTCGCTGCCTCCCACCGACTAAGCGCGCCTTCTTCCTCAATATCTTCTGCGACTCGCAGATATCGAAACTGATCCATCTCTGGAATCTCGATCTCAAGCTCTCGATCTCGATAGTTCCATTCCAACTGAGCTCCACCTTCAAAAGTCGGTACTAAGAAGGGCTCAGGTAAGTAAACACCATGATCTGCCAAAAGACCACCGATGCGGTCTGCGAATTCCACAGCAAAATCGAAAGTTGCTGCACGTGGCTTCGAAGCCCGGTAGGAATCCCACTTCTTGTCCAGTTTCTTCAGCTCTTCTGCACGCTCTGCTAGGGCAACAAATAGCGTGATTGCCTTGCCACGTTCCCTTTCTTCAGGCTTCTCAACGCCATCGTGCTCTGATTCCTCAGCTAGACGGAGATCAGAAATCTTCCCAACCCGCCTACCTTTACTGTCAAGCGCAACAGCGGCGAACGAGACGCGCTCCCAACGCAGGCTATCTACCTCCATTAGGAGCTGCTTTGGGTCTACCTCAACCGTTATCTTCCGCGGGCCAGCCTTGACCTTAAAATAGCTTCCCTCAACATTTATATCGTATATCTCACCAACAATACTCAGGATTTCTTCACTGGAGAATGTCTCAGGTTCTAAGAGCGCCTCTTTGACTTCTTTATTGATCAAGCACTGATAGCTAGAATTCCCATCCTCAACCTCAAGACTCAAGACCGCCGAGTCTGACATCACATCAGCAAAGGTTTTTCCCAACCGATTGCGAACAATTGGCTGAAAGTACTTCGGCCAAGTCCTAGACTCACCGAACTCGCTGATCGCACTAACGAGGTCAATACTAGCGACTACGGCTGGATTCCGAAAACGGTCATGACCGGTGGGAAGCGGCTGTAGTTCCAATACACCGCTGCCTTCCTTCACGCCTACGAGAGCTACACGTGCCAACGGCTTGGCCTCTTTCCTCAGACGGCCTCGGACGGGCAACCCCAGATGGTATTGGACCGTTCGCGCGATCGCGTCACCAAACCCATCGAGTAGCGTGCTCGCATCCTCTACTGATACCGCGCCGTCGGGTATTCCAGGCTTGTCGAGAATTACGCGAAATGTAGAACTCATCTCTGCCTAGGCCTAAGTCATCCAGTAGATCGGGGCGCGCCCGCGCAGGTCGCATCTTAGCCTAAGCTGTCGCCAGGCTGTCACGCCTTTCTCAGAAGTTCGGCCAACCTATACTAGACGCCAATTATCCAGCCCCAATAGCGGTAAGGGTGATCACGTGCCCGCAAGGGACCAGGATATCGAGGATGTCGGACACCGTGGGCGTTTCGCCGTCGCCGGATAACGTTCTCCGGCGAAACGGGTAAGCCTCGGTCGAGCATCTCCGCTCGGCGATCTTCAGCAGCCGGTCCACCGCCGCAGGACGTTCCTCTTCCACGGCTCTAGGAATACCTGGACCTGCCGTTCGTCTGATCTTTCCAGCTCGAAGCATACCGCAACGCGCACCGACTCAACCGTCTTCGACAGGGTCTCGTTCTTCGCGCGACGAATCAGCCCTCCGGCCTGCGCGTGATGCCCCTTTGGGTCGCCGATCTCAGGGCGCGGAGACGAGGCTCGGCTGCTCGATAGCTAGGGACGCCGGGCGAGTTGTCTCCACCTCGTGCTCGATCACCAGGCCGTCGAGCTCCTTCTTCACCTCGTCGAGCCATCTCATCCGCCAAAAATCAGAAGCTTTAGAGCGAGAAGAACGCAGCCCAACAGGAAAGCCGCAACAAACTGCTTCCAAAGTGGCCAGAGCGTCGGTCCTGGTGCTGCTGACGGCGGTTGCGAAGTCGGTGGTGCTGGCTGCTGCTCCAGCGGATACTCCTCACCATCGTCACCAAACACGCGAGCACGCAGAACGCGTGACATCTGGACGAGCTTGGAAATCTGCGCCTCGTCTGGGTCTGAGCACAGAACTTGGTCTTGATACCACCAAAAGCACGGCTGGCCTCGCCACGTCATCATCCAGTAGCGCGTCACCGCTCCGGCCTCGTCGCTCATGTCGACGTAGTCTGTCGTGGACCACGCCAACTCGGGATCCGCAGCCATCAAAGCGGCAACGTCCTGCTTGGTGATAGGCGCATCCGCAGCCTGGGTCCAATCCTCTGTACGGACTAGGTGGAGGTCGTATGCCATGTGGCGGTGAGATACCTAACGGATCAGACCTTCAGGGGCTGGCGACACCTTGTTGGGCGGCGCCTTCGCTGTATTGCGTAAGGATCTCCGAGCACTTGCAAACCTTGAGGGAGCCGGCGAGCGCTCCCGGTGTCGACCAGATGGCGTTGTGGTGCCTGATGATCTGCTCGGCAGTCAGATGTTCCCTGTCGACTAGGGAATGGCCGTCTTCTGGAACGATGACGGGATAGCCGCGGGCAAGTGCGCTGCGGACCGTAGAATCGATGCAGAACTCTGTGTCACACCCAGTAATGATCACGCGGGTCTCGTCGGGAGGACCCAGGATCGCCCCAAGATCGGTCCCGTGAAATGCGTCGCTGGCCGGCTTCGGGAGATGCACATCGTCAGGTTCCACGTTCAGGCCAGGTACGAGTTGCCAGCCTTCACTCTCCGGGTGATGGGGGCTCCCTTCGGGTCCACTGAAGCGAACCAAGACCACTCGCCCCGATGCCGCACGAACTCGCGCGGCCAGCAGGTCGATGCGGTGTACGAGATTGGGCGCATCGAAGAGGGGGAGGGGTCGACTGAAAGACGCCCGCTGCAGGTCTATCACTAGAAGAGTATGGGTCAAACTCGCCGTACCTCGCGATTTAGCGGCGCCGCCCAATCTAGCGTAGACGTCATCTATCCAGATCCAATATCGCCTCGATTAAGACTGAAAACGTGCCCGCAAGCGCCTCGGATGTCGGACACGTCGGTCGTTTCGACGTTGCCGGATAACGTTCTCCGGCGAGTTCGAAGCATACCGCAATGCGCGCCGACTCGGCCGGCTTCGACAGGGTCTCGTTCAGTAGGCGGCGAATCGGCGGGTTCCCAGCCTGCGTGTGATGCCCATCGGGTCAAAGGGCGGAAACTCCGCGTCAAGGGCCTCCCCCAGGGCTTGAGCCGGGGTTCGGCCTTCGATTAAAGCGGATTCACGATTCCGCTCGGGAGTCCTCTACCCCTCGGCAGCCGGGGACCCCATACGGGCTATGCCAAGGACGTCTTTTCATTGCCGTAAATATTTCTAACCGTGTCGCGCGACAAGACAATTATCGTAAAGACACCGAGGACCGTACCAAGCGGGAACACCACACAAGCAACACAGGCGACGACGAAGGAATAATAATAATTCTTTCTTTGACCTATAAAGCGTCCGGAAAGAATGATGGCAACTGACACCGCCTGGCCCACAAGGAACAATATGCCACCCACGGAAACAAACAACCAGCCGAATCCTTCCATAGGACCAAGTGTAAGCGTGGGATCGTAGTTTGAGGAGAAATCGCCAGTTGCGACGAACAGCCCCATTGCCACATGCACTAGAGGTATGCACGAAAACAAACAGCCGAGACCACCAACGACATAGTGAAATATTCTCAATAGATTTAGATGTTCGGTGTCTTTGTCCATGGTTCTCAAATTCCTCTAAAGGCATGGCGGTTGAGCTAGCCGGCGCGCGTCCGACGGAGGCGGCGCAGCAGCAGGAGCGAAGTTGAGCGATCCAGTCAGCGTCGTCTGTCGTGGACCACGCCAACTCGGAATCCGCAGCAACCAGAGCGGCAACGTCGTGCTTGGTGACGGGCGCACTCGCAGCCTGGATCCAATCCTCTATACGGACGATGTGGAGGTCTTATGCCATGTAGCGGTGAGATGCCTAACCCAATCTAGACGTCATCTATCCTGGCTCAATAGCGCCTCGGCTAGATTGATGGCGTGTCCGCGAGGGCCTAGGACGCTGAGGATGTCGGACACGTCGATCGTTTCGCCGTCGCCGGTTTGAAGCGTACCGCAACGCGCGCGACTCGGCCGTCTTCGACAGGGTCTCGTTCGACACGCGGCGAATCAGCCATCCGGCCTGCGCGCGATGCCCTGGTGGTCGCCGATCTCAAGGCGCGGAGACGATGCTCGGCGGCTCGATGGCTAAGGACGACGGGCGAGGATCTGGGTCACCCAGGCGTCGCCGGTGTGGAACTGCCCCTCCACCACGGCCCGCTTCGTCTCCACGCCGTGCTCGATCATCAGGCCCTCGAGCTCCCCCCTCACCTCGTCGAGGTCGAAGAGGCGCTCCAGGTCCGGGGGTCCGCCGGTGCCCATGCCGAGCTGTTTCGGGGAGTAGGCTTCGAGCAGGAAGACGCCGCCTGGGCGTAGGCCCGACACCACCCGCCGGTGGAGGCTCCGGCGTAGGTCCCGGGGGACGTGGGCAAAGATGGAGATGATCCCGGCGAAGTGGGACGGCTCGATCTCGAAGTCCGCCAGGTCCACCACCCGGGTGGCGATCTCCACTCCGCGGCTCTCCGCCAGGCTCCGGGCCCGGGCCAGGCCCACCTCGGAGCCGTCGACGCCGAGGACGTCGTGCCCCTGCTGGGCGAGGAAGACCGCGTTACGCCCCTGGCCCTCCGCCAGGGAGAGGATCGGCCCCTTGGGCAGGGCGGTCCAGCGCGCCGCCAGGAAGTCGTTGGGCTCGGTGCCGTAGGCGTGCTCTGCGTCTCGAAATCGTTCGTTCCACATCGGCTGGCTCCTCGGGGAAAGGGATCCCGCCTTGCCGGCGGTCCTACCTGACCGTAGCACCGAAGCCCACGGACGGCGACGCCCTTGCAGCGAATTCCACGGACGGCGCCGGAGGCGGCGGAGTCCAGAATCCCGCCGCCGTCGAAGACTGGGTCGAACCCGACCACGCGGGGTAGCATGCGCCCGCGACGCGCCCACAGCGGCGGGGAGGACGACCCCTTTGGATTTCAGGCCCAAGACCCCAGCGACCCCCGCGGCCCGCCGCAAAGAGCCTCCGGTGCAGCGCGGCGGTCCCCTCGGACCCCCTCCCCCCTCCGGCCCGCCGGCGCCGTGGCGCAAGCGGCTGATGAGCCGGCGCCTCAACACCTACCCGCCGTTCCTCGGCGCCGGCATCCGGGTAGTCCGCTTCGCCCCGGACCTCACCTGCTTCGACGTGCGCATGAAGCTGAGGTGGTGGAACCGCAACGTGATCGGCACCCACTTCGGCGGCTCCCTCTACATGATGTGCGATCCGTTCTACGTGCTGATCCTCATCGCGGCCCTGGGGGAGGACCACGTGGTGTGGGACAAGGCGGCGCGGATCCGCTTCTGGCGGCCGGGCCGCGGCACGGTCTACGCCCGTTTCCACGTGCCGCCGGAGGAGATCGCGGAGATCCGCCGGCTGGCCGCCGAACAGGACAAGGTGGAGCCCACCTACGTCGCCCGGGTGGTGGACGACCGAGGCAAGATCGTCGCCCAGGTGGAGAAGGAGCTCCACGTCCGCCGCCGCTGACGACGACGCTGACGACGGGCCCGAGGACGCGGCACGGGGCGGCGCGGTGGGATCCGGCGTCGGGGTATGCTCGTAGCCACAGCTACGTGCCCAGTTTCCGTCCGAGAACTCGAGCTCGCGACTCCGCGCCCAAAGCCGCGGGGGCTTCGACGCCGAGGGCTTGGATCGCGGACAGCCGAATCCGGATCACCGTGCCCGAGGAGCGCCTATGGAAACCCCCGTCTTGCTCGCCGTCGCCGCCGCCGTCCTGGGTTTCGGCCTGATCTCCGGTCGGGCGGAGAAGTCGATCTTCACGCCGCCGATCGTGTTCGTCGCCCTGGGGGCCGTCGCCGCCCTGCTCGGCGGCGTCCACCTCCACGTGGACGAGCACCTGATCCACACCCTGGCGGAGATCACCCTGGTGCTGGTGCTGTTCACCGACGCCTCCCGCATCGACCTGCGCAGCCTGCGCCGCGAGCACGACCTGCCGGTCCGCCTGCTGCTGGTGGGAATGCCCCTCACCATCCTCTTCGGGGCGGCGGTGGCCGTGGGCCTGTTCCCGCACCTGACCCTGTGGGAGGCGGCCCTGCTGGCGGCGGTCCTCGCCCCCACCGACGCCGCCCTCGGCCAGGCGGTGGTGTCGAGCCCGAAGGTGCCCGTGCGCATCCGCCAGACCCTGAACGTGGAGAGCGGCCTGAACGACGGCATCGCCCTGCCCCTGGTGCTGCTGATGATGTCGGCCTGCGCCTCCGCCGTGGACGGTCTGGGGGGGGCGGAGTACTGGCTGCGGTTCGCCGCCCTCCAGGTGACCCTCGGGCCCTTGGTGGGCTGGCTGGTGGGATGGGTCGGGGGCAAGGCCGTCGAACGGGCGACCAAGGCGGGGTGGATGAACCACGCCTTCCAGCACCTGGCGTCCCTGGCGCTGGCGCTGATGGCCTACGCCGGCGCCGAGTGGGTGGGGGGCAACGGCTTTATCGCCGCCTTCATCGCCGGTCTCACCCTCGGCAACACCTGCCGGCAGCTGTGCGCCTGCCTGATCGACTTCGCCGAGGCGGAGGGGCAGCTGTTGACCCTGCTGGTCTTCCTCGTGTTCGGCGCCGTCCTGCTGCCGGATGCCCTCGGCCATCTCGCCGGCTGGCAGCCCTGGGTCTATGGGATCTTGGCCCTGACGGTGATCCGTATGCTGCCGGTGGCCCTGAGCCTCGTGGGCAAGGGGCTACGGCCGGCGACGGTGCTCTTCCTGGGCTGGTTCGGCCCCCGGGGCATCGCCTCGATCCTCTTCGGCCTCGTGGTGGTGGAACGCTCGGGCCTCACCCACCGTAGCGATCTCTTCGCCATCGTCGTGGTGACGGTCCTGCTGTCGGTGGTGCTCCACGGGATCACCGCCCATCCGTGGTCGGGGTGGTACGCCCGCCACGTCGGAAGCCTGGAGCCGGAGGACGCGGCGGAGCACCGGGACGTCGGCGAGATGCCGGTACGGATCCGTCACCGGACCTGATCCAAAGGAAGAGGGCCCTGCCTTGCGGCCGGGCCCCTTTTCGCGGATCAATCGATGTTCCGCGGCTCGATCGATCTACGGACTCAGTCGCGGCCCCCGAGGAGGCCCGCCCGCATGAGGAAGTAGAGGAGGGTCAGCAGGGACGACACGGCGGCGGCGACGTAGGTCAGGGCCGCGGCGTTGAGGACCTTGGAGACACCCTCCCGCTCTTGGGGGACGATCAGCCCCTGCTCGAAGGACAGACGCTTGGCGCGGGCGGAGGCGTCGAACTCCACCGGCAGGGTGACGAGCTGGAACAGCAGGACCGCCGAGAAGAGCACGGCGCCGATGGTCACCAGGCCGGTGCTGCCGATCATGAGGCCGATCAGCATGCCGTAGAAGCCGAAGTTGGAGCCGATGCCCACGGTGGGCACCAGGGCCGAACGCAGCCACAGGGGCGCGTAGCGGGTGGCGTGCTGGATGGCGTGGCCCGCTTCGTGGCAGGCGACGCCGATGGCCGCCACCGTGCGCTGGGAGTAGACCGGCTCCGAGAGGGCCAGGGTCTTGTTGACGGGGTTGTAGTGATCCGAGAGGTAGCCGGCGGTGGGCACCACCTGGACGTCACGGATTCCTGCTCGGTCAAGCATGGCCTGGGCCGCCTGGGCGCCGGTCAGACCCGTGGCGCTCATCACCCGCGAGTACTTCTTGAACGCCGACTTGGTCTTCCACGAGGCGAACATCGACAGCGCGAACGCCGGCGCTAGAAATAGAAAGTACACGGGGTCGAGAACCATGGCTGCGTCTCTCCTTTGACGTTGCGCGACGGACCGGGATACGGTCGCCCCGTGGGGGGCGCCCTACGACATCTCTCAACATACCATTCGCACCCGATATTCCGACCGGGGTCCGCCCGGATTCGAAGGAGAGCACCATGGGTTCCGAGACTTCCAAAGTCGCCATCGTCACCGGAGGCAGCCGGGGTATCGGCCGCGCCTGTGTCGAAGCCCTGCTGATCGAGGGCTACGGGGTCTGGTTTTGCTCCCGCAACCCCAACGGCGTCCGCGAGGCGGAGCGCCGCTGGCGGGAGCGGTGGGACGGCCGTGTCCACGGCCGCGCCGTCGACGTGGGGGACCAGGGGGAGGTGGACGCCTTCGTCGAGGAGGTCCACGGCGCCGAGGGGCGGATCGACTGCCTGGTGAACAACGCCGGTCTCGGCTTCTTCGCCCCAGTGGACGAGATCACCGGCGACGACTGGCGCCGGGTGCGGGCGGCGAACCTCGATGGCCCGTTCTACTTCACCCGCGCCGTCGCCCCGATCATGCGGCGGCAGGGGGAGGGGTTCATCGTCAACGTCGCGTCCCTGGCGGGCCGCAACGCCTTCGCCGGGGGGAGCGTTTACAACGCCACCAAGTTCGGCCTCCTGGGGTTCTCCGAGGCGGCCATGCTGGACCTGCGGCAGGACGGCGTGCGGGTGGCCGCGGTGCTCCCCGGCAGCGTCGCCACCGATTTCCACGCCGACGGCGCCGGGATCGGCTCGACGCCCCCCGCCAACATGCTCCGCGCCGAAGACGTCGCCCGCTCGATCCTCGACCTCCTGTCCTACCCCGGGCACGCCCTGCCCAGCCACGTCGAGCTCCGCCCCGCCCGACCCAAAAGCTGAACGATCCTGGAGAGACCCATGAGCCAACATCCCGAAGTCCCGGAGGGCTTCACCAAAGCCGGACCGGTCCAGCCCGCCATCCGGGTGATGCTGATGCCCAAGGACCTGAACGGCGCCGGCACCATCTTCGGCGGCATCATCCTGTCGTACATCGATCTCGCCGGCGCCATCGAGGCCCGCCGCTTCGCCAACGGCCCCGTGGTCACCGTCGCCATGCGGGAGGTGGAGTTCCACGAGCCGGTGTTCATCGGCGACGTCGTCAGCTTCTACACCGAGACCCTCCGCATCGGCCGCACCTCGGTGGCGGTGCGGGTGCTGGTTGAGGCGGAGCGCCGGGGCGCCGGCCGCGAGCTGGTGAAGGTGACCGAGGCGGAGGTGGTCTACGTCCACGTCACGGACGACGACGAGCGCCGTCCCGTCGCCATCGACCCCGAGCTCACCGCCGCCGCCGGCTGGGTCAAGGAGTAGGCCCCGGGGGAGGATTTCGCCCCTCCGGAACCCCGAAGGGGTTCCATACCAAAGCCCAGGGTCCGCGCGAAGCGCGGCACCCTGGGGGTCAAGCGGGGGGCTTGGATATTCGACCCCTCTGGAGGCCTGGGGGGCGGCTCCGGGCGGGAGCCCCGCGGCTCTGCGCGCGGCCTGCAAAACTCGCCTCGGCGGCGCTGCCTCGACGTCCCCCGACGTTTTGCAGGGGGTCTCGCTCGATCCGCCCCGGATTCCGCTCGAACAGGTTTCGGCCGTGCTCGACGCCGCGGGACTCCCGACGACCATCAACGCCCGAAGTGGGGCGCTGCGGGACTCTGCGTGTGGCCTGCAAAGCTCGCCTCGGACGTCGCGGGACTCCCGACGACCACCCGCGCCCGGAGTGGGACGTTTCGGAGGTCTGTGTGCGCGGTCTACAGATCGAGCTGCTGCTGGTCTTCGTTGGGGCGCCTAAAGCAGCTGCGGCAGCGGGCCTCGTAGGACTCGGTGTCGCCGAGCTGGAACTGCGCGTCGCCGCCGACGATGCGCTGGCTGTAGTGGGCCGGCGCGCCGCAGCGCATGCAGATGGCGTGGATCTTGTCCACGAAGTCGGCCCGGGCGAGGATCTGCGGCATCGGCCCGAAGGGTTCGCCGCGGAAGTCCATGTCGAGGCCGGCGACGATCACCCGCACGCCGGCGTCGGCCAGCTCGTCGATGAGCCGGGGCAGGCCGTCGTCGAAGAATTGGGCCTCGTCGATCCCCACCACCTGGACCCCCCAGTGCAGCTCCGCCCGCAGGTCTTGGCTCGACGCCACGGCCACGGCGTCGAGGCTGCGGTTGTCCCGCGACACCACCCCTTCGGCGCGGGCGTCGGCGGCGGGCTTGAAGACCTGCACCCGCTGGCGGGCGATGGTGGCGCGGCGCAGCCTGCGGATCAGCTCCTCGCTCTTGCCGGAGAACATGCATCCCGCCACGACTTCGATATGGCCGGTGCGGCCGGTGGAGCGTTCGTGCATCATGACGTTTGCGCCGTCAGCGCCAGCGCCGCACGACCCACCAGGCCACCGCCACCAGGAGGATCTCGAGGGAGCCGCTGACGATGAAGGCGAAGCCGAAACCGCCGGTGGCGTGGGCCCAGGTCCCCACCAGGGGACCGATGGCGAAGCCCAGGGAGCCCGCCAGGTTGAAGCCCCCCATGGCGCTCCCCCGGGTCTCCGGGTCGCTGAGCTGGGCGGTGAGGGTGATGGCGGGGGGGAACATCAGCGAGGCCAACACCCCCAGGGAGACCATGACCCACCACAGCCCCTGCTGGTCGGAAAAGCCGACGAAGCACATGGCGATGCCGTAGAGCAGGGAGCCGGCGAAGAGGGGGAGGTAGGGTCCGGTTTTCTCCGAGAGTCGGCCGGCGAAATATTGGAGGAAGGCGAAGGGGAGGAGGAAGAGGGCCAGGTACTTGCCGCGGACCGCGGGATCGGCGCCGGCGATGGATTCGAGGTACTGCGGAAACAGAACCACCATGAAGCCGACGGTGTAGCGATCGACGAATTGGAAGATGCACGGCAGCAGCAGCCGGGGACGCCCCTTGAGGGTGGAGAAGATGTCCCCCAGCCGCAGCTGACGCCGCAGCCGCTCCTGCTCCGGCAGCGCCAGGCTGCCGAGGGCGAGGATCATGAACAGCCCGCCGGCCACCCAGAGGGGCGCCCGGGTCCCGAGGTCGCGGCTCACGAAGCCGCCGATGGGGGCCCCCAGGGAGACGCCGAGGATCAGCGCCCCGCCCATGAGCCCCATGTAGCGTCCCCGCCGGGCTTCGTCCGGCTGGTCCAGCACCATCGACATCAGGGTCGACCAGCCCATCACCGTGAACGCCCCCTGCACGAAGCGCAGCGCCAGCAGCGACGGAATGCTGTGGACGTAGGGGTACGACAGGTAGAGCACCGAGCTCATCGCGAAGCCCACCACCACCAGGGGACGGCGCCGCCCCCACCGGTCGCTGAGCACCCCCCACAGGGGCGCGAACAGGATGTAGGCCAGCATCTCCACGGAGAAAAACAGGCTGGCGTCGGTGGTGGTGCCCCCGAGGTCGTCGATCATCAGCTCCTTGAGCCCGGCGACGATCAGGGTCTGGTTGAACATCGCGGCCATCAGGAACAGGGACGGCACGACGACCGCCCGGAGGGTTCCGGAGGGCGACGGTGGCAGCGGGGCGGAGAGGTTCGGGCTGCTGGGCATGGGCAGTGGCGGAGACCGGGACGGGGGGCCGGGCCTTGAAAGGAAGCGGGTCAACCATCGTGTCAAAGCCCCGCCGCGGAGGGCAAGACCGGCCGGAGCCCAACGGGGAATCCCGGCAGAGTCGAAGTCGCCCCGGTGATACGCTTCCCCGCCACCGGATGCCCTAGATGCACAAGCTCCTCCAGCTTCTCCCCTATTTCCGCCCCTACCGCCGAGACCTCGCCATCGGGGTCGTCTGCATGCTGTTCTCGGCGGTGCTGGCGCTGGTGAATCCCCAGGTGATCGGCCAGGCCATCGACCGGCTGCGGGCCGACGTGAGCCCCGACACCCTGGTGGTCTACGGCCTGGTGCTGGTGGCGGTGGCGCTGGTGCAGGGGGTCTTCCAGCTCTTCAAGCGCCTGGTGCTGGTGACCATGAGCCGCAAGATCGAATTCGATCTGCGCAACGACTTCTACGACCACCTCCAGAAGCTCCACCCGGGCTTCTACCACGGCTACCCCACCGGCGACCTGATGGCCCGCGCCACCAACGACCTCAACGCGGTGCGGATGCTCTGCGGGCCGGCGATCATGTACGGCGGCAACACCATCTTCGTGGCCGCCGGCGCCCTCTTCTTCATGCTGCGGATCCACGTCGGCCTGACCCTCCTGGCCCTGTGCTCCCTGCCCCTGGTGGCGATCGTCACCCAGGTCTTCGGGCAGCGGATCCACGTGCTCTTCGAGAGGGTGCAGTCGAGCTTCTCCGACCTGTCGACCCGGGTGCAGGAGAACCTGGCGGGGGCCCGGGTGGTGCGGGCCTACGTGCAGGAGGAGCCCGAGCGGCGGGCCTTCCGCGGCCTCAACCGGGAGAACGTCGACCGCAACCGAGAACTGATCCGCTGGAACGCGGCGTTCCATCCCCTGATCCAGGCGCTCGTGGGCCTCGGCTTCGCCGCCGTCCTCGGCTTCGGCACCCGGCTGATCCTGGCGGGGGAGATCACGCTCGGGGAGTTCGTCACCTTCCACCTCTTCCTCGGCAAGCTGGTATGGCCGATGATCGCCATCGGCTGGGTCATCAACCTCGCCCAGCGGGGGGCCGCGTCGATGGGGAGGATCGAGGAGGTGCTGGCCACCGAGCCGGAGATCCGCGACCGCGGGCCCCTCGTGGCGGTGGACGCGGTGCGGGGGTCGATCCGCTTCCGCGGCCTCTCCCATCGCCACCGGCAGGACCGCCCGGCCGCCCTCGAAGGCATCGACCTGGAGATCCCCGCCGGCGACGCCCTGGCGGTAGTGGGGCGCACCGGGTCCGGCAAATCGACCCTGCTGTCGCTGGTGCCGCGGCTGATCGACCCCGGCCCCGGCATGCTGGAGGTCGACGGCGTCGACGTCCACCGCATGCCCCTCGCCGACCTGCGGGGGGCCATCGCCATGGTGCCCCAGGAGACGTTCCTCTTCTCCGACTCCCTCAGGGCCAACATCGCCTTCGGCAGCCCGGAGGCGGACGAAGACGGGATCCGCCGGGCCGCCTCCCTGGCGGGGCTGGATCAGGACCTGGAGGGCTTCCCCGAAGGCCTCGACACGGTGGTGGGGGAGCGGGGCATCACCCTCTCCGGCGGCCAGAAGCAGCGCATGGCCCTGGCCCGGGCGCTCCTGCGGGACCCCCGCATCCTCATCCTCGACGACTGCCTCTCGGCGGTGGACGCCCACACCGAAGAGACCATCCTGCGCAACCTGCGGCAGGTGTTCCGCGGTCGCACCGTCCTCATGGCCTCCCACCGCATCGCCGCCGCCCGCCTGTGCGACCGCATCCTGGTGCTGGAGGACGGCCGGGCCCAGGCCCTCGGCAGCCACGACGAGCTGGTGGCCCGGCCCGGCATCTACGCCGACCTGGACCGCCGCCAGCGCCTCGAAGAGCAGCTGGCGGTGGTCTGAGTAGGGCGTGCTAGCGCTACTCGACTCCGGGCGGGTTTCCGCCGTAGGGGCGGGGCTTGCCCCCGCCCGTCTTGGCAGAATCGCAGATCTTTCGGAGCCGAGCATCGGCTTTGCCTCCGCGACCTGGTCCAGGCCGAGGGACCACACCCGTTGGTCGGCGCGACGGGTAAGACTACGCTCCGCTGATGGGACTCTGGATGACGAGCTCGTGAGATGTCGACCTGTGGGGACGAGGCCACAGCCGAGGGTCTTCCGAGGGTCCCTGTTCTGAGTTTCACTTCGCCCCGGTGGTTTCCTTTCTACGTTTCTGCTGCACGGGCGGGGGCAAGCCCCGCCCCTACCCCGGAGAGAGTTCGGCTGGAGATCGGTCCCTACGAAGGGGCTTGTGTGAACACGCCCTAGGCCCTAGCGCCGACCCCGGCAGCGGACCTCGATGGAGGTCACCGCGTCATTGCCCACCCGGGTCCGCCCGAGGTTCCGCTCGTCGCCGTCGAGGCGCACGGAGGAGCCGCGGAAGCCGGCGTCGCGGTAGAGGATCGCCGAGCAGCCCCGGGGGATCCGCACCGAGCTGGCGCGGTCGTTGCCGAGGGAGGTGCGCCCGAGGTCGGCGATGTCCCGGTCCACCACTACGCTGCGGCCGCGGAAGTCGTCGTGCTCGTAGAGCACCACGCCGCGGGACCCGCCGCCCCCGCCCCAGGGGGGCCGGGAGGAGGAACCGCCCCGGCACTCGACCTCGAACGACGTCAGCCGGTCGTTGCCGAGGCGGGTGCGCCCGAGGTCCGGCACGTCCCGATCCAGGCGCACGGAGCGGCCGCGGTAGTCGCGGTCCTCGTAGAGCACCACCGAGCAGCCGGGGGCCACCCGAATCGAGGTGACCCGGTCGTTGCCCACCCGGCTCCCTTCGAGGCTCCGCACCCCCCGCTCGAAGGACTCGCTGCGGCCGCGGTAGTCGCGGTCTTCGTAGAGCACGACGCCGGAGCTCCAGCCCCAGTCACCGCCGCCGCCGCCGCGGCAGGAGACTTCGATCGAGGTGAGCCCGTCGTTGCCGAGGCGGGTGCGCCCGAGGTCCCGCTCGTCGCCGTCGAGCCGCACCGCCACGCCGCGGAAGTCGCGGTCCCGGTAGAGGATCGCCTCGCAGCCGGGGGCCACCTGGATGGAGCTCGCCCGGTCGTTGCCGATGCGGGTCCCCGCCAGGCTGCGGACGTCCCGCTCGAAGGCCTGGCTACGGCCGCGGAAGTCTTCGTGCTCGTAGACCACGACCCCGGAGCCCCGGGGCAGGGAGCCGCCCCCCCAGCCTCCGTCCCCCCAGCCGTCATCCCCCCAGCCACCGCCGCCGCGGCAGCGGACCCGCAGGGACGACACCTCGTCGAGGCCCACCTCGGTCCCCCCCAGGCTGGCGCGGTCCCGGGCCACGGTGGTGGAGCGGCCACGGAAGTCGCGGTCTTCGTAGAGGGTCACCCGGCAGCCCCGGTCGACCTGGATGGACCGGGCGCGGTCGTTGCCCAGGCGGCTGCCGACGAGGTTCGGAACGTCGCGGTCGAAGAACTCGCTCGTGCCGCGGAAGTTCTCGCCGTCGAAGAGGACGGCGCCTTCGTCGGCGAACACCGGCAGCGTCACGAGGGCGGCCAGCAGGAAGATCCAGAGTGGGGTGGGTCGTATCGTCATCACAGCTCCTAAGAAGGTCAATCCAAGATGCGGACCCGCCAAGCGTATCGAATCCTCCGTCCGCGGTGCCGCGGGGGTCCCTTAGCCCGCCAGACGCTGCACCGCCGCCAGCCGCCCCCGCACCCGCTCGACGGTTGTATCCAGGGGGGCGTCGGCCTCGGCCCACAGCTCGAGGAAACGCCGGTAGTGGAAGACGGCGTCGCCGTGGCGGCCCTCCCGCTCGTCGATCTCCCCCCGCCGCAGGTGGGACCTCGCCAGATACGCGAGGTCGTAGGAGTTGTACTCCGCCAGGGACGCGTAGACCCGCCGCGCTTCCCCCAGCCGCCCCAGGGCGAAGAGGGCCTCCGCCCGCACGAACCGCTCCCGGGCGCGGGAGAAGATCGGCGAAAACAGGGCCAGCTCGTAGCTGTAGCGGCCGTTGCGCTCCCCGAGGAGCCGGAGGGTCGCGTCCGGGTCCCCCCGCCGCCTGGCGAGGTCCGCCCGGGCCTCCTCCGCCAGATCGAGGGTCAGGCCCGGCGCCATGTCGATCTCGCCGAGGGCCTCCAGGGCGTCGATGGCCTCGAGGGCGGACCCCTCGTCCCCGAGGCGCAGGTGCAGCAGGGCGGAGGCGTAGTGCCGCAGGTGCCCCGGGAAGGTGGAGTGGGGCTCGAAGGGGGAGAAGGACCTCGACGGGGGTTCCGTCCGCCAGGTCTCGACGATCGCCAGCAGAGCCCGGACCTCCGAGTCGGGGAGGGGCACGAAGGGGGTGAGGGCCGCCAGCACCCGGGCTTCCTGCGGCTGCTCCGGCGCCTGGGAGGCGGACGCCAGGTGCAGCGACGCCGACGCCAGGCGCCCGCGGGCCAGTTCCACGAGGCCGATCCGCCGATGGCCGAAGCTGCGCTCCCGGCTGGAGCGCCCCGGCTCCAGTAGCAGGCCGAACAGGGAGCTCCAGCGGTCCAGCCAGCCCGGCTGGTCGGCGCTGACCACGTGGGCCGGGGTCAGCCAGGCGACGCCGAGGGCCGTCCCCCGCAGCTGCCGCCGGAACTCCCCCAGCTCCGTCTCGCCGCCGAGCAGGGCGCGGAAGAAGTACGGCTCGAACTCCCGCTCGCTGCGGTCGAGCTGCCCTTCGAGCCGGCGGCTGAGCTGCGCCAGCTCCTCCAGCTCCCCCTCGAAGGCCGCCAGGCGGGCCAGGTGGATCAGGGCCCCGGCGTGGTCCGGTTCGAGCTCCAGGATCTTCTCCCAGCTGCGGCGGGACCTGGACATCGAGTCCCCCCGCAGGCCGCCGAAGTGGAACTCCGATTCGGCGAGGCGGAACCACGCCTCCAGGTCGTCGGGCCGGTGCCGGAGCACCTCCCGACATAGGCGCTCCGCCTCCTGGGGGTCCCCCTGGTTGAAGGCGAGGAGGGCGGCGATCAGATTCTGATCGTCGGGGGAGAGCTCATCCCGGTGGCGGGCCGCCCGCTCCGCCGCCGCCTTGGCCCCCACGAAGTCGAGTCGCCAGTCCGCCACGATGCTGAGGCGGTACCAGGCCATGGCGAATTCGGGGTCGGCGGTGACGGCGGTTTCGAGGGCCCGGGTGGCGTCCGCCAGGCGCCCCGCACGGAACGCGCTCTCCCCTTCGAGGTAGGCCTTGAGGGCGTCGAAGGACTCGGTGGTCCGGGCCGCCAGGCGGGCAGTGGCGCTGCGCTCGGTGGACGCCAGGAGCTGGCTCGCCAGGTCGTCCACCAGGCCGAAGATCCCGTCGGCGGGACCCTCCACCCCGGCCCGCGCCAGCTCCACGCCGGGGGCGTCGACCCCGAAGAGGGCGGCGTCGAGGCGGAGCTGGCCGGAGACCTCCATGACCTCCCCCATGAGCAGCCAGTCGGCGCCGAGGGGACCCACCAGCTCGGCCCCCTCCTCGGGGTCGAGGCGGTCCTCCGACGCCCCCCGTTCCTCCAGCTGGGCGAACACCGCCCGCCGGCCGACGGTCCGCAGGTCGCCGGCGCCGTCCAGCTTGGAGCGCAGCAGGTCCACCATGCCCTCCGACAGGTAGCCGTAGTCCGGGTCGCCGCGGAATTCGAAGGGCAGCACGGCGACGGCGATGGCGCCGTCGTCGCGGGTCGGCTCCGGCGGGGGGGCGGCCCGTCGCCCCGCCCAGGCGACGAACAGGCCGACGGCGACCGCCAGGGCCAGGGCTCCGAGGAGCAGGGGCGGGAGCGGGACCCCGGACACCCGCCGCCGGGCACCGCCGGCCTTCGGGGTCTCGAGGGCGACGGTGGTGGTGGCGGCGGAGCTGTCCCGCGCCGGAGGCAGGGCCGCCAGCATCTCCTCGGCGTCGCCGTAGCGCTCGTCCGGGCTCTTGGCGAGGGCCCGCCGGATGACCCCCCGCACCTCTTCCGGAACCGACGGCAGGGTCTCCGCGAGGTCCGGCAGGGGACGGTGGAGCACCGCCTGCACCGCCGACACCTGGTGGGTGATGGGGAACGGCAGCCGCCCCGCCAGCATCTCGTAGAGGATGACGCCGAGGGCCCACAGGTCGCTGCGGTGGTCGGTCTCCCCGAGGATCTGCTCCGGCGCCATGTAGAAGGGGGTGCCCATGGACAGCCCCGAATGGGTGAGCTTGTGCTCCCCGGCCACCTTGGCGAGGCCGAAGTCGAGGATCTTCACCTGGTCGTCGGCGGTGAGGAAGAGGTTCGCCGGCTTGACGTCGCGGTGGACCACCCCCTCCCCGTGGGCCTTGGCCAGCCCCGCCAGGACCCGGCGGGCCACCGACACCGCCTCCTCCACCGGCAGCGGCCCCCGCTCCATCCGCTCCTTCAGGGTCTCCCCGCTGTAGGACGCCATGACGATGAACAGCTGTCCGTCGTCGGTCTCGGAGATCTCGTGGACCGTGCAGATGTTGGGGTGATCGAGCAGGGACGCCGCCCGCGCCTCGCGGAGGAACCTCGACTTGGCCCGACGGTCGTCGCTGAGCTCCGGGGGGAGGAATTTGAGCGCGACGGAACGGCCGAGTTTGGTGTCCTCGGCGCGATACACGACCCCCATGCCGCCGGTGCCGAGGCGGTCGAGGATGCGATAGTTCTTGACGGTGACGCCGATCAAGCGAGATCTCGAAAATCATGGAAGGCGTGGAGGCCCCCACGGGGTCATTTAACCACGAAACCCGGCGCCCCCCGGCACCGGGGTCCGCCCCATCGGCCTGCTATGATCCCGCTCCCATCGGCCTACCCCTTCCGTCGCCGCACGACCCCCTGGAGAGCACCATGCTTCGGATTCTGCCTGTCGCCGCCGCCGTGACGATGCTGGGCCTCGCGCCCCTCCATGGACAGATCGACCCCGGGCTCCTCGCCGGCCTCGAAGCCCGCGACATCGGTCCGGCGGCGATGAGCGGCCGGGTGGCGGCCATCGACGCGCCGGCGTCGAACCCCAACTTGCTCTACGTCGGCGCCGCCACCGGCGGCCTGTGGAAGTCCACCGACGGGGCCGTCACCTTCGAACCCATCTTCGACGACCAGCCGGTGGCCGCCGTCGGCGCCGTCGCGGTCTTCCAGCCGTCGCCCGACGTGGTTTGGGTGGGTACAGGTGAAGGCAACCCGAGAAACAGCGCTTCGGTGGGCAACGGCGTCTACCGCAGCCTCGACGGCGGCGTCACCTGGAGCCACCTGGGGCTCGAGAAGAGCGAGCGGATCCACCGCATCCTCCTCCACCCGACGGACCGCGACGTCGCCTGGGTGGCGGCCATGGGCCCCACCTGGGGGGACGGCGGGGAGCGGGGGGTCTACCGCACCCGGGACGGCGGCGAGACCTGGACCCTGGTGCTGGCGGGGGACAACCCCACCACCGGCGCCGGCGACCTGGTGGCGGACCCCACCAACCCCGACAAGCTGGTGGCGGCGATGTGGGACCACCGGCGGTGGCCCTGGTTCTTCCGCTCCGGCGGCCCCGGCTCTGGCCTCTTCGTCACCCACAACGGCGGCGACACCTGGCGCCGGATGACCCCGGAGGACGGCCTGCCGGAGGGGAACCTGGGCCGCGTCGGCCTGGCGATCGCGCCGTCGGATCCGTCGCGGATCTACGCCCTGGTGGAGGCGGAGGGGGACCACAACCTATTCCTCCGCTCCGACGACGGCGGCCGGTCGTGGCGCACGGCGGCGAAGAGCGGCGAGCAGAGGATCGGCAACCGCCCCTTCTACTACGCCGACCTACGCGTCGACCCGCAGGATCCGAACCGCATCTACAGCCTGTGGTCGAACGTGTCGATGTCCGAAGACGGCGGCGCCACCTGGGAGGTCATCGTGCCCTTCCGCCGCGCCCACCCCGACCACCACGCCATGTGGATCTCCCCTTCGGATCCGAATCTGGTGTACCTCGGCACCGACGGCGGCGTTTACGTGTCGCGGGACCGGGCCGGCACCTGGCGCTTCGTCCGCAATCTTCCGTTGGCGCAGTTCTACCACCTGCGGGTGGACCAGCAGACCCCCTTCAACGTCTACGGCGGCCTTCAGGACAACGGCTCCTGGAGGGGCCCCAGCGCGGTGTGGGAGAACGGCGGCATCCGTGACTACCACTGGCGGGAGGTGAACTTCGGCGACGGCTTCGACGTCGTGCCGGACCCCGAAAACCCGGACCGGGGCTGGGCCATGAGCCAGGGGGGATTCCTGGTGGAGTGGGACCTTTCCACCGGCATGCGCAAGGCCCGTCGGCCGGAGGCGCCGGTGGGGGAGCCGGGCCTGCGCTTCAACTGGAGCGCCGCCATCGCCATCGACCCCTTCGATTCCGGGGTCCTCTACTTCGGTAGCCAGTTCGTCCACCGCTCGGAGGACCGGGGGGAGACCTGGACGGTGATCAGCCCCGACCTCACCTCCAACGATCCGGAGCGGCAGAAGCAGGCGGAGAGCGGCGGCCTCACCCCCGACGTCACCGACGCCGAGAACTTCACCTCCCTCACCGCCCTCGCCCCCAGCCCCGTCGCCAAGGGGACCCTGTGGGCCGGCAGCGACGACGGGCGCCTGCACGTGACCCGGGACGGCGGCGGCACCTGGACCCGGGTGGACGACAACGTGCCGGGGGTGCCCGAGGGCACCTGGATCCCCCACGTCGAGCCCTCCCGCTTCGACGGCGCCTCGGCCTTCGTCGTCTTCGACGATCACCGGCGCTCCAACTGGACCCCCTACGTCTACCGCACCGACGACCACGGCGCCACCTGGACCCGCCTGGCGGACGGTGACGGCGACGGCGTCCGCGGCTACGCCCTGGCCATCGCCCAGGACCCGGTGGACCGGGACCTCCTCTTCCTCGGCACCGAATTCGGCCTGTGGTTCTCCGTCGACGGCGGCGGCGCCTGGCACCCCTTCGACCACGGCGTGCCCACGGTGTCGGTCATGGACCTCACCGTCCACCCGCGGGACCACGCCCTGGTGCTGGGGACCCACGGCCGCGGCATCTTCATCGTCGACCACGTCCATCCCCTCCGTGGCCTTTCCGCCGAGACCCTGGCGTCCCCCCTGCACCTCTTCGAGATCCCCGAGGCGATCCAATACAAGGTCGCCCAGACCGCCGGCTCCCGCTTCCCCGGACAGGGGGAATTCCGCGGCGAGAACAAGCCCTACGGCGCCGCCCTCTACTTCAGCCTGGGGGGCGACGACCTGCCCCACCCCGACGAGGCCGAGGAGCGGAAGCGGAAGCAGGCCATGCGGGACGCCGAGCAGAGCGATTCCGCGGAGGGAGGGGAAGAGGGTGACGGCGCACCGAAGTCCGACGCCGAGCCCAAGGTCAAGATCACGGTCCATGACGCCAACGGTGGCCAGATCCGGGAGCTCGAAGCCCCCGCCGTCTCCGGCATCAACCGTCTGGTCTGGGATCTGCGGCGTGACGGCTTCGAGCAGCCCCCGGGCAGTGGCGACGGCGGCTTCTTCGGCAACGGCGGTCCCTTGGTGCCGCCGGGGACCTACACCGTGACCGTCGAGCTGGGGGACCACAGCGCCGAGGGGACCGTGGAGGTGCTGGGGGACCCCCGCATGTCCCTCGACCCGGGGCAGCGGCGGGACCGCTGGCGGGCCCAGGTGCAGGTCGGTGAGCTGCAGGAGCTGGTGGCGGACGCCGTCGGCCGGATCCAGACCGCCCGCTCCGACGTCCAGACGATCCTCGCCAAGCTGGCGGAGGACGACGACGCGGATGGCGATGCAGCCGCCGTCGAAGCCGACGCCGTCGAAGCCGAAACAACCCTCCCCCAGCGCGGCCGGGAGCTGGTCCAAGCCCTGGACGCCATGGAGCGGCGCCTGTGGTCGCCGCCGTCCACCAAGGGCATCATCGCCGACACCCACGTCTACGCCCTGATCCGCCGCGCCCGCCGCATGCTGGGCTCGGAATGGGGGACCCCCACCCCCACCCAGAGCCTCTACCTCGAACGGGCCAGAGCCGCCGTCGCCGACCTCCTGCCGGAGGTGAACCGCCTCTTCGCCGAAGACGTCGCCGCCTTCCGCGACGAGGTCAGGGAGCGCCCGCCGATGCTCCTCGAAGAGGCGCCCCCCCTAGCCCTGCCGTCGGATCTCCGGTAGCTCGGCCCTTCGGGGGTGCAGACGATGGCCGGGTACTTCGAGGCTGAGCGCTGGCGCCGTGCCGTGCGCTCAAGCCGTGGATTCGGCGGCTGTTGTGCGATGAAGTCGGCGTAAGCTAAGCGTCGACCGCCCAGTGCTTTTGATAGTCTGGACCGGACGAGGTTGGTTTTGTCCTTGGCTCAAACACTCGAATGGTCAGTGGTATTGGAAAGTCAGTGCCGATAATTGCTGCCTCTCCAGGACGCAGATTGGGTAGATACTTCGAGGCTGCTCGATCAATCTCACCACAAGCTCGTTCCACAATACCGCGGTCATTCTCGTTCGTGAGCCTGTGGACAATCAACGTACCCATCTGGCTTAGTACACCTTCCGTAAGGTCACGGGGCCGCTGACTGATTAGGCAAATGTTCAGACCATACTTTCGGCCTTCTCTTGCCGCCAGCTCGTAAGCATTTAGGCTTGACGCGTGACCGTCACCGCCGACGTCTTGCCCAAGGAAATTGTGAGCCTCGTCCACAACTACAAGTGCCGGGCGTGATCTGAAAGCACCACCTCTAGCTTGGGTCAGAAGATGTCGCCCAACTGTATTCGCTATAACTTCACGCGCAGAAAACTCGAAGGGAACACCACTCAAACAGATACGCATCAATCGATGGCGGCTTGCTATAAAGCTATCAACACTACTTGTGATTCCTGGTAGTTCGGTAGCCCCGAAGACACTAGAGAAAGCTGGGGAGATCAGCAACCCATTGATCCTAGCCACAAGTGGTAGACAGTGAGCAAAGTTACCATCCTCACCGCCCCACTTCGATGGATCTTTTGTGCCTCTTGGTGCGCGATCGGCGAAGCCCTCCGGATAGACACACTCTTGTTCGATTTGCTTCACCAGCATTCGAACGTCGAAAGGTTGACGCGGGTCGTCAAGACGGCTCGATACGCCAGGCTCTCTCTCGGCGTCTTCGATCCTAGCCTTGGGTTTGTCGATTTTTTCAATGAACCCCGATGGCGCCAGGTCCGGCCTAAGCCGAGCCAGTCTGAGACTTCTTATCGCCGCGCGAAGTTTAGGTCCCTGGATCTTCCCAGCTGGTTGAAAGAGCGCTACGAAGTCAGACTCTTGAAAACTCGTTGGCGGAAGAGCTGAAGCCACCGAATCTTCCGCAGTATACACCGGATCGCCTAGGTGGAAGTGAAGGATATCATCGCCAGAGAACCCTCGGTACTCGCCGGTTGCATCAATCAAGATGACCTTGGAAGCGAATCGGATGCTTTCTTCCAGGATCCGCGCTGCGGTCCAACTCTTTCCTCCTCCAGTTGCTCCCAGGATAGCGCAATGGCGACCGAAGAGCCTCTCGGGCTGGATAGCAACAGAGTTTCCGAGTCCTTCGTCAACTGCACCAAGATTGATCGTGACCAACTGATCGCTATCTCCGTTCTGCTCCATAAGCCTAGGAAGAAGAGCGACGAAATCGTGCGGCGCAGCATAGACGCGATCGCCAAGCCGAGGGTAGGCATTCACGCCTGCAGTGACCCTTAGGCAATCCATTGCAACGGTTCCTAAAGGGCGAATGAAACCATAGGCTTCAATAGCGCGGCTTCCAGCGAGATCACGCCTGATTGACCGACGCTCTGGCTCTCGAAGACCAATCTCGGAGATCCTACCCAAGAGCAAGCACTGTTGCCCCTCAATCAGCACGAATTCACCTACTTCTCCACAGCCGTAACGCCCTCCCATGAAGTGTGAAGCCACCGGTCTTCCCGCCTCGCTTAAGTTAAAACCGATCGTCGAAGCGGTGACCGATACCGTGACTCCGACTAGGAGTTCGGGACGCAGCAGTCCCCGCGGGAAGAAGGTATCTGTGAGAAGAGCACTCATGGTGTTTTAGCAACACCTCGAATGGCCTTCACAAGGGCATCCGCGGGCGTCAGAGATTTCAAGTCGGGGATCATCTGCGAGAACTCATCAAACCGAGCGGAAACAAACCAGATATCTCCGCCTTGTGATCCGAGTTTGGCTAGCCGGCCCCAATACCCGCTTCCGTTGTCAACTCTTTCCTTAGCAGCGGGATCCACGACTACAAGTCTGAAGTGCGGATTGGACTGGGCTGCTGCAATGAGAGGCTCAGCCAAGTGAGCATCGTTGAATCCAAAACCGACGACCAAGAGGCATGTGTTGGGTTCACGTAGTGAAGCGAAATACTGAGCCATGAATTCAAGATGAGGTTGCGAAAAGCTCTGCTGGAACTTTCCAGCTGCTGGATAGATTAAACAAGCCTCGTCTGGTGTGGGATGAGCCCTCTCCATAATCTTGTCATCGGATGTCCGAGCCCAGTTTACCGACCCATGGAGCTTGTGAATCAAAAAGACACCTTCGAGAAAGCTTCCCACCTCGCCGCTTCCAGAGCGAGGCCGCCGGACTATATCGTAGCTGAAGAAGCGAGGATCATAACTGCGTGGAGAGTAGAAGGAGAAACCGTCGAGCGCAA
Source organism: Acidobacteriota bacterium (assembly GCA_038748685.1). Taxonomy (GTDB): domain Bacteria; phylum Acidobacteriota; class Thermoanaerobaculia; order Multivoradales; family J023; genus JAUIJL01. The sequence continues at coordinate 14,813 of JBCDIS010000035.1, read as the reverse complement.
CGATTCCTAGTTGGCTAGCAGCCTTCTCGAAGCAAAGGTCGTAGTTAGTGGTAAAGACTCTAAGCCGTTCGTCGCGGGCTCGACGGCGAGAGAGGCGGTGCAAGAAAGCGACATGCGAATCCAGCGCGCCCGTTTCGTGAAACCTAGAGCATTTATCTAGGATAATCTGTTTGCTTGCTTTAAGAAAGCTAGAAGCTTCGTCGTCGCTGCGAAGTTGCAGATACGCCTCGACCTTTGAAAGCAACACCTCAATATTCTTATCATCAAGATCATATCGGACGTTCTTGGCAACACGGTGGACCATTTCGGATGGCTCTTTTCCTACGGCCCCCATCCAAAGGTCCATCATCGTCGGACCTCCGGCAGAAAGAGAACAACCCAGACCAGCGAGCACGACAACATGATGCATCTGGAGTGACATCAGCAGGGCGCTGTCGAGTTCATCCCTAGCGCTGTGGGGCGATTCACCTTGCTCGTCGAGTGCCTGCCACTGCCCCGCACCCGGGGCAAGAAACATTGGTGAGGAGGTGGTATGTTCTGACTCAAGCGTTCGATTTGGTGCCACTTCAGTTCCAGCCTCTCAGTAACGACTCCCCTGAGTCTGAATATAAACAAACCACGCCACTGCAATTCGCCTCAAGTTGCCCAATGAAATGACTTCGCCTCCGAAATATCTATCTAACTTCCAAGTCTTCCAGGTTTAGAATCCGCCGAACGTGATGTGGCTGAGCGGTGGCGCCAGCCATCCGACTCGGGCCGCTGGGTTGGGCGCTCAACTCAGCCCTCACGTTCTAAGTCCAGATGGGCAACGATGACCCCCATCTGCCCCTCGAACCGCATGTCGCCGAATGCGTTGTCAAAGCCTCCTTCGAAGATCTCGCCAAACCCAGCCGCCCGAAGGAGGAGATTCGCGAAGCCATCGACGTTGGCGTTCACAAAGCGCTGTCCAACGAAACACACCTCACCGATGCTGATCTGAGTGAAGTCTCGGATTAGATCGTACAGATCGCGGCCAAACCGGATGTTGCCGAGGAAGCCCTGTGACGCCTGCGGCAGTACGTTAAACATCGGCCAGTCAGGGCCGAAGCGGTGGAAGACCTCTTGCACGAAAAAGTACCACTCTTTGGAGTCCATACGAATGCCCCCTGGCCAAGTCCATCCCCCCCAGCCACCCTCTGCCCCAGTCGCGGAGTTCACTTGGCTCAGAACAGAGATATCTGAGAGCGATACTGACTTCTTTCCGCGCTGCATTTCTGAAACCAGGGGTGCTGCGATGAAAATCATCTCGCCAGGCGAAGACAGGAGGCCGTACGAGCCCAGGCAGCCACTTGTGTTCCTGAATGCAAGATCTTTTGTCCCTTGAAATATGCCCTTATTCCCAGCGAATGGGGGAAAGTTCTTTAAGAGGAAGAGCTGCTCTTGGTCGATGCTCCAAGATTTCCCCGAGTTCTTCTTGTTCTGAATGATTGTAATTCTTTGAAGCAACCTTTGATGGCCTGCCGTCACAACCATAATCAGAGCCATGTCGCCCAGCTCTTTTGTGACGGGCTTGTCTAGGTAGTTGAATTCGACATACGAGCGGGTTCCATGGAGCATCGAGCCGTAAAGATGCAAGGGGCCGTATGTTTCCCCATTTGCAGCCTCAACAAGCCGGTGCACGAGAGCAACTTCGTTGTCTGCCTGAGAATAGCCTCTACCAAGCTCGTCATAGAACTTCGCTACTAGGCGATTCTGGAATGCCTGAAATCTTTCGTCGGCCGAGAGTTGATCTACTGTCCTCAATAGACGATGCATTCATGATCTCCCTGTGGATTCGATATCGCTTTCGTTGCTCCGACTGCGGCTACTTGAATCGTTGCACCCAGCCGTTATATTAGATGTAACTTATTAAGACTCGATATCGCCTGTTTCAGACTGATAGAGTGCCCGATAGAGCCTGGAATGCCGAGGCGTTCAGACCTTCTGGTCGTTTTGCCGTTGCCTGATAACACCCTTTGTCGATGACGGATAGGCACCAGCCAACCCACCTCCTTCAGCAACCCCAACAATTCAGTATCTGTCATCCTCTCCAAGTCCAACGCACACACCATCGGCACCGGACCGCCGTCCCGATCCAAAAGCTTAGTGTTTCTACAGTTCATCCAAACCAAGTAATTTCGGTCGGCGGTCTTCAGCAGCCGGGCGAACGCGGGGAGAATGTCCCCTTCCGCAGCTCCCGGATGACCTGGACCTGCTATCAGCTAGCCATTGCAACTCCGAGCATACCGCAACGCGTGCCGACTCTGCCGACTTGGACAGGGCCTCGTTCATCCCACGGCGGATCATTAGCTCCTGTCTGCTCCCGTGTTTCCGAGTCCTTGAGACCCGAGGGGAACGGGATGCGGCTCGACCGAGGACCCCAACTCCCGATTCAGCTGCATTGGCCCGATGACTGCCGCCCACCCACGGGGGTGAGACCTCCGCCGCGGAGCCTGCCCCGCAGCAGGTCGCGCCCAAGGTGCGGCGCCGGTAGTCTGATCCGGCGATTGACCCGCTCGCCGAAGATGGGTCTAGTCCTGGACCCCGTCTGCGGGTGACGAGCCAAGGCTCAGTGGGTCAGATCGGGTTCTCGATGAAGGTCGGAAGTGTGACAGCCTCTCCTTTCGAGCAGCTCAAATCTGGGGAGCAGGCCATCAGGTAGCTCGGTCCTTCGAGGATCCGGCGTCCCCAAGGCCCATTCCCAATGACGACGAGACCCAGAGTCCAGACATGGCATCTTCCGAAGTCCGTAGACACCCCCGCTGGCTCGGCGCCCTCCTGTGGATGCTGGCGGTCCTGCTCATGTTCACCGCCGTCATCTACCAGCGTCGCACCGGACCCACGTACCCGAAGCGCGGCGAGATCGAAGCCGCCGGCGCGGTCCACAAATACAAGCTGATCCGCAGCGAAGAGACCATCCGGGACGCTCGGGTGGTGCTGCCGGACCTCGGCGTCGGCGCGTCGGCGCGGCTTCACTGGAAGCGCTACAAGACCGACGATCCGTTCACCGAAGCGGCCCTGGCGCAAGAGACGGAGGAAGGGGTGACCGAGCTCGCCGCCTACCTGCCGGCCCAGCCGGCGGCGGGCAAGCTGGAGTACTACCTCGAGGTGGACACCCCCGCGGGGGAGAGCCGCATCCCCGTGGCGGGGGAAGACAACATCATCATCCGCTTTAAGGATCCGGTCCCCACGCCGCTCCTGGTGGCCCACGTGACCTTCATGTTCTTCTCGGTGCTCATCGGCATGCGCACCGGCCTCGGGGCCATCTTCGCGCCGAGCAACGTCCGCCCGCTGGCGTGGATCACCCTCACCGGCATGACCCTCGGCGGCATGATCCTCGGGCCCTTCGTGCAGAAGTACGCCTTCGGCGAATACTGGACCGGCTTCCCCTGGGGCTACGACCTCACCGACAACAAGATGCTCATCATGTGGGTGGCCTGGCTCTTCGCCTGCTCCACCGTGGGCCTGCGGCCGAAGAAGAAGGAGCTCCCCGCCCGCCTGGTGGTGATGGTGGCGGCGGCGGTGATGACCGTCGTCTACCTCATCCCCCACAGCATGCGGGGCAGCGAGCTCGACTACAGCAAGGTGGACCAGGGCATCGCCCCTTCCGAGGCCATCGGCACCGGCGATTGACGACGCCGTGACCGCCGCCCACATCCATCTGATGGTGGTCCACCTGCCGGTGGTGGGCTGCCCCCTGGTGCTGGCGCTGCTGGTGCTGGGGCACCTGCTGCGGGAGGACATCCTGTTGCGGGTGGGCTACGGCCTTCTGGTGATGTGCGCGGCCTTCGGTGCGATGGCCTACTACTCGGGCCCCTCCGCCTACGAGCTGCTGGAGACCCGCCTGGCCCCCGAGAAGGCGTGGGTGGAGCACCACGCGGTCCTCGCCCGGGTCGCCTTCGTGGGGCTGGTGCTGCTGGGGGTGGTGGCGGCCCAGGCGCTGCTGCAATTCTTCCAGGAGGAACCCCCGGCCCGGGCCCTGCGGCTCGGCATCCTCGTCGGCACGGCGGTGCTCTGCTACCTGCTCGCGTGGTCCGCCCACGCCGGCGGCCAGATCGGACACCCCGAGATCCGCGAAGGCCTCACCTGGCTGTTCCCCGGCCCCTGATCCGCCCGTCGGGGCACGGGCCAACCGAACGGGTCCGACGCCAACTCCTTGTTGGGCAGCGCGCTACCCGGTGAAGACCGTGGTGCGATCTACGAAGCAAAGCGGGTTGCCAAAGGGATCCGCAACGTAGAACGACGCTTCCCCCCACGGCCGCTTGGCGATCTCGCCGAGGGGACCCAAGCCGGGGGGAGATTCGGTGGCGAAACTCGCGCCCGCCTCTTTGCACGCCGTGAACGTGGCGGTCAGGTCGGAGACGGCAAGGTACAACGGCTCCGGATTGGCCCTGGGTTCGTACCCGTCTCCGTCGGCCCGTGGATCGAGACACGCCAGGACGGTGCCGTCACAGTCGAAGTAGTGACGTCCTGGGGAGATTCGCTTCCCAGGCGCTCCCAGCACCCGGGAGTAGAAACGTTCCGCTTCTTCGATGTCCGAAACGGGAACGAGCACGCGAAAGAGATGGGCCATTTCGAAATCCTCGTATATGCCTAACGGTCAGCCACGCGGAGCAGCGTGGCTTGGCCAAAGGTACAAGCCCTGCGATTGGCTCTGACCTCAGGAGTGTACGTCGTCTCGGTCCGGAAACGCGCCTCCCCATCTCAGACCGTCATGTCGGGACAACCGATCGGGTGGTTCGACCGGTCAAACCTCTCTGCTCAACACATAGAGGTATGCGTCCACTTCGCCCGAATTGACGCCGCGCACCTGACCTACCACTCGGCGGTACTCGTCCCCTTCGAACTCGTCCAACATCGGAAGGTACTCGTCGAGCTCGGGGGACTGAAGCATGTATCCGTGAACCTCGTCACCGTCTGCGCGGAGGACGAGTCCAGGACTCCCAAACGCTGCACCCCAGCCCTCCTCCACCAAGACGCCCTGGACCGTCGCCGCCTCCCACGTTCCAGCGATTTTCTCTACGACATGATGATTGGGCCTACCCGGCGAGAGCGTTCCATAGACGAAGAGTCGCTGCATTCGATCTCCACCTGCCCTTTCAGTACATGATGACCTAGCGCCCATGCGGCTCAAGGCTCGGCCAGGTCTCCCCGTCTCGGACGTAGCGATCGAACCACTGGACCACTTGTTCGTCGACCTCGTCGCGGAACTCGCTGAGTCCGTGGTCACCGCCTTCGAAGACTACCAATCGAAACGCGCGCTTGGCCTCGTACAGTGCCGTCGCCATCCTCAGACTCTGCGTGGGATCGACTCGCCAGTCGCTGCTGCCATGCAAGAGCAGGATGGGCGTCTTCGGATGGAGCCTCTCGGGCCAAAACATCGCCGAACGCTCCGCAATGGCCGCTGAGCGATTCTCTTTCCATCCGGGAACGAGCTCGGCAAGCACACGATCCTCCATTGCCGGTCGATCCGCGATCAGTCCCGCCACGTCCGTAGGGGCGGCGCCGACGACGGCGGCCTTGATCCGATCTGTTTTCGTGAGAGCGAGGTAGGTCATCATGCCGCCCCGGCTCCAGCCGTACATCCCGACTCTGGACGTGTCTGCCTGCGGAAGCGAGTCGAGAAGAGGAAGCAGGTTCAAGACGTCGGCGAGCTCTGCTCCCCCAAACTCCTCCATTCCCTCGCCCCCCTCGACGCCTCGGTATTGGGAGGCCACGACGACATAGCCCTCGCTTGCGAGATCCCCTAGCCGGAGAACTGCCGACAGGGGACTCAACGCACCGAAACCACGGTTCCCACCCCGGTTGTAGATCACGCATGGAAGGGTGTCTCTGGTCTTGGGGAACGCGAGGTAGCCCTTGACCTTCAGCCCATCGCTCTCGTAGGTGATGGCCTGCACTTCGACCTTGGATTCGAGCGCCTTGAGCCTCGGCAGGAGACGCGCCGCCGCTTCCTCGGAGACATCATCAGGGATGATCGCTGGGTCGATCACCACGGTGTCCCGAGACAGTATCTCGCCGTCACCTCCGTGGGCAGACCCCGCGGAAAGGACCCCCGCGAGGCAAATCACAACAGCGCACCACTTTGCAGCTTTCTCCATCAGGACCGTGCCCTCTCTCGATCGGATTCCTTAGAAAAGTTCCAAAGTCTCGCGAGTCGACGATGCCATACCTGCCGAGCGACCAGACCTGAGCGCCGCGCTTCGCGTGCGCTCGAAGCCAGGATTGGTCGCCGCAGACTCGACATCGCCGTAGCAGCGACTGGTACTTCTCATCGGCTCCAGGAGTTCCGAGAAACTCTCCAGACAGCTACGTTGGACGGCATGGCTAAAGAAGCACGCCGAGTTCGACCAGTCAACCCCCTCTGCTCAGCACATAGAGGTATGCGTCCACCTCGCCCGAACCGACGCCGCGCACCTGGCCTATCACTCGGCGGTACTAGTCCCCTTCGAACTCGTCCAACCTCGGAAGGTGCTCGTCGAGCTCGGGGGACTGAAGCACATACCCGTGAACCTCGTCACCGTCCGCGCGGAGGACGAGTCCGGGACTCCCAAGCGCTGCGCCCCAGCCCTCCTCCACCAAGACACCCTTTACCGTCGCCGCCTCCCACTCTCCAGCGATCTTTCCCACGACATGATGATTGGGCTTACCCGGCGAGAGCGTTCCATACACGAAGAGTCGCTGCACTAGATCTCCACCTGCCCTTTCAGTGACCTATCCATTGACTCGGTGCTTGGAAGACGGCGCCACGCAGCGCGTCTGCGTCTGGAGCTGCTCGGTTTGGCGCAGCTTCCGCTTGTAAGGGTTGGCACACCATGAAGTGGGCACTATGCTTGGGGCCTCTGCCAAGGACCAACTCAAGAAAAATGGCAATGATAGTCAAGAATCTTCGAGAAGGTCTCGATACTAACATTGTTGCGACGATGGTCGTTTGGCGAGACAGCAACCGTGAGACTAGGGCAGAATCGCCGCTCCGCGCTTGCTGAGAGGTACGTCTTGATGATGAGGTCCAACACCTCCTCCCGGGGAGTAGCAAGCATCCCGCGACCGGTGCCAAACAACGGGATTGCTAAGCGCGACACATCGCCTTGGAGGGATAGGAACTTCCACAGCTCGGGCAACGCGGCATTGACATTAAGGATCGTCGTCACAGATTTGTCCAGCTCGTTCTTACTGGCGACGGCGAGGAAGTAGAGCTTGGGTCCAGACTGGAGCTTAATTCTTGCTACGGTACCGATTGGGTACTCACCGTTCGCATCGGCGTCCACAGACCTGAGCTGCTCTTGCAGCAAACCGCCAAGTCGGTCTTTGTCGTTGTCAAAGTACTTCTTAAGACACTGGGCCTGGACGCTTGAGGTCCCTACCTTCAGTGCAAATTTCGTGTTCGAGCTGACTACGATTGCATGGTCACGGTCCAGTTGGAGAATGTCACCAACTCGAAGTGAGATCGCAGTCTCGGTTCTCCGAGGTTGGCCGGCAACAAAAAGAGTCGGTCTAGTCTCGATAAGAGTCCAGATCACCGCTAGCACGAAGGCCGAGGCCACGTAAGCCCACCCTGACGACTTGAGCGAGTTACCGATCTCCTCGGAGAAGAAGGCTACAGCCTCCACCAATCCCCAGAGCAAACCTAGGGCAGCGAACAGCGACTTCAATGCTACAAGGACAGAGAAGTGATCCTGCCAGTAATACTTAGAGAATACAAACATGATCATTCAAGTCGAGTTATGGCGCCCAACGCGCGATCACTTAGCGGACATCGGAGAAGCGAAGCGGCGGAGGTGGTCCGCCTGGAGTGGCTGCTCTCTATGATTTTAGAAGATTTTTCTTCTGCCGAGGTGTATAGAGTGAAATCTCCACGACCAACCACCTGCCGTCCTCTTTGCTTCGAATCTCGGCATTTCCATCAGAATCTTCATAGATCATTCGCAATGAGAAGCAGTATCGCTCCCGACTGATGGCGAAACTGGCTTGACCTGCCACTTCGACGACGACGGCAGTTACTGCTGCTGCTTCGTCTTGGATCTCCAGAATCTCATACTCCTCGATACGCTTGGGCTCGATCTTAGTACGAATCCGTCCAGCCCGCTTTCCTACTGACTCATCACCGCTCAAGGAGGAAAGCAAGCGCGCAATTCCGCCATAATTGCCCGCGCTCCACAGACTGAGCACCTCTTTGGCGGAGGCCTCCGGCGTACCTTCGAGGAATGGTTCGGCCCTAGCGAGGTCCGCTGGACTAGGACGCGCACGCCACTCGTCCAGTCTTCTACGGTCCTTTCGAATATCTCCGAGCTTCTCGACTTCGTCTCTTAGTTCGCGCAACGATCCCAGAAATGTCTTAGGCCTATTCGCAGGCTCTTCCGCTTCCGGGGCCTGGCCAGAGCCAGATTCAATCTTTGAAGCCCAGTCACGAACGGCAAAGAGCGCTGCCCAGGTCTTGGCCGCTACGACCGAATTAGCAAAGCCCAGATCGCGACCGTGGAGAATTCCGTGTCGATAGGGCAGTTCGAGCTCCTCGGCCGTTGTTTTCCGGCGCCCCCGACTAAATATGCCACAAAGGGCAGCGAGACCGGAGCTATGACCAGCCACAGAATCCCAAGCTGTTACATCTGTACCTCCTGCAAAGAAGCCAGTCGTAGCAACATCGCTTACGAGCCCATCCATCAAGGCCAAGACCAAAGGTACACAAGCATGGTAGCGGCCTGCGAGGTAGTCTTCGAGGGCAAGAACTCCTAGCGGCTCTCGCGGTCTCCAGGCATTGACGCCCATCATGAGACGAAGATGAAAACGGATGTTGTCTTCGGACAGGTAGTAGTCGAGAAGAGTTTCTTCCCCCTTGGCGAGGCTGCCACCCTCTGCAAGTTCGACAGCCTTACGTATCAAGTCGACATTGAGCGTTTCATACGCAATCCAACCCTGTGAGGAGAAAGCCCGGTTGAAGCGATCGGGGAGCCCAAGGAGCTCTTGGGTTTGCCTCCTTAGCTGCGCCACATCTACTTTCGAGAATGGTAAGTCTTCTTCGACCAGACCCACAGCTCTAAGGGTTGGCCACAGGCTAGCGACCAGGCCCACGCCGGATGCCGTCTCGTCCAACTCCTTGTAGGACGGAAGATCCTCTATCTTCTCCGCTGATTCATCAGACAAAACGGATCCTCAAAGGGCCAGGATTCGCAGAACGTGCTGAGCTTGAGCGACGCGTTCCATGCTCGCTCGAAGCGCGGGTCAGGCGCCGCCATCGTTCAATGCTCACTGGTGTTTCTCCACTCAATTTCTTTAGCAATACCGTCTAGCCCCGGAAACAGGCTGCTTGAAGTGATACCAAACTTGTAAAGATCCCTCTTCAGCGAACTCCGAGCCGAGTTCGCGACTATTCCTACCTTCAGCCTCTTGATGTCCACGAAGGCTTTATCCGGTCTTGAGTGAACGGTGAACACTCCTGCCTGGGCCGCTATTCTCGGAGTCACGTGCGAAGGCCGGAAACGTGCCACCCGATCAAGCTCGAATGGATCAACCTCATCCGGGACAACGACCTCACGCAGGTTCAGAGAGTATATGGCGCTATCGCCATCCGTATCTCTTTCTACAGCGAAGTAACAGGCCACCAAGGGGTTATAGGACCAGTCTAAAAGGCGGGTTGGCAAGCCGTGGTGCTGCGCAGTCGCTAGCCATTCCCAGTCGTTGCGAGGGTGGTAGTCAAGATGCGGAAGAGCTCGCTCTTTGAATAGGTTGAGTATCCGCCTTTCGAATGCCGGTCTCGAGGTGCCTGGGCGAGGCTTCTTGCGCCCAACCGATGGAACCAACTTATGACGCGCCGCATCGGTCACGCCTCGGAAGACCAGACGCTCGCGATTTGGCTGCCCACGGACGAACTCGTACAGATCGATAAAGCTCTGAATAGGTACTTCTTCCATCCTCTCAATCTACCTTTGGTAAACGGCGTCCAACGGCTGAAGCCAAGCGGCGGCGAAGGCCCCATTTGGGCGCAAGGATCTACGCTGCCTGCGGAATGCCAGGAGTCAGAGTGCTACGTTCATTCTCTTCTCCAGAGACTCAGAGCTGCACCTCCAAGGAAGACTATGCAGGCGGTCGCTAGAAGTGAATGTTTCAGAATCAAGTATGGAGGTTCGTCGAAGCCGAAGAACGCCAATACGACTTCTGCACTTTCCGCGGTAAGCCACAGGCTGCTGCCGACTACAAGTGCTAGGAGTAGACCTCGAGACTCAGCCAGTGCGCTCAAGTCTTTGGCTCGACGAAACTGCAAGAAGGATCCTATGAAGAGGACCCCAGCCACCACGTACAGGACGATCACGGTAATGAGTGCGGGTCTCGAGTCTGCGATGTATCCCCAGAATACGAACGAAACCACCCATGCGGCGTTCGCCGCGCTCAGGAGCACCAAGCCGTCGACAACTCCTGGCTCTTCCGAGCGACCGGCGAAAATCTTCCGGAACATGATGTCAATTGCTGGAGAGATCACGGATCCCAGGAACGCGCCAAGCACCGTTAGGGCGGCTGAAAATCCAAGGTCAGTCATGTGCTCCTCGCTCCATATATAGCGGCCACTTGCTTCAGCAGTCCCGACAATTCAGCATCATTTGTCATCCCTCCCAAGCCCAAAACAGAAACTACCTACACCGGACCTCCGTCCGGACCTGAAACAGCCTTGTGATTTTTCAGTGCATCGAAACCAAGCAACTCGCTCAGCGACCATCAACAGCCGGCGCTCATGGAGAGACTGCTCCCCTTCGCAGCTCCCGGATGACCTGGACCTGCCATCAGCTAGCCATTGCAACTTCAAGCATACCTCAACCCGTGCCGACGGTTCGAAGAGAGCGGCACCCCCCGACTTGCCCTCCCCGAGACCCGGGTCGGGCCGGCAGCGCCCTCTAAACTCGACGCCGCCGGCTGTGCTAGCTTTCTGGCATGACGATGCCGTGTCCCCCCGACACCCATGCCGACGCCCATCGAGCGCAACTCGAGGTCTATCGACGGATGACCGGCGCCCAGCGACTGAAGATCGCCCTCGACATGAGCGAGTTCGTCCGCGAGTGCGCCAAGTCGCGGATTCGCAAGCGGTACCCCGAGATGACCGAGCGAGAGGTCACCCGCGAGCTCATCCGCGAGATGTACGACGTCTGACGAGGGTCCCAGTTTTGCTGACGAAGGGCCTGTTCGAACGTCTCATCCCGCTCTTGGAGCGCGCAGACATTCCCTACATGGTCGCGGGCTCCGTCGCCAGCTCGGTCCACGGATCCCCTCGGTCGACGCAAGATGTAGATCTGGTCATCGCTCCAGATCGCTCAAGCCTACTCCGTCTGCTCCAGTCTCTGCCCCACGACGCCTACTACTTCAGCGAGGAGTCGGCCCTTCGAGCCTTCGCCCGAAATGGGCAGTTCAACATCATCGACTTCGAAACCGGCTGGAAGGTCGACTTCATCCTCCGAAAAGCCAGGCCATTCAGCAAGCTGGAGTTCGAGCGGCGACAGATGGAGATGGTCGGCGGTGTCCAGCTGTTCGTCGCCCGTCCCGAAGATGTCGTGATCACGAAGCTGGAGTGGGCACAAATGAGTGCTTCGGATCGCCAGATCTCCGACGCGGCGGGCATCCTTCGAGTCCAGGGGCAAGACTTGGACCTGCCCTATATCGAACACTGGGTCGCCGAGTTGGGGCTGGTCGAAGAGCTGGGGCGGGCCCGGGCCGCAGCAGAGGTCTAGCCTGGGAGCACGGGTCTCCGTGGGCGAGACGGCTCGGTCCTCGGTCCTCGGGCCTGTCACCCACCCCACGGGGTGAGGCCGATCCGCGGAGCCTGCCCCGGGGTGGGTCGCGCTGGGGATGCATCGTCGGTAGTCTGATTCAGCGACGACGGGGGAGGTGTCGGTCCCCCGACGGCGCCGCCGGTACGACACTCCGGCACGACTCCTTAACGAGTTTCCCGAGATCTGCGAAGTGCGCATCCTGTTCCCTGGGCGGTCGGCTCCGGCGTCGCCCAGGGTTTTTTCGTTGGGGCGGTCTTGCCTGGGGGCATGAAGGCCGGCGGAGCGGCGATCTGGGGTGCGCAGGGAACAAATCCCCCGGCTGGACGTTGAGGAGGGTAAGCACCCACGCCGACTCGCCGGGAGATCGCCATGCGTCACCTCCGCCAAGCTCTCCGCCGCCTCGCCAAGAGCCCGGGCTTCACCGCCATCGCCGTCTTCACCCTGGCGGTGGGCATCGCCGCCAACGCCGCCATCTTCAGCGTCGTCCATGCGGTCCTTCTGGCCCCCCTCCCGTACGCGGAGGCGGAGCGGCTCGTGGACATCAACCACTCGGCGCCGGGGCTCGACCTCGTCGACATCCGCCAGTCGGAAGCGCTGCACCTCTACTACCGGGAGCACGCCGAGGCCTTCGAAGGCTTCGCCCTCTACAACGACGGCGCCGTCGCCCTAACCGGCGTCGACCTGCCCGAACAGCTGCGGGGGGCGCGGGTGACCCCCTCCGCCTTCGAGCTCCTCGGGGTCTCCGCGGCGCGGGGCCGGGTCTTCGCCGAGGCGGAGGGGGAGCCCGGGGGGGACGCGGTGGTGATCCTCGGAGACGGGCTCTGGCGCCGCACCTTCGGCGCCGACCCCGGGATCCTCGGCCGTAGGATCCACATCGACGGGGCGGCCCGCGAGGTGATCGGGGTCATGCCGCCGGCCTTCGATTTCCCGGAGGCGGAGGTCGAGCTCTGGCTGCCGATCGTGCTCGACCCCAACGAGGTCGACCTGGGGAGCTTCGGCACGGCGGGGCTGGCCAAGCTGAAGCCCGGCGGTTCCGTCGAGGCCGCCAACGCCGACCTGGCGCGGCTGATGGCGGGTCTGCCGGAGGCCTTCGCCGGGGAGCGGTCGGTCGACGCGCTGAGGAAGGCCCAGCTCACGGCCCAGGTCAGGCCGCTGCGGGACGCGGTGGTGGGGGACATCGAGAACGTGCTGTGGATCCTCCTCGCCACCGTCGGCTTCGTGCTGCTGATCGCCTGCGCCAACGTCGCCAACCTGTTTCTGGCCCGGGCCGAAGGCAGGCAGCGGGAGATCGCCGTCCGCACCGCCCTCGGCGCGACCCGCGGCGAGCTGGTTCGGGGGGTGCTGGCGGAGAGCATGACCCTCGCCGCGCTGGCGGGGGTGGTGGGCCTCGGTCTTTCCGCCGCCGCCGTCCGGCTCCTGGTGCGTTTCGGCCCGCCGGGACTGCCCCGCCTGCACGAGGTGACCCTGGGGCCCGAGGTCGTCGCCTTCACGGCGACCGTGGCGCTGGTGGCGGGACTGCTCTTCGGCATCGCGCCGGCGCTGCGCACCCGCTTCCGGGAGCTTTCGGGGGTCCTCAAGGATGGCGGCCGCTCCGCCACCGCCGGGCGCGGGCGTCACCGGACCCGTCGCCTGCTGGTGTCGGCCCAGGTGGCCCTGGCGCTGGTGCTCCTCGTGGGGGCCGTGCTGATGGCCCGCAGCTACCAGCGGCTGGTGGAGGTCGACGCCGGCTTCGACAGCGAGAACGCCTTGGCTTTTCAGATCTCCCTGCCGAGCGCCGACTACCCCGACGACGCCTCCGCCGCCCGCTTCCATGAACGCCTCTTGGAACGCCTGGAGGCCCTCCCCGGGATCGAGGCCGCCGCCGTCGGTTCCAGCCTCCCCCTGTCGGGCACGGGCGCCGGCAGCGGCCACAGCCTCGAAGGACGCCCCAACGACGAATCCACCCTGCCGGTGGTCTTCCGGGTCGAGCGGATCACCCCCGGCTACGTAGGGGCGATGGGGCTCCGCCTGCTCCAGGGGCGGGACCTCGAGCCCGCCGACGCCGAGGGACGTAAAGGGTCGGTGCTGGTGAGCCGCGCCCTGGCGGAGCACTACTGGCCCGGGGAAAGCCCCCTAGGGAAACGGCTGATGCCGAGCCGCAACGACGACCGCATCGAGGATCCTTGGTACTACGTCGTCGGCGTGGTGGACGACGTGCGCTCCGAAACCCTCACCGAATCGCCGCCGGAGACCGTCTACTACCCCGTGCTCGCCAAGGTGGAGAACGACTGGGTCGTCGGCCGCGCCGGCGTCGTGGTGCGGGGGGACGGGGACCTGAGCGCCCTGGTGCCAGCCATGCGCAGCGCGGTCTGGGACCTCGACCCGGATCTCCCCGTCGCCAACCCCATGCCCGTCGAAGACATGGTCCGGCGGGCCCGGGCCCGGCCCGCCTTCACCTTGACCCTGCTCCTGGTGGCGGCGGGGGTGGCGCTGCTCCTCGGCTCGGTGGGGACCTACGGAGTGGTGTCGTACCTGGTGGCCCAGCGGACCTCCGAGCTGGGGATACGGGTGGCCCTCGGAGCCCGGGTCGTCGACGTGGTGGGCTTGGTGATGACGGAGGGCCTGCGGATCCTCGCGGCGGGCGTCGCGGTGGGCTTCGTGGGTGCCCTGGTGGCGACCCGGTGGCTCGAAGCGGTCCTCTTCGAGGTGGACCCCCTCGACCCCTTCACCTTCGCCGCCGTGCCCTTTGCCCTTGCGGCGGTGACCCTCCTGGCCTGCTTCGCCCCGGCGTGGCGGGCGGCGCGGGTCGATCCGGCTCGTTCACTCCGAAGCGACTGAGGCACTCCGCGACGACTGAGCCCCTCCGCGGCGACTGAGCCGGACCCCCAGCGCGGGAAGGTCTCGAATGGTAGGCTCGCGTCGCCGCCGAGGGGGCTCCGGACGCGCTGGATTCCCCACGGCCTCACCGCGGGGAGACACATGGGCGACGAGCTTCAGGATCCGATAGAACGGGCCGCCGAGCTGATCGAGCGCGGCGAAGGCCTACGTATGGTGGTCGCCCAG